>JAKLKF010000001.1:0-126729 GCA_023150805.1 Myxococcota bacterium | reverse complement strand
ACCAGCTCGACACCGAGTGCGACGGTGTCGGTGACCTCTGCGACAACTGCCCCTGGGACTACAACGACGACCAGGCCGACACCGACTTCGACGGCGTCGGCGACGTCTGCGACAACTGCATCCTGGTCGCCAACCCCTCGCAGTCCGACGTGGACTTCGACGGGGTGGGCGATGTCTGCGACAACTGCCCGGACGTCCCGAACGCCGACCAGTCCGACGACGACGACGACGGGGTCGGGGACGCCTGCGACAACTGCCCGACCCGCGAGAACGACGAGCAGGACGACAGCGACGGCGACGGGGTGGGCGACATCTGCGACAACTGCCTGGAGCAGAGCAACCCCGGGCAGGAGGACGGCGACGTCGACGCGGTGGGCGACATCTGCGACAACTGCGTGGATGTCGCCAACTCGGGCCAGGGGGACGAGGACCTCGACGAGGTCGGCGACGCCTGCGACATCTGCCCGGCGCACTTCGGCCCCGACCACCCCGACGGCGACGGCGACGGCGTGGGGGATGCCTGCGACGTCTGCCCGGACATCGTGGACAGCACCCAGCTGGACACCGACGGCGACGGCGCGGGAGATCTCTGCGACGTCTGCGCCGAGGTCTGGGACCCGACCCAGCTCGACCGCGACGGCGACGGCGTGGGCGACTGGTGCGACAACTGCCCGGTGCACGAGAACGCCGACCAGGTCGACGAGGACAACGACGGCGTCGGCGACGCGTGCGACGGCAACCGCCGGATCCGCGGCGGTGCGGCGAGCTGCGCCTCCGCGGCGCCCGCCAGCGGCCTGGCGCTCGGCCTGGTGGGCCTGCTGGGCCTCGCCCTGCGCCGTCGACGTTGACCGACCCCCGCCGCGGGATTCCCGCGGCGGTCGGGGTTGGATTGTGAGAGAATCGTCAAGCGGCATGGTCCGCGCGCCTCGCCTCTGGAGCTCCCGATGACCCTGGCCAGCATCGTCCTCTCCCTTGCCCTCTCCTCCCCCTCGCACGCCGGTGAGTGCTACCAGTACGAGGGCTTCCCCAACGACATGTGCATGGGGGAGAACGACGGGGCTGCCTGCAAGAACGAGCTGACGCAGGATCTGAACTGCAACGGCATCGAGGTCAGCGAGGAGGAGCCGGTCGACCTGTCGGACCCGATCTGCGCGGCGAACCTGGACGACTCGGGCAACCCCTACCCGAACGCCGACTACTACATCGACTACGCCAGCTTCGGCTGCCGCTACTTCGTGGGGGACATGGACGTCGACGGGGACGGCCTGGGTGGGGGCTCCATCACCATCATGGACGCCAACGACCTGACCGAGCTGAGCATCCAGCTCGCCTGCGACTCCTGCCCCGACATCCCCAACAACACCCAGTACGACACGGACTGCGACGGCGTCGCCGACGTCTGCGACAACTGCCCGACCCAGATCCAGGTCTACTTCAGCAACAGCGACAGCGACACGCGGGGCGACTGCTGCGACAACTGCCCCTACCGCCCCAACGAGGACCAGGTCGACATCGACGAGGACTCGCTGGGCGACGTCTGCGACGACTGCGCGGGTGTCTACAACCCCAAGCAGCCGGCCTACGGCTACGCCGAGGCGGACGCCCCGAACCCCGAGGAGAACCTGTGCGGGGACTACGTGGGCGACCTCTGCGACACCTGTCCCGAGGACCTGAACGAGACCAACCTCGACAGCGACCAGGACGGGCTGGGCGACGTCTGCGACAACTGCATCGAGATGGCCAACATCGACCAGGTCGACGACGACGAGGACGGCATCGGCGACGCCTGCGACAACTGCCTGGGGCTGGAGAACCCCAGCCAGATGGACGGCGACCGCGACGCGCTGGGCGACTCCTGCGACATCTGCCCCTACGCCTACGACCCGCTGCAGTACGACAGCGACTTCGACGGCCACGGCGACGAGTGCGACGACTGCCCGCTGATCCCGAACACGGTCCAGCTGGACACGGACGGCGACGGCGTGGGCGACATCTGCGACAACTGCGTGGCCCTGTCGAACCCGACGCAGCTCGACCGGGACGGCGACGGCCTGGGCGACTGGTGCGACAACTGCCCCACGACGCCGAACCGCGACCAGCTCGACGAGGATGCCGACGGCATCGGCGACGAGTGCGACGGCAACCGGCGGATCCGCGGCGGCGCCATCTCCTGCGCCTCGGCGCCGGGCGGGGCCACGGGCGGGGCGCTGGTCGGCCTGGTGGGCCTGCTGGGCCTGGCGATCCGCCGGCGGCGCTGAGCGGGCGGCAGCCGCCCCGGCCCCCGGCGGGCCGCGGGGGGCGCGCTACTTGCGCTTGAGCGTGCGAGGCTGAGAAGGCGCGGTGGTGCCCTGCTCGCTCTGCGTGCCCTGCTCGGTGCTGGTGGTGGGGCTGCTCGGCGAGGCGGCGGTGGCGCCCCTGCCTCCGCCCCCGAAGGTGCCGGTCACGACGGCGATGTTGTCCTGCATGGCGCCGCCCAGCTTGTCGACGCGCTCGGGCATGTTGCCGATGATGCGGACGTTGTCGCGCACCGTCTCCAGCTTCCCGGGCACCTCGTTCAGGCTCAGGTCCAGGTTCTTGAAGTCCGACTGGAGCTGGCTGGGGAAGCTCTTGGTGGCGTTGACCAGCGAGGTGATGTCGTCCTTGGCCCCGGCCAGGTCGGCGACGGCGGCCTTGTAGCTGGCCAGGGTGGCGTTGAGCGAGTCGACGGCGGCCTGGACGTTGGCGGGGACGGCGTCGCTGGCCTGCAGGCTGAGCCCGCCGCCTTCGTCGACGGCGACCTGGAGCTTGCCCTGGGCCTTGGCCTGCAGGTCGGCGATGGCGTCGGCGAAGGGCGTGCCCTCGGCCAGGCCGAGCGCGCTGTTCAGCGTGGTGCGGCCGGAATCCAGCGCCGCCTTGGCGCTGTCGAAGCGCTCGTCGAGGTCGCGGGCCTCGCGGAAGACGCTGTCGAACGAGTCGATGCCGGTCAGCTCGATGTCGGTGACGGTCGAGCCGCCGCCGGTGCTGCCGGTCTTGGGGCAGCCCAGGGCCAGGGTGAGCGGCAGGAGCGCCAGGATCAGGGAGCGCTTGGTGGTCATCGGTCCTCCAGACGCGCCCACGGTATCACCCGTGCGGGGTGAGCAGGGCGCGGACGGCGGCCAGCAGGGGCAGATCCGCGGGGGCCCAGTCGACCTGGGGGAGCTGGTCCGGACCGAGCCAGCGCAGGGCCTGGTGCTCCAGCGGCGTGGGCTCGCCCGCGACGACGACGCAGGCCCAGGCGACCAGCCGCACCGTCTTCTCCGGGTAGACGTGCACGGCCTGGTCCACCAGGTGGGTCACCTCCACGGTCACGCCCAGCTCCTCCTCCAGCTCCCGGCGCAGGGCGGTACCGTCGTCCTCGCCGGGCTCGACCTTGCCGCCGGGCAGCTCCCACAGGCCGCCCTGGCTCTTGTGGGCCGGTCGCTGCGCCGCCAGGACCCGGCCGTCGCGGTGCAGCACGGCGGCGACGACCCGCAGCTCGGCGGGGGAAGGCGCCATCAGCCCGCCGCCTTCAGCAGGGCCAGCGCCGCCGCCCGGGAGGCGTCGGTGAC
The DNA here is from genome assembly GCA_023150805.1 of Myxococcota bacterium. Lineage (GTDB taxonomy): Bacteria > Myxococcota_A > UBA796 > UBA796 > UBA2385 > UBA2385. Next base: position 123,163 of record JAKLKF010000001.1, on the reverse strand, counting down.
CTCGATGCCGCCCAGCATCCGCGCCAGCTCCTCCCGCCGCGCGTCCTCGTCCAGGGCGACGATCCGGCTGCGGGTGCGGCCGCCCTGGACGACCTTCTCGACCCGCAGGTGCCGGTCGGCGTAGGCGGCGATCTGCGGAAGGTGCGTGATGCACAGGACCTGGTGGCCGCGGCTGATCGCCCGCAGCTTCTGGCCGATGACCTCGGCGACCGCGCCGCCCACGCCTGCGTCCACCTCGTCGAAGACGTAGAGGCCGTCGGGGTCGATGCCGCCGATCACGCACTTGAGGGCCAGGAGCGCGCGGCTCAGCTCGCCGCCGCTGGCGACCTTGCGCAGGGCCTTGGGGTCCTCGCCGGGGTTGGGGGCGATGAGGAACTCGGCCCGGTCGATGCCCCGCTCCCCCAGGCGCGCGCCCTCCAGCGCCAGGTCGCCCGGGCGCGCCTCGGCCGCCGGGGCCACCTCGACCACGACCCGGGCGTCCCCCATGCCCAGCCCGGCCAGCTCGCCGGAGATGGCCTGGCCCAGCGCGCGGGCGTGGCCGTGGCGGGCCGCCGACAGCTCCCGGGCCACGGCCGCGGCGGCCGCCAGGGCCCGATCCAGCGCCCGCTCGGCCTGCTCGACCCGGTCCTCGACGTCGTCGAGCAGCGCCAGCTCCTGTCGCGCCAGCTCGGCGTGGTCCAGCGCGCCCTGCAGCGTGCCGCCGTGGCGCCGCGCCAGGCCCCGCAGCGCGTGCAGCCGGTCCTCGACCTCGACCAGGCGCCCGGGCTCGGCGTCCAGCCCGCGCGCGTAGGCGCCCAGGTCCCGGGCGACCTCGGCCAGCTCGGTGGCCGCTGCGTCCACGCGCTGGGCCAGCTCTCCCAGGCGGCCGTCGTGCCGGCCCTGGTGGGCCAGCTCCTGCGCCAGGCGCTCCAGCGTGCTGCACACGGCGCCGTCGGCGCTGTACAGGCGCTGCTCTCCCATCGTGGCCACCTGGGCCAGGCGCTCGGCGTGGGCCAGGCGCTCGCGCTCCAGGCGCAGGGACTCGTCCTCGCCGGGCTGCGGCCGCAGGCGCTCGATCTCGCCGAGCTGGAAGCGCAGCAGGTCCTCGCGCGCGCCCCGATCGGCCAGGGCGTCGCGGGCGTCGCGCAGCGTGGCGGCGGCGTGCGCGGCGGCGGCGTAGGCGTCGCGCGTGCGCAGGCACAGGGGCTGCAGCGCGCCGAAGCGGTCGAGGTGGTCGAGGTGGGTGGTGGGGTCCACCAGGGTGTGGTGCTCGTGCTGCGAGCAGATGTCCACCAGGCCGGCGGCCAGGTCGACGAGCTGGCTGGCGGTCGCCAGGCGGCCGTTGACGTAGGCCCGGCTGCGGCCCTGGGGCTGGACGGTGCGGCGCACCAGCAGCTCGTCGTCCGGCGGCAGGCCCAGCGCCTCCAGCCGGCCCGCCAGCCGGTCGCGATCCACCGAGAAGAGCGCCTCGACCTCGGCCTGCTCGGCGCCGGCGCGGACCACCTCGGGGCGCGCGCGGGCGCCCAGGACCAGGTGCAGCGCGTTGACCAGGATGGACTTGCCCGCGCCGGTCTCGCCTGTGACGACGTTGAGGCCGGGGGCGAGGGTGACCTCCACCTCGTCGATGATCGCGAAGCTGCGGACGCGCAGGCAGGTCAGCATGGGCTCCTCGGGCGACAGGGGCGGTGCGGAGGCCCTTGGCGCGTCAAGCAGCAGCCTAGCATGACTGTCGAAGGTTGGCGGACAGGAACTGTCCGGATCTCGCCGCCGCTTCGCGAACTACTGGACGGAGGAGTCCGCGCCGGCCCGCACCCGGCGGCGACAGCGATCGACGTAGTGCTCGGCCGCCAGGTCGGTGGGGCTGCGGTGCAGGACCCGCAGGAAGGCCTGGTGGGCGCCCACCCAGTCGCCCGAGTGGTACAGGCCGACCCCGTCCTCGAAGTCCGCGCGCGTCTCCAGCTTGCCGACCAGCTCGTCGGCCGGGTCGGCGTCGAAGACCTCGTAGATGGTGACCGGCACATGCTTGCCGCGGACGGCGATGCGGTCGAGGCGGCGCAGCCGGTACAGCTCGGGGTCCCGCAGCATGGCGTGGGTGTGCTCGGTGATGAGCATGCTGACGCCGTAGGACTTCGTCAGGCTCTCCAGGCGCGAGCCGAGGTTGACCGCGTCGCTGATGACGGTGCCGTCCATGCGCCCGCTACCGCCCACGGTGCCCAGCATCAGGCTGCCGGAGTTGACGCCGACGCCGATGCGGATGGGGCGCTCGGAGCGCCGCCGCCGGACCGCGTTGTACTCCTCCACGCCCCGCAGCATCCCGATGCCGGCCTGCACCGCGTCGTCCGCGGCCCGGTCGAAGAGCGCCATCACCGCGTCGCCGATGTACTTGTCGATGAAGCCGTGGTGCTGCACCACGACGGGCTCCATGTGGCCCAGGTACTCGTTGATGAAGCGGAAGTTCTCGCGCGGCGACATGCGCTCGGAGATCGAGGTGAAGGAGCGGATGTCGGTGAACAGCACGCTCATCGTGCGCTCGACGCTGTCCCCCAGGCGCACGTCCACGATGCTCTCGCGCTCGAGCAGGCGCAGGAAGTCGGCGGGGACGAAGCGCCCGACGGCCCGGTTGATCTGGGCCAGGTTCAGGTGCATGCGCAGGCGCGCCAGCAGCTCCCCCGAGGAGAAGGGCTTGGTCAGGTAGTCGTTGGCGCCCGCGTCCAGCCCCTCGATCAGGTCCTTGACCAGCGTCTTCGCCGTCAGGAGCACGATCGGCAGCTCGCTGGGCAGGAAGCGCTCGCGCAGGGTCCGGGTGACGTCGTAGCCCGTGATGGTGGGCATCATGACGTCGAGCAGGATGAGGTCGGGGCGGTAGCCGCCGTCGATCAGGTTGAGCGCGTGCACGCCGCTGACGGCCGAGGACACGTCGAAGCCGCGCACGGTGAGCTGGTTGACCAGGACCTGCAGGTTGGTGGCGTCGTCGTCGACGACCAGGACCCGGGGGGCGCCCTCGGTGACGCTGACCGGGACGGCCGGCGAGGGGGCGCTGACCACCCGCTCGGGCACGGCCCGGAGCCGACCCATCGCGGTGGGCGCGACCTCGGCGCGCCGCTCGGTGGCGGGCAGCGTGAACCAGAAGGTGGCGCCTCGCCCGGGCTGGGAGTCGACGCCGATCTGGCCGCCGTGGAGCTGGACCAGCTCGCGGGCGACGGCCAGGCCCAGGCCCGTGCCGCCGAACAGGCGGGAGGTCGAGCCGTCGGCCTGCTCGAAGGACTCGAAGATGCGCTCCTGCACCTCCTTGCGGATGCCGATCCCGGTGTCGACCACCTCCAGCCGCAGCATGCCCGCGTCGGTGCGGGCCGCCCGCACGCGGACCGTGCCGGCCTCGGTGAACTTGACGGCGTTGCCGACCAGGTTGGTCAGGATCTGCTCCAGCCGGTCCTCGTCGGCGTCGGCGGCCGGCAGGTCGTCGGGCACCTCGTTGAGCAGCGTGAGGTCCTTCTCTCCCACCAGCCACTGCGACAGGGAGAGCACGGCGCTGGTCAGCGCGCGCAGGTCGACGGGCTTGCGGGACAGCTCGATGCGGTGGTGCTGCAGCGTCGAGAAGTCCAGCAGGTCGTTGACCAGGTTGGACAGCCGGCGCGCGCTGCTCACGACCAGGCCCAGGTTCTCGCGGGTGGGGCGGGACAGCTCGCCGGTGGCGCCCTCCAGGAGCGACTCGGCGATGCCGATGATGCCGTTGAGCGGGGTCCGCAGCTCGTGGCTGGTGTTCGCGAGGAACTGGTCGCGCAGGCGGTCCAGCTCGGTCAGCGCCACGTTCTTGCGCTCCAGCTCCTCGGAGCGGACGCGCAGCTCCTCGTAGAGGCGGGCGTGGTCCAGCGCGATGGCGGCCTGCCCGGCCAGCACCCGAAGCAGCTCGGTCCGGTCGGGGGTGAAGGCGCCCGCGGCCAGGTCGTTCTCCAGGTAGATGACGGCCGACAGCTCGCCCTGGTGCAGCAGCGGAGAGCAGAGCACCGAGCGCACGCCCGAGCTGTGCAGCCAGGTGTCGCCGGCGAAGCGCTGCGAGGTGCGGCAGTCGGCGATGACGACGTCTTCCAGCGTGCGGGCGACGTAGTTGAGCACCGCGGTGGCCAGGGGGACCCGGCCCGGGACGGGCTCGTCGAGGACCTGGACCTGCCCGTCCTCGACCGAGCCGACCGCGGCGATCCGCAGGCCCCCTTCGCGCGGCAGCAGGAGCACCGCGCGGCGGGCGCCGGCGTTCTCCAGGAGGATGCGCATCAAGCGGTCCAGCAGCCGGTCCAGCACCAGCTCGCCGGCGATGGCCGTGCTGGCCTTGGTGACCGTCGCCAGGTCGAGGGCGTCCGCGCCTCCCGCGCGCGGGGCGGCCGGGGCGACCCGGCGCTCGCGCCCCGGGTTCCGGCGGGACAGCAGGTCGCCGAAGCGGGCGCGCAGATCCTCCACCTTGGCCACCGCCCCCCACTCCTGCCAGGCGTCCAGCGCCTCCGACAGGTAGGTGGCGGCGATGCGGTCGCGGCCCTCCGCCAGGTGCCACGTGCCCGCCAGCTCGGCGATCAGCGCGGCGTCGTTGCTGAGGCCGTGGGTGCGGGCGAGCTCCAGGGCCAGGTCGTGGCCCCGCATGGCGGCCATGTCCTGCCCCTGGACGCGGGCCAGCTCGGCGCGCACCAGCTCCAGGCGGTGGCCGTTGTTGATCCGGGGCTCGGCGGTGCCGATCAGCTCCAGGCCCAGGCACGGGACCTGGGCGTTCCGCAGCACGCCCTCCAGCTCGTCGAGCAGGGCCTGCCGCTCCTCGCCCTGGGCCTGCTGGGCGTTGCGGACCAGCGCGAGGGCGGTCCAGGCCAGGGCCCACGAGGTGTTGTAGGAGCCCAGGTTGGCGGTGATGTGGCGCAGCACCTGGCGGCCGTGGACCAGCGCCTGCTCCCAGCGCCCGAACAGGCAGGAGAGGTAGAGGGCGGCCGTGTGCACGTAGTGCAGGCCCAGCGGGAAGCCGAGCGCCTCCATCGCCGCGGTGTGCTGGTCGACGTCGATGACCTTGCCCGACAGGCGGCCGGGGTCGGGCGCCTGGCCGCGCAGGCAGTCGATGACCTGGGCGTAGGGGACGATCGAGTTGTAGCTGACGAACTGCGCCTCTTCCTGCAAGGTGCGGACGTAGGCGGGGGAGAGGGCGGCGAGGTAGTCCAGCCCGATCCCGGCCTGCAGGCTGCCGAACAGGTCGCCCAGCATGCAGAAGCCACCGTTGACGATGTCGCCCACCTCGCGACAGCGGTCGATGCCCTGGCGCAGGTAGCACACCAGGTCGCGCAGCGGCTCGGACCAGTGCAGGGCGAAGACCGGGTACTGGACGTAGACCGGCGTGGAGAGCGGCGAGTTGCCGTAGCGCTCGACGATGGCCCGCCCCAGGCGGCCGAAGTCGGCCGCGGCCGAGAACGCACCCTGCAGGCCCAGGATGAGCCCGTAGCAGGTGCACAGGCTGCCCGCGGCCGGGCTCATGCCCTTGCTCATGAAGGCGTGCACGCCGGTGAAGATCAGCGGCGCGAACAGCTCGGGGCGCAGGCCGTGGATGGTCGGGATCAGGCTGACCATCAGGCGCATCGCGGCGATCGCGTGCGGGTCGGTGGCCTCGGCGGCGAGCGCCAGCTCCTGGGTGCTGCGGCCGCCCTGCGCCCGGGCGATGGCGCCGAGCATCTCCGGGAAGCGGGCCGGGTCGGGAGGATCCTGCAGGGGGTAGCCCAGCAGGGTCAGCGCCTCCATGCCGCGGCTGAAGGCCGTGCCGAAGTCGTGGGCGAGGAAGGCGAAGTAGACCTGCAGCTCCAGCACGCGGATCGTGTCGAGCAGGTCCTGGCTGTGGGCCAGCACGGCGTCCATGTGGGCGCGGGCGTCGTCGGGCCGCCGGCTGATGTAGCAGGCCTCGGCGGCGCCGATGCGCAGGTCCAGCGTGGTGGCGTAGTCCCGCGCCCACGCGCCCTCGCCCAGCAGCGCCAGGCCCTGCAGGAAGCAGGTGGTGGCGAGATCGTGGGCGACCGAGGCCATGGCGCGCTGCCCGGCGCGCAGCGAGAGGCGGGCGAAGCGCTGCTGCTCGTCGGCGTCGGTGACCAGGGCGATGGCCTGGCCCACGTGGGCGGCGATGTCGAAGAGCGGCTCCTCCGGATCGGTCCGCGACGAGAGGCTGCGGGCGATGCGCAGGTGCAGCGCCGCCCGCTCGGCCTCGGCGACCTGTCCGAAGGCCGCCTCCTGCACCCGGTCGTGCAGGAAGCGGAAGTGGGCGGGGCGGTCGGGGCGGCCGGCCTGGAGCACGCGCGCCGCGTCCCCCTCGGGCAGGACCAGCCCTGCCTCCACCGCGGCGGCGAGGGCGACTGCGACGGGCTCGAGGTCCTGCTCCAGGACCTGGGCCAGCGTCAGCAGCTCGAAGCGGGTCCCGAGGAAGGCCGCCGTGGCCAGCGCCCGCCGCGCGTCGGGAGGGAGCTGCGACAGCGACTCGGCCATGAGCTCGACGACGTTGTCGGTGTAGGCGGCCTGGTCGAGCGCCTGGGGGTCGCAGGCCCACGAGCCGCCGGGGCCGGTGCGGCGGATGATGCCGTCGTCGTGCAGGCGCCGCAGGAACTGGCCGATGAAGAAGGGGTTGCCCCCGGTCTTCTGGACGACGATGCGGGCCAGGTCGGCGCAGTCGGCGCGGGGGCTGTTCAGCGCGTCGGCGACCAGCTCTCCGACGTGCTCGGGCTGCAGGGGCCCCACCCCGACCGTGCGCGCGGGGTGGCCGGCGCGCTCGGCGGCGGCGATGAACCGGGGCAGCGGGTGGTCGTCCCCCACCTCGTTGTCCCGGTAGGCGCCGATGAACAGCAGGTTGCGGGTCAGCGGCGAGGCGAGCAGCGCCTCGAGCAGGGCCAGCGTCGGCGCGTCCACCCACTGCAGGTCGTCCAGGAAGAGGACCAGCGTGCGGCCGCCCGTCGCCACGGCCTGCAGGAAGCGGAGGAAGGTGTGGTTGAAGCGCTGCACCGCCTCGCCGGCGGGCAGCTCGGGCACGTCGGGCTGGGGGCCGACCAGGAAGGCGACCTCGGGGATCACGTCGATGAGGAGCTGGCCGTTGGGGCCGACGGCGCCCAGGACCAGGTCGCGCCAGGCGGCGATCCGGTCCTCGGGCTCGGAGAGCACCTGCCGGACCAGCTCGGACAGCGCGCGGATCAGGGCCAGGTAGGGCTGTCCGCGCCGGTACTGGTCGCACTTGCCCTGGACGAACCAGGCGTGGTGGGTCACCACCGGGCGGTGCAGCTCGCTGATCAGGCGGGACTTGCCGATGCCGGAGCGGCCGGGCACCAGGCACAGGCCCGCCGCGCCGTCCAGGGCCGCCTCGAAGGACTGCAGGAGGGCCGCGACGTCCGCGTCGCGACCGTACAGGCGGTCGGGCACCTGGAAGCGCAGGGGGCGGTCGGCCTGGCCCAGCGGGAAGTCGTGGATGCCGTGCCGTTGCGACAGGTCGGCCTGGCAGCGCTCCAGGTCCCGCGCCAGCCCGCCGGCCGACTGGTACCGATCGTCGGCGTTCTTGGCGAGCAGCCGGTCGAGGATCGCGCAGAGCACCGGCGGGACGTCCTCGCGGAGGGCGCGGGCGCGCTCGGGCTTCCGGGCGATGTGGGCGTGGACCCAGCCCATGGCGTCGCGGCCGGCCAGCGGCAGGGCGCCGGTCAACAGCTCGAAGAGCACCACGCCCAGGCTGTACAGGTCGGTCCGCTCGTCGATGGAGCGGTTCATCCGGCCGGTCTGTTCGGGGGAGATGTAGGCCAGGCGGACGTCGGGGTCGGTGAGGGACACCGGCGCCAGGCCCTCGCGGCCGATCCGCGCCGCGTCGCCGAAGCCGGTCAGCCAGGTGCGCCCCTGCGGGTCGACCAGGATCTCGTCGGGGTCGATGCCGGTGTGCACGACGCCGACCAGGTGGACCGCCTCCAGCGTGCGGGCCAGGCGCGTCGCCATGGCCAGGAAGGCGGGCAGCGGCGGGCGCCGCTCGACGGCGGAGAGCGGCCGGCCCCCCGGGTCGGGCAGCACCAGGACCAGCCCCTCGGCGTCCTCGATCAGCGCCAGCGGCGCCAGCACGCCGTCGTCGACCCCCAGGCGCGCGAGCACGGCCTGCTCGTTGCGCAGCCGCGAGCGCGCGACCAGGCCGGCGGTCCCGGCGGGGGCGGCGGCGACCCACACCGCCTGCCCGGTGTCGGTCCGCACCGCGCGATGCAGGCCACCAACGGACGAGGCAACCGGGCCGACGCCCGAGAGCTGGAGACGTGTGAGCACGGACTGCTCCTGCGGACCACAGGGAGTGCACCCTCGCGCGCCGGAATCGCGAGAGCGCCCAGTGTCTCACAGGAGGGACCTCGGATGCGGACCGCCACGGCGCCAAGATAGGCGTTCGTCCCCAGACGGGAGGCCTGGATGCCCCTGAAGCTCCGGCAGGTGGCGCGCGCGCTCCCGACGCTCATCGTGCGGGACCCCTACGACCTGGTCGCCACGCTGCAGGTCGTCGACGGCGTGGCGGACTTCGCGCCGCTGCGGTGGTGGTACGCCGGGCTGGCGGCGCCCCTCTCCCCCGCCGAGCGGGAGCGCTACGAGCGCCTGACCCGGCAGCGCATCGACCTGCCGCGGCTGCGCGGCCTGCCCCACGGCAGCTACGGCCGGGCGCTGGCCAGCTTCGTCGACGCCGAGCGCATCGACCCCGAGTACTTCCTGAACCTGTACCCGCCGGCCGCCGCCACCTTCGAGCGGCACTGGGTGATGCGTCGCTTCGCCAAGGTGCACGACCCGCTGCACGTGCTGCTGGGCCTGTCGACCTGGCTGCCCCACGAGATGGGGCTGCAGCTCTTCCACCTCACGAACTTCGGCGAGCCGCTGTCGCTGGGCACCTTCGTCAACTTCTGGCCGGTCGTGCTCAAGCGCGCGCCCCTGGTCCCGACCGTGCGGGAGATGTGGCGCCTGCCGCGCCTGGGGCCGCGGCTGCCCAACCTGCTGTGGTTCCCGCACGAGGAGCGCTGGGAGCAGGACCTGGTCGAGCTGCGCCGCGAGCTGTCGATCCCGCCCGAGGGCTACCCGGCCTGAGGCCGGCCGGGTCCGTCAGGCCGCGGCAGGCGCCAGCAGGCCCACGAAGGCGGGCGCGACGAAGCGCGCGTGGGCGCCCGGGCCGCCGGGGGCCAGGGCGGCCAGCAGGTCGAGCTCCTCGGGCACGAACATGCGGCGCACGCTGACGGCGCAGTCGTGCACCGAGGCGGGGTGCGAGCCCATGCCCACGAACAGCGCGCAGGCGAGGCCGAGCTGGCGGGTCGAGCGCAGGCCGTCGGTGAAGACGACGGATCGGCGCGCGACGCGCCGGGCCTCGGCCAGCAGCACGGCGACCTGGCCGGGCGAGAAGTGGTGGATCGCCTGGGTGCAGGTGACGACGTCGTAGGAGCGCGGCGCCAGGTCCATGGCCAGCGCGTCGAGCGCCATCGTCTGGAGCGGGAGCCCGGCCCGGGCGGCCCGCTGCCGCGCGGGGTCCAGGTAGTCGTCGCGCAGGTCGGTCGCGGTGACCTGGAGCTGCAGGCCGCGCCGCGGTCCTTGCCGCAGCAGCCAGAGCGCCAGCCCGCCGTGGCCGCTGGCCAGGTCGAGCACGGTGGTCGGGCCGGGGCCGAGGGAGGGGCCCGCGGCGCGCAGCAGGCTCCAGTAGCTGCCGATCAGGTCGTTGACGCGGGCGAGGTCCGAGACGATCCGCCCGCGCACCCGGGCGTCCACCGAGGGGTCGTCCATCAGCTCGGCGCCCTGCCGGAACAGGCGGCGGTCGACGGCGGCGGCCAGCCGCTCGACGCCGCTGCCCCGGGCAGCCCGGGCCCAGGCCTGGTGGCGGTGCTCGTCCAGCAGCCGGTCGCCCAGCGCGGCCAGCTCGGCCCGGGCGCTGGCCCGATCCACCTCCCACGCGCCGGCCAGGCGCGCCAGCCGCGCCCGCTCCCGCTGGAGCAGCTCGTCGCGCAGGCGGCGCCGCAGCGGCGCCAGGGCCAGGATGGCGGTCGGGGCGGGCACGGGCAGCCCGTGCAGCAGCGGGTGCAGGCTCTCGACCACCTGGGGCCCCTCCGCCACGGAGCCGGGGCTCCGCGTCTGGTACAAACCGGGTAGCTCGGCGCTCTCCCCGCCGCACGGCGACGCGGGGCCTCCGCCACCTCGACCAGAGGCTGCTCGCTCGTGATCCCCGTTCGTCTCCTCGGCATGGGCTGGACCGTCCCCGAGCGGGCGGTCTCCACCGGGGAGGTGGTGGCGGCCGCCCTGCCGGGGCGGGACCCCGCGGACATGGTCCGGCGCACCGGCATCCACCAGCGACGCTGGGGCCCGGCTGACGACGCGACGGCGGCGGTGGACTGGGCCGCGGCGGCCCTGGGGCAGGCGCTCGCCCAGGCAGACCTGCCCGCGGATCGCCTGCGGACCGTGATCTACACCTCCAGCGTCGGCGGCGACCGGATCGTCCCCAGCACGGCCAGCGCCGTGGGCGCCGCGGTGGGCGCCGACCCCGACTGCGCCTGCTTCGACGTGAACAACGCCTGCACCGGCTTCCTGACCAGCCTCGACCTGGCGGCCCGCCTGGCGGTGGCCACGGACGCGCCGGCCGCCGTCGTCGCGGTCGAGGTCTTCCACCGCTACATCGCGCCGCAGGAGCCTCGGTCCTACCTGGTCTTCGCGGACGGTGCGGCCGCCTGCGTGGTCGCGCCCGCGCGGCGGGGCCTGCTGCGGGCCAGCGACTTCGGCAACGACGGGCGCCGGCTGGAGGCCACCACCCTGCACAAGGCCGAGCTGACCGGCCGCCCCGAGCAGATCCGCTTCGGCGCTCGGGCCGACGAGATCACGGGCTACGCGATGGCCGACATGGCGCTGTCCATCGAGCGCGTCCTGGCCCGCGGGGGGGTCGCGGCCGACCAGGTCGACTGGTTCTTCCCGCACCAACCCAACGGCAGCATGTTCGACGCCTTCGTCGCGCGCTTCGCGGGCCCGCGCGCCCGGACCCGCAAGGTGGCCGACCAGCTCGGCAGCCTGGGCTGCGCCAGCATCCCCGTCGCGCTGGCCCAGGCCTGGGGGGAGGGCCTGGTCGAGGACGGCCAGCACCTGCTGATGGCGGCGGTCGGCGCGGGCAGCAGCCGGGGCGCCGTGCTGATGACGGTGGAGCGGTGATGGAGCCCGCCGGCGTCGTCGCCCGGGGGCGCCAGGCGCGGGCGCGGCTGCGCGGGGACGAGGGGGTGGCGCTCCGCCGCTGGATCCGCACCTGGAACGCGATGGCCCGCTGGACCCGCTACGAGGTGCACGGCCTGGAGCACCTGCTGGTCGACCACCCGGTCCTGGTCGTCGGCTACCACGGCCGGCCGATCGCCCACGACCTGTGCATGCTCCAGAACGTGCTCTACGCGCGCCTGGGCTACCTGCCCCACCCCATCTTCCACGCCGCCTTCGACAAGAACCCGAAGACCGCCGCGGTGCTCCAGGAGCTGGGCTTCCTGCTGGGCGACGACCAGCGCCTGGCCGACGCGGTCGCGCGGCGCGAGCACATCTTCGTGACGCCCGGGGGCACCGCCGAGGGCTGCCGCTCCTTCCGCCACCGCTACCAGCCGCGCTGGGGTCGGCGCACCGGCTACCTGCGCCTGGCCCTGAAGTACGGGCTGCCCATCGTCCCGGTGGCGGCGGCGGGCACCGACGACACCTTCCTGGGCTTCAACGACGGCCACGCCTGGGGCAAGAAGCTCGGGGTGCCGCACGACATGCCCGCCTGGCTCGGCGTCGGCCTGGTCGGGGTCTGGCCGCTGGCGGTGCCCTTCCCGGTGAAGATCCGGCAGGTGGTCGGCCCCGCCATCGACCTGCAGGCCCAGGGGCCGGTCGACCCCGCGGATCGCGAGGCGCTGCAGGCGCTGCACCGCCGGGTGGTGGGCGCCGTCGAGGGGCTGCTGGCCCGGGCCCGCGGGGGGGCGGGCGCGGAGCCCGGAGGGGAGGTGAGGCGATGAGCTGGGCGCTGGTGCTGGGGGTGTCGTCGGGGACCGGACAGGCGGCCGCCTGCCGGCTGGTGCAGGAGCCGGGGCTGGACGTCTTCGGCGTGCACCGGGGCAACCACGTCGAGGGGGCCGCCGTCGTGGCCGGGGCTGCCGCCGCGGCCGGGCGACGCTACGCCGAGCACCTCTGCGACGGCAGCGTGCCCGAGCGCATCGACGAGGCCTGCCGGGCCCTGCACGCCCAGGCGGGGCCGCGCTCGGTGCGCTTCGTCCTGCACTCGATCGCCAGCGCCTCGGTCGGCACGCTGGTCGCCGGGCCTGGCCCCCACCTCGCCCCGCGACAGCTCCAGCGCACCTTCGACAAGATGGCCCACAGCTTCGCCTGGTGGGTCCAGGCGCTGCACCGCCACGACCTGCTGGCGCCGGGCTGCCACGTGCTGGGCCTGACCAACCCGATCGGCGCCTCGCTCATCCGCGGCACCGCCGCCATCACCGCCAGCAAGGCCGCGCTGCACGCCTACATGCGGCAGCTCGCCTTCGAGCTGGGCCCCCTGGGCCACCGGGTCAACCTGCTGGACTTCGGCATGGTTGAGTCGCCCGCGACCCAGGCCACCTTCGACGCCCACCTGCGCCGCATCGACCAGGTCGTCCGCCGCGTGACCCCCGCCCGCCGCAAGGTCGAGCTGGCCGAGGTGGCCGAGCTCATCGGCCTGCTGGCGGGGGACCGGCTGCGGTGGTTCAACGGCGCCGTCATCGACTTCACCGGCGGCGAGATGCTCGCGCACTACGACGCCCTGGTCCACCCCGAGCCGCTCTGAGCCCACCGCCGCCACCCTGGAGCCGAGATGACCGCCCCCATCCTGGAGATCCTCACCGACGCCGAGATCGCCGCCCTGCGCGGCGGCTACGACCCCGCCGTGCTCAACGCCGGCACCCGGGCCGCCCTGGTCGACGCCAGCTACCCCGAGGCCGCCGGCCTGGTCGACCCGCTGCTCAAGCTGTTCTACCCGGAGAAGCGCGCGCGAAACGCCTTCTTCGACAAGAAGGTCCGCGCCGCCGCCGCCCGCGCCCGCCCGGCCCCCGCCCCGCTGGCCCTGGACAACGCCACCCGCGAGATCGTGCTGCTCACCATCCTGTCGCGCAAGGGCAACACCCAGTTCCTGGGCATCCACGTCTACTGGGGCCTGATGGAGGGCCTGTCCGTCGAGGCGATGGTCAACGTGCTGCTCCTGTCCTCCTACTACGAGGGCATCGAGGTCTGGTCCTGGGGCAGCGGGGCGCTCACGCAGATCCTCAAGGTGCTCAAGGCCCAGGTCGCGACCGGCAAGGTCGACACCATGTCGGCCATCGGCGCCATCAAGAGCCAGCTACCCGGCTGAGGGCGCGGGCATCCGCCAGGTCAGGCAGTAGTAGAAGCGGCTGACCTGCTCGTCGCGCACGTCGAGGGCGGCGGCGGGCAGCTCGTCGGTCGGCGCGCGCGGGTCGTCGTCGTAGAAGGTGATGGCGCGGAAGGCCAGGCGGTGGCCCAGCCGGTGGGACCGCGAGGGGTCCAGGCGCTCGTCGACCACGACGATGGGGCTGCCAGGGACCGCGACCCGGCCCAGCTCGGCCAGGGCGGCGGCCGGGTCGTGGAAGCCGCCGATGCCGCCGACGTGGAAGGCGCGGTCGAAGCAGCCGTCGGGGAAGGGCAGGCGGTGGGCGTCGCCGGCCACCAGGCGGACGTGGTGCCCGGGCTGGCGGCGCAGCTTGCGGCGGGCGACCGCGATCATCCCGGCGCTGAGATCCAGGCCCCACAGCTCGACCTGCAGCCCGGGGGGCAGGTCGCGGTAGAGCAGGCCGATGTTGGCCCCCGCGCCGACGCTCACCTCGAGGATCCGCACGTGCGCGCCGTCCGGACGAGGTCGCAGCGCGGCCAGCTCCAGCCTGCGCATGTAGCCGTCGCGGAGCTCGGCCTCGGTGCCGCCGGACTGGAAGACGGGCAGGGTGTACTTGACGACCGGGTCGTGCAGGCGGGGCAGGCGGTCGTAGATGTGGCGCATCAGGCGGTCGGTGCCGCGGACCTGGGCGTCCCGGTACAGCCAGGGCAGGCCGCGCCGCACGGGCCAGGGCGGGCCCCCGTCGGCGCGGACCAGCCGGCCCTCGCGCAGCCAGCCGCCGGGGGCCTGCCCCTCGAAGGAGAGCGGGCCGTGGCTCTCGGGGCAGCGCAGGCGCGCCACGTCGTCGAGGTGGAGCGCGCCCGGGGGGCGAGGCGAGGCGGGCATGGCCGCTCCGAGGCGGGGGGGACGGGGAGGGGGCATGGTATCCGGACCCGCCCCGGGAGTGGGGCCGCGCGGCCGGCGCGCCGCCTGCCGCCGCGTTGTTGCACGCCTCCACCGACCTGTCGCGTCCCCGCCACCTGCGTTGTTTACCTGGAGGAGATGTCACCGACGGTGCTCATCATCGAGGACGAGGTCGACCTGGCCCATGCCATGGCCTGGGCCCTCTCGCGCCAGGGCATCGAGGCCCTCTGCGTGCACACGGGCAGGGAGGGCCTTGCCGCCCTGCGGCGCAGCCCGCGCCCGCACCTGCTGCTGCTGGACCTGATGCTGCCGGACCTGCCTGGCGAGGAGGTCGCGCGTGCCGTCCGCGCCGACCCGGAGACGGCCGGCATGCCCATCGTGATGGTCTCGGCCAAGGACAGCGAGCTGGATCGGGTCGTCGGCCTGGCCATCGGGGCCGACGACTACGTCTCCAAGCCCTTCTCGATCCGCGAGCTGGTGCTGCGGGTGCGCGGGATCCTGCGGCGGACGGGCCAGGACCGCGGCGGGTCCCGGCCCGACCGCCTGGGACCGCTGCGCGTCGACCACGACGGCCGGCAGGCCTGGGTCGAGGACGTGCCGCTGGACCTGACGGCCCTGGAGCTGCGCCTGCTGTCCACGCTGGTGGGGCGGCGCGGCCAGGTGCTGCGTCGCGAGGACCTGCTGGACGACGTGTGGGGCACGACCGCCGACGAGGTGACCCTGCGCGCGGTCGACGCGCGGATCAAGGCGCTGCGCCGCAAGCTGGGCCCCGCGGCCGAGCTGCTGGAGACCGTGCGCGGGGTCGGCTACCGCCTGGGCACCCCTGACTGAGGGCGCCGGGGCTAGCGGCTGCGCCAGCGACCGCCCACGCCCAGCCAGGCCAGCCGCGCCTGGCCGGGCTCGAAGTCGGCGCCGGCCTCGTCGGTGAGCGGCAGGTTGATCCCGTGGGTGTAGGAGGCGACGAGCTGGAGGGGGCCGCTGCGCAGGTCGGGCAGCGGCAGGCTCAGGCGCGGCCCGACGCCCAGGTGCCAGGGCAGCAGGGGCCCCGCCGCGACCTGGATCAGGCGGTGGCCCAGGGCCACGTGGGGGAAGGGCCGGGCCCGCATGCGCCCCTCGCCGACCGGCAGGTCGTGGTGCGCGCCGACGGGCACGGCGAGGTCGACGCCCAGCCCGAAGGCGAAGGCCCCCACCTCGCCGCCCAGGCTGAGCGCGCCGACGGGGGCCCCGGCGTTGGCCGTGCCGACGCTCTCCGGCGCGTCCTCGTTCTGCAGCACGAAGTTGCCGTCGTAGACCCAGCCTCCGCCCACGCTGGCGCCCACCACCAGCGCGGGGCCGCCCTCGCCCCGGCGCTCCCGCTCGACCTGCAGGGGCACCGCGCTCGTCCCCACCACGTCGAACCGGCGCGTGTCGCCGTCGACCTCGACCAGCAAGGCGACGGGCGCCTCGAGGCCCTCCAGGCGGGCCAGCACCTCGGGCGCCAGCAGGACCGGCCCCTTCGCGGCGGCCAGGGTCTCCCCCAGCGCCTGCAGGCGGGCCGCGGAGGCCAGCGGGCGCAGCGTGCGGGTCTCGCCGGCCGCCAGGTCCACCCGCTCCCGGACGGCCAGCTCGCCGTCGATCACCAGGGCGACCTGGTGCAGCCCGGGCATCAGGAGCGCCTTGCGCGCGGGGGCGGGGCGCCCGTCGACCACCAGGGTGGCCGCCCCCTCCACCTGCACGGTGGCGCCGGGCTCCAGCAGGCGCCGGGCCCGCAGCTCGGTGTAGGCCACGCGCTGCGGCTCGTCGGGCAGCTCCTCGGCGGTGGGCACCCGCTCGGGGTCCAGGGCGATGGCGCGCAGCCAGGGCGCGACCGCCAGCTCGCCTCCGACGCCGCCCAGCGCCTGCCGCCACGGCGCGGCGGCCGGGTCGGCGGCCAGGGTGTCCTGGAAGTAGCGATGCACCGCGTAGCCCTGGAAGACCAGGGCGCGCCACGCCAGGTCGCGGTCCTGCGCCCGCACCAGGTCGACGGCCGCCAGGGCGCCCTCCAGCCGCCGCATGATCTGCAGCTCGCCGTCGAGCTGGTCCTTCAGCGGCCCCACCAGGGCCAGCTCCTGGGCCAGGTGCTCCACCGCGGCGTCGTCGACCTCGGTCCACGCGGCGGGCGGGGCCAGGCGCTGTGGCGTGGCGGCGCTCATGCCGGGGGTCAGGGTCGGGTCGGGGCTGCCCTGGAGCCACAGGGCGGTGCCGTCGGCGAAGGCGGCGCCGGCGCAGAGCGCCAGGGCGAGGAGCAGGCTGGTCACCGGCACTCCAGGGCGCCGCCGGTGGCGGTGCAGGAGAAGGCGTGGGACTCGGTGGCGCGCAGGGTGCCGGCCAGCGTGGCCCCGTCGAGCTCCGCCGTGACCTGGCAGGGACCGGCGGGCAGGTCGCGCACCACCAGCGAGGTGGTGCCGCTGCCCGTGCGGTCCCCGCAGCGCGCGGACACGCGGCTCGAGCCGGGGACGACCACCTTGACCACGCGCACCGTGGCGGTGGTGGTCGCGTCCGCTTCGAGGGCCGGCGGCGGGTCGACGGCCGGGGGCGAGGCTGTGGCGGCCGCGGCGGCGGTCCGGGTCGAGGACGAGGTCCTGGCCGAAGCGGAGGGCGAGGGGGTCGCGGCCGAGGGCTGGGCGGGGGGGGCCGCTGCCGGGGTCGGCGCGGGTGGGCTGTCCTGCGTGGGCGGCGCGTCGGGCGACGTGGGGCCCGCGGCGAGCGACGGCGACGGGGGCTCCTGGGGCGGTGGGGGTGGGACCGCGGGCGGCGCCAGGGCCGCGGCGACGGGGGCGGCTCGGGGGGGGGCGCGTCGCCTCCGGAGAGGACCGCCCAGGCGCCCAGGGCCGCCAGGCCGAGGCCCAGCGCGGCGCCCAGGGCGAGTCCCCAGGGAGGGCGGGACCGCGCGGTCGGCACGTCGTCGAGGGTCATCGTCGGCGCCGCCGGGGGGCCCGGCTGCGGGACGAGCGAGGGCGGCTCCGGTGCCTGCGGGGCCTCGATGTCGGAGGCGACCAGGGTGGGGGCGCTCGGGGGGGGCGCGGGCGCGTCGCTGGAGACACCGTCGGAGCGGCCTCCCGGCGCGGGCAGCACCCGATCCCCCGACGACCGCCCCCCGCCGCCGCTCTCTTCCTCGGAGAGCACGCCGTCGACCTGGTGCTCACCGGACTGCGCGCGCCGCAGCGCGACGGGCACGGTCCGGGAGGCCCACTCGGCCAGGCTCTCGCCCGGGGCGGCCCGGCCCAGGCGGTCCAGGCGGTCGGCCACCGTGCGCACGTCGGGGCGCTGGTCCGGGTCCCAGGCCATCATCGCGGCGATCAGCTCCTCGGTGGCGTCGGGCACCTCGCCGGTCCCCACGGCCGCGCGGAACAGGCGGCGCCGGTCCTCCCACTGCGCCTGCGCGCGCGCCTCTCCCAGCTCCGAGCGGCCGTAGGGCACCCCCACCAGCAGCTCGTAGAGCACGGCGCCCAGCGAGTAGACGTCGCCCGCGGCGGTCGCCTCCTCTCCCCGCAGGCGCTCGGGGCCCATGTAGGGGATCGATCCGAAGCCGATGCTGGAGGTCTTGGCCTCGCGCTCGTCCAGGTCGGCGCGGGCGATGCCGAAGTCGAGGACCTTCACCTCGCCGTCGGGGGTGAGGATCACGTTGCTCGGCTTGATGTCCCGGTGCACCACGCGCAGCTCGCCGGCCAGGCCGTGGCTGCCGTGCAGGGCCGCGTGCAGGGCCCCCGCGATGCAGCGCACCACCTCCAGCGCAGCGCGGAGCGGGGCTGGGCTGCCGGTGGCGCTGGCGGCGTGGACCACCTGCTCCAGGTCGGCGCCGCGCACCGCCTCCATCACCACCGCCCACCGCCCGTCCACGCGCACCAGGTCGTAGACCCGGACGATGTTGCGGTGCTCCAGGCGGCCCAGCAGGCGGGCCTCGTCCCGGAGGCGCCGGGCCGCGTCCGACTCGGTCGACCAGCGCTGCGCCAGCACCTTCAAGGCGACGGTCGTGCGGAAGCCGCCCAGGGACACCATGTCCGCCAGGTACACGGTGCCGAAGCTGCCCTCGCCGAGCTGCCGCTGGAGCTCGAAGCGGCGCCCGCCGGCCATCAGCGCCCCGCGCCCGTGAAGTGGCTGGCGTGCGAGCTGCCGCTGTCGGTGCCCCCGCTGTCGGTGCCCCCGCTGTCGGTGCCCCCGCCGTCGGTGCTCTTGCTCGGAGCGCCGCCGATGCAGTCGTCGGGCCCGACCAGGATCTCCGTGGTCGCGCTGATGCCGAGCTCGGTGTGGTCGTTCTGCGCCAGCTCCACCGTCAGGATGTGCGACTCCACCGAGCCGTCGTTCTCCAGCGTCACCAGGCCCCAGTCATCGACGTAGGCGGCCAGGTAGTCCCCGCTGTCGAAGAGGTGCCAGTGACCCTGGCCCTCCACGTTGTCCGGGTTCTCGCGGAAGTCGACCAGCTCCATGCCCTCGACGTCGACCACGATGACGAACTCCGGACAGATCACCACGTCGTCGCGCGTCTGGGGGAAGAGGATCCGGACCGTGGGCTCCGCGACGCCGGTTCCCCCGTCCGTGCCCCCGTCCCCCGTGCCACCGCCGTCTGCACCGCCATCGGAGGTGCCCCCGTCGGAGGTGCCCCCGTCGGAGGTGCCCCCGTCGGTCGCGCCTCCGTCGGTGGCTCCGCCGTCGCCCGCCCCCCCGCCGGAGTCGACGTCACGGGCGGGGGGCGCGCAGGCCCAGAGCAGGGGGAGGACGAACGGGGCCAGCAGCAGCGCCCGCGGGGAGGCCGACGAGAGGAGCGAGGACATGACGAGACGATAGACCGCGCCCGCGGCCACGCCGAGGTCCAATCGGGGACGGACCATTGCCCGCAGGAGTCGAAACGCCGGGATCCGAAGGGAGTGATGACGTGCTGGTGCGGATCGTCGGTGGGTGCCCGCCCGGCGGACCCGGCGCGCCGTGACGACATGGGACAAGGACGCGGCCCGGCGGGGGCAGGTGGGGCGCGGGCGCGGCCCGCTCGCCTAGTGCGCGGGGGGGGCCGCCGGGGCCGCTGCCATCGCCGAGCCCGGCTTGCCCGCGAAGCCGGAGAAGTGGCACTCGCGGCACTCCAGCTCGGCGATCGGGGTCCCCTCGGGGGCCACGCCCTCGTGGCACTCCACGCAGTTCGCCGTGCTGGCCTCGAAGGTGTGCGCGCGGTTGGACTCGGCGCCGTGGCAGTCCATGCAGGTGATCTGCCCGGCGTCCCAGTCGGCGACGACGCCGTGGATCGCGTGGCCCGCCTCGTGCTCCTCGCCCTGCCCGTGGGGCTTCCCGCCGCCGCGGTACAGCCCGGGGTCGCGGGTCTTCGCGCTCATGTGCAGGCGGTGCATCGGGCTCTCGTCGATCTTGACGACGGTCCGCCGGACCTCCTCGGGCATGGGGCCGGTCAGCGGCTCGTCGTCGGTCTGCGAGGAGTGGCAGCGGGTGCAGATGACGCTCTGCACGTCGGGCCGGTGGATGTCGTCGGCGGACTGGGGCGGGTCGAAGACCGTGACGTAGAGGTTGCGGGGGTAGTGGCGGATCGGCACCAGGTGGCAGTCGTGGCAGGTCGTCAGGCCGAAGTGCACCGAGCGCTCGTAGGCCCGGTTGGCGTAGTCGTGCACGTGGCAGTCGTCGCAGAAGCGATGGTCCGCCCACAGGTAGGTGTAGGTCTCGTTGGCGACCGGCAGGCCCGCCAGGCTGCCTGCGGCCAGCGCGCCGACGACCGCGACCAGGTGGGCGGGGTGGGCCTTGAGGAAGGTCAGCTCCGCGCGCGCGGCACCGACGAGGCGAGAGAGCAGTGCCATCGTCAGAACCCCGCGTGGGACCAGGCGTTGTAGAGGAAGCGGACCTGCGAGTACCCCCCCGCCACCAGGCCGAAGCCCAGCAGGAAGGCCAGGATGGCGAGCCGGACGGTTCTCATCGGCCCTTCGTGTCGATGCCGGAACGGCGATCGGGCTGGTGGAAGTAGCGGTACAGCGCCAGGGCGTTGTCCCCGTGGCAGGCGGCGCAGGGCTTCTCCCAGCCCGGCCGCTTGAGCTTGGCCTTGGGCTCGGCCGGATCGGGTCCGTGCACCACGTGGCAGGTCAGGCAGCCCATCTCGCCGTTGACGCCCTGCGGCTGGGTGGTGCCGTCCGGCGCGAAGAGCGGCAGCCCGCCCAGCGGCTCCCAGCGCGTCCCGTCCGGCTCGAAGACCGGCGCGGGGTGCTCGAACTCGGCGACGCGGGTGACGCCGGCGCGACCGTGCTCCTCGCCGTGGCAGGCCAGGCAGGACCACGAGCGCGGGTTGTGGGCGGTCTCCCGCGCCAGGGGGCGATCCTGGTGGGCGGGGTGGCAGTCCAGGCAGGTCGCCTTGCCGTGGCCGCCGCGGTCGCGGTCGGCGGCCTGGTCGGGGTGGCACCCGTCGCAGGAGCTGGCCTCGGGCCGGTGCGCGTCGTGGCAGGAGGCGCAGGTCAGGGGCTGCTGGCCGCTGTCCCTGGTGCCGCTGTCCCTGGCGCCGCTGTCCCTGGTGCCGCTGTCCCTGGCGCCGCTGTCGTGGACCTTGCCGTCGACGGGGTGCCCGCGCTCGCCGGGCGCCTGGCCGCGGACCGCGTGCTTCTTGCCCTTGCCGTGGCAGTCCAGGCAGCCGGTGGGGTCGGCGGGGCCCCCGACCATCGTCGTGAGCAGGGCCTCGGACGGCTCGTCGTGCACGTCGTGGCAGCCCAGGCAGGGCGTGCCGTGCGCGCCGGGCACCCGGCCGTGCGGGCCGCTCATCATCTTCACCCGCTCCTCGTGGCAGGAGACGCACAGGTCTCCGCCGTCGGCGGGGCTGCGGAGGAGCTGGTCGGCGCTGCCGCCCACGAGCTGGTGGCAGGAGGAGCAGTCGACCTGCCCCTCGCGGTCGACCGGGATCTGGGAGGCGTCCCGCACGCGAGGGCGGTCGCCGGCCGCGCCGATGGGGTGGCTGCGGCGGCTGTCGGCGTGCCCCTCGTGGCAGGCGATGCAGCCCTTGCCGTCGCCGGCGGCGCGCAGCAGGGCCTTGCCCTCGGCCGCGTGGGGAGAGTGGCAGCCCAGGCAGCCCTTCTGCACGTCGTCGAGAGGCGAGCCCTGCTCGGCCGCGCGCTTGGCCAGCGCCTCCTCCAGCGCCGAGCCCACCGGGTGCGTGGAGCCCGACAGGCCCAGGCGATCGATGGCGTCGTCGTGGGCCGCGTCGGAGTGGCAGGCCTCGCACAGCGCCGAGTCGCCGCGCTCCAGGCGGGTGAAGAACTCGTCGCCGGACCAGTGGCGCGCGGTGGCCAGCCGACCCTCCTCGTCGGCCACCGCCGCCGCGTCCTCGGCCTTGCTCGCGCCGTGGGGGCTGTGGCAGGTGGTGCAGCGCAGCCGCCCTTCCTCGTCCAGGGGGAAGAAGGCGGGCACCTCGTAGTCGGGCACCACGTCGACGGGGTGGTGATCCAGGTCGGCCTGCCAGATCTGCCGGTCGTCGAGGACCAGGCCGTCGTGGCACTGCAGGCAGGTGTCCCCCTGCGGACCGGCGACGCCCTCGCCCTGCTCGTCCCGCAGCGGGTACCGCAGGGCGTGGGTGCTCCGGGCGCGCTCCTTCGCGGCGCGCACCTCCTCGGCGGAGATCCGCAGCCGCATGACGGCGGGCACCGAGGCGTCCAGCACCAGGAACTCGTCGACGCCCGCCGCGTCGACCGCGATGGCGTGCCCCGGGCGGAGGATCTCGCCGTCGGACGTCGCGACCATCCCGATCGCGTGGCCCTGCTCGTCGAAGAGCTGCAGCACGTCCAGCGCCGTGTCGGCCACCAGGACCGTGCCCTCGGGCGCGACCGCGGCGGACTTGGGCTTCATCAGTGCCCCCGCCCACATCCCGAAGTGGCCCCACGATGAGCCGATCCCCTCGTCGTCCAGGACGTGGACCGCCGTGCGCAGCGTGTCGACCAGCAGCACCTGCTCCGCCGGTCCGACCAGCAGGTCGGTCACCAGGCGCACCGGCCTGCCGTCGGCGTCCTGGTCGACCGAGCGCAGCAGCGCGCCGGTGCTGGCGTCGATGACGTCGACGCCGCCGTGCCGGTCGGCCACGTACAGCCGGCCCTGGTGCTCCAGCGCGGCGACCGGCGCCGCCCCCTCTCCCAGGGAGCTGAGGTCCAGCGGCGGCTGGAGATCACCCTGGGCGTCGATCCGGACCAGGTTGCCCAGCGGGTCGGCCAGCCATGCCCCGCCCTGCGCGGCCTCTGCCAGGCGCGAGGGGCGCGTCCAGCTCGGCAGCGGCAGCGGGGCGAGAGCCTGCTGCCGGGCGTCGAAGCGCTCGACCTGCTGGTCGTAGCCGTCGAGCACCCACATCCCGCCGTCGGGGGTGGCCAGCACGTCGGTGGGCTGGTGGGCGTCCAGCTCCACGGTCCAGAGCACCTGGGCGGTGACGCGGTACGGGCCGTCCGAGAGCTCGGGCAGGCCAGGGCGCTCGCAGGCCGAGAGGAGCAGCAGCAGGGCGATCACGGCCCGTCTCCGTGGCAGGCATGGCACAGGGCGCCGTCCTCGACGGGCAGGGCGAGCAGCGGGGGGTGCTCCTCGTCGACCGTGCCGGGCCAGTCCAGCTCGACGTCGGGCAGGTCCCACTCCGACTGCACGGCGCCCTGGCGCAGCGCCAGGCTGAGGGGGCGCTCGCCCCTCCAGCGGTCCGCGACCCGGTCTTCCTGGTGGGTGGCGTGGACCTCGTGGCAGGTCCAGCAGGCGATGCGCCCGTCCATCAGCGCCAGCTCTGCGGGCAGCTTCGCGGCGACCTCGGCGGGGACCTGCTTGCCGACGTGGGTGCTGGCGCCGACGTGCACCCAGCCCTCGTGGCAGGTGCGGCAGGCGGCCTCGGGGTCCTCGCGCAGGCGGGCCTTGGCAGCCTCGACGCGGGTCTCGGGCGGGCCCTTGTGGCAGGCGGCGCAGGACTCGTCGTCCTGCTCGCGGGGACCGACCGGGTGGTGCGGGTCGTGGCGGGCGTAGGTGCTGCGGTCGTGGCACTGGAAGCACAGGTCCAGCACGTCGGCGTAGGGTCCCCCGCGGTGGTAGGGCGCCGGCACCACCTCGTCCCCGCCGTGCGCGGGCTCGACGTGGCAGGTGGTGCAGGTCACCAGGCCGTCGTGCAGCGGGAAGCCCTCGGCGATGCGCACGGTCGAGGGGGCCTCGCCCACCATGTGCATGTCGGCGGTGGGGTGGCAGGAGCGGCAGGTCTGGATGATCGGCTTGTAGGGGCCCGGCTGGTCGGGCGAGGGGCCGGCCAGGTGGCAGTCGGAGCAGGCGTGGGGGTCGCCGTGGGGGTTGCGCGTGCCGTCCTCGCGGCGCAGCTCGCGGCTGTCGGCGCCCAGCAGGGCCAGGCCGACCAGGGGCAGCAGGGCCAGGCGACGCTTCATGGAGTGATCTCGCCGCTGTCGGGGGAGCCGCTGTCGGGGGAGCCGCTGTCGGGGGAGCCGCTGTCGGGGGAGCCGCTGACGCCGTTGTCGCCGTGGCAGGAGGCGCAGCTCGACAGGCCCTCGGTCCGCACCCGCTCCTGCACGGCCTGCAGGTCGACGCCCGGTGTGCAGCCCAGGCGGTGGATGCTGGCCTCGGCGTGGCAGTGCCAGCACTCCGCGTCGCCCCAGCCCAGGGCGTGCTCCTCCTCCGTCAGGCCCAGCCCGTCGGGGCTCTCCAACATCGACCCGTCGGCGCAGGGCTCCACGGGCCCGCAGGCGGGCAGCCAGGCCGCCAGCGCCAGCGCGAGGGCGGGCGTCCGCAGGCGGCTCACCACGGCGTGCTCCCGGTCTCGTGGCAGGTGGTGCAGGTGCTGCTCTCGTGGCAGGTCGAGCACTTGCGCGGGTCCATGCGGGCCTCGATCCCGTGCCAGGCCGAGAAGCCCGGCCCGTGCGGGTTCTGGCTGAGCGCCCCGCGGTCGTCGTGGCAGGCGATGCAGCGGGAGCTGGTGTGGCAGTCCTCGCAGTCGTTGCCGGGCGTGCGCGCGACCATGCCGTGGATCTGCATCCAGCCCAGGTCGTGGGTCTCGGGCAGGATCTCCTCGGGGTTGGCGTGGCACTGCAGGCACATGCCCCGCGCGCTGCGGGGGGCGCCCTCGACCTCGTGGCGGTGGCAGGCGTGGCAGTTGGTGTAGGGGTGCGGGACCTCGTCGCCCGGCCAGGCGAAGCTGCCCTCCTCCTTGGTGGTCAGGCCGATCGGGTGGCAGTCGGCGCAGACGACCTTGACCTGGCGGAAGGCGCGCGCGTGACCCTGGTGATCGAAGGGGAAGGGGTCTTGCAGCGCGGGCGTGCCGGGCTTGCTGCCGGGGGGGCGGTGGTGCGAGGGACTGTCCTGCGCGGCTGTGTCCTGCGCGGCTGAGTCCTGCGCGGCGGGCGGGTCGGCGGCCTGGGAGGCCAGGAGCAGCGCGAGCAGCGGGATCACGTTCCGTCCCCGTCGGTGCGAGGGCCGGCCAGGGTGCCATGCAGCGCGAGGCCGCCGCGCATCCACCGAGACAGGATCCGGTCCGTGCCCGCCGCCAGCTCGGTCGCCAGGACCAGGCGGCGGGTGCTGCGCAGGTTGCCGCGGTCCAGCAACGGCACCTCGGCGCGCAGGCGGCCCTCGGCCACCTCGCCCAGCCCGCCGGCCAGCGCCATGTACCGGAAGAGCCCACCCTCGGCCCGCAGGTCGAGGCCGTCGTGCTCGAGCCCTCCACCCAGCGTGCCGCCGGCGACCCAGCCATCGCCGATGGCCGCGCCCACGCCGGCCACGCCGATCCGCAGGCCCTGCTCTGTCTGCGCGCCGACCTCGACCCGCGCGCTGCCGCCCAGCTCGTCGGCCGACTGCGGGTGGAAGGTCGGGCCTCCCGTGGCCTGCGCGAAGACCATGCCGGCCTTCAGCCGCGCGCCCGCGGTCACCACGCCGTAGCCTTCCGCGCCCAGCCAGGCCTGGGGCGAGTCCAGCGCGACCGGCAGGGTCGCGGGCTCCAGGCCCTCCCAGCGGCCGCCCAGCTCCAGCTCCAGCCGCTGCGCGACGGGCAGCGTGCCGTCCAGGGTCGCCCGCACGCCCTCGGCGGGCTGCCCCTCGATCAGCGCCAGGGCGCGCTGCCCACGAGCGCCCCAGGCCGAGGTCGCCGCGTGCAGGCGCAGCCCCACCGCTTCCGCTCCGTCCAGGTCACCGCGGACCTCGGCCCCGCCCAGCGCGTGCACGCCGGGGCGTGGGCGCCAGCCGAGCTCGCCGCCGCCCACCAGGGTGTGGCCCACCTGCCAGGTCTCGGGGTGCCAGAGCTGGCCGGCCCAGGCGTCCGCCGTCAGCTTGCCGGTGCCGATGACCGCGTTGATCCCGTCCAGGTGGTGCCGCCCCCGCACGTCCCACCGCGACAGGCGCCCGGCGTCCAGCACCAGGCTGGGCTGGCGCCAGGTGGCATGCAGGCGGTACAGCTCGACCGTGTCGGGGCCGTCGCCCTCGGCCGACTTCGCGACGGCGCCGATGCCGTAGATCGTCGTGCGCCGCCCGGGGGCCAGCTCGACGGCGAGCTGCTCGGCGGCGCGAAGCTCGGTCTCGCCCAGGCGGCTGGGCAGGCCCTCGACCGCCGTCCAGGACCACAGCCGGTAGCCCTGGGTCGGGTAGGCCAGCGAGTCCGACGCCCGCCCGGGGGCGGACATCAGGGCCAGCAGGAGCA
This sequence comes from Myxococcota bacterium, assembly GCA_023150805.1. GTDB lineage: Bacteria > Myxococcota_A > UBA796 > UBA796 > UBA2385 > UBA2385. The sequence goes on along the minus strand of JAKLKF010000001.1, from coordinate 97,289 downwards.
GGCTCACCATCCCGTCTCCTCGCCGCCGTGGCAGCGCGCCGCGCAGCTCATCACCAGGGTCGAGGGTCCCTCGCCGGCGTCGTGGCAGGCCGCGCAGGCGCCTTCGCCGACCTGCCAGGTGCCGACCATGTGGCCGCCCTCGGCCCAGCCCTCGGCGTGGGGGAAGCCGGCGTGGCACTGCGAGCAGGCGACCCCGCTGTTGCCGCCCGTGGCGCCCGGGTCCGCGCCGTCGCCGCCGTGGCAGCCGGTGCAGGCGGACAGGTCTTCGCGCGCCGCGTCGGGGTGGCCCGTCTCCAGGCCCCAGCCCTCGGGGTGCGGGTAGCTGTCGTGGCAGGCGGTGCAGCCGACGCCGACGTCGCCGCCGGCCAGGTCGGCGCCGTGGCAGCTCCCGCAGGCCGCCGCCGCCGAGCCCCGGGCTTGCGCGTACAGGCCGTGGTTGCCGGCCTCCGCCCAGCCGACCGGGTGGGGCCAGGAGGCATGGCAGCTGTCGCAGGCGAAGCGCTCCGCGGCGACCAGGCCGGCGGCGGCGTGGCAGGCCTCGCAGGCGCTGCGGTCGGCGCCCTCGCCCCAGGTGCCCGGGCCATGCTGGCTCCCGGCGGCCCAGCCTTCGACGTGGGGGTAGCCGGCGTGGCACTCGGCGCAGGCCGGGGGCCCGCCCGTCGAGGTCGCGGTCGCCTGGGTGTCGTGGCAGTCGGCGCAGGCGGCCGCGCCCAGGGTGAGCGCGTCGGCCCCGTGCGCCAGGGCCGCGTCGTACCCGGCCTCGTGCGGGAAGAGGGCGTCGGGGTCCGAAGGTCGGTCCCCCCGCACCACGCCACAGCCGGCGAGGAGCGAGGACAGGAGCCACAGCGTTGGCAGGGTCGGGGCTATTCGAACTTCTCCGTGAAGGCGTCGAGGTAGTCGACGTGGGTCTGGCGCGCGGTCGGGTCGCCGGCGGGGCCGGGGAAGACGCTGTCCCAGACGCCGCCTTCCCAGTACCAGAGGGCGTAGTCGTGGCACTCGGCGCAGGAGTGGGGAGGGGCGCTGCCGACCGGCAGGCTGCTCGCGCCGGCGTCGTCGAAGGCCGCCAGGGTCACCTCGGGCGAGACCACCGTGAAGCCGTGGGAGGAGACGTCGCCAGCGCCGCTGGCCGTGCTCCAGGCGACAGTCGCCGCGGTGGCCGGCATGTGACAGGTCGCGCAGCGGCCGGTCTGGTGGTCGCTCTCGGGCTCGAAGCGGGCGTGCGCGGCGTGGCCGGGCACCAGGCTCTCGTCGCCGCCGAAGGTCCGGTCCAGGTGGCAGGACAGGCACAGGTCGCCGCCGTCGGCGTCGAGCACGCCCATGTGGGCCCAGGCGCCGCCGTCGCGGCCCACGCCGTGCGGGCCGTGGCAGTCCAGGCAGATCATGCCGGGACCGGGGTCGACATCGGTGCCCGGGCCGTGCGGCGAGGCCGCCACGTCCTGGACCTGCTGCCGCCCGGCGCGCGCCGAGCCGTCGGCCCAGCGATCCTCCGCCACCGTCGCGAAGTCGGACAGCGCCTGGCCGGGCTGGAAGCGCCCGTCAGCGGTCAGCGGGTAGGGCAGGCCCGTGCCCTCGGCCACGGTCCGGCTGTGGCACTGGCCGCAGACGTCCTCGGCCCGGTCGCGCTGCAGGAGCTGCGGCGAGGTGATGGTGAAGGCGCGCTCGGACTCGTCGGTGGTGGTCGCGTGGGCGCTGCCGGGGCCGTGGCAGGCCTCGCACTGCACGCCGGCGTCGTTCCATGCGCCGCTGCCGTTGGTGGCCACCATGTCGACGCCGCCGTCCGAGCGCAGGCTCAGGTCGGCGCCCGTCACGTGGCAGGGCAGGCAGGACGCCTCGGCGGAGGCCGTCGGGTCGCGCTCGACGAAGCGGCCGGCGTCGTCGAACCAGCGCTCGGCCTCGAAGGCGACGAAGCGGCCGGTCCCGTCGGGGTAGCCCTCGCCCCGGGAGGGGTCGGTGGCGATCCAGGCCAGCGGCAGCGGCCAGCGCTGCTCGCCCTCGCGGACGTAGGGCACGGCCCGCCCCTCGCCGTCGCCGATGAGCCCCTCGACCGTCAGCACCTGCAGCGCGCCGGAAGCGTCCTGCAGGGCCACCAGGGCGTCGCCGTCCTGCAGGGACAGCGTCGCCCGGGCGGCGCCGAGCGCCACCTCGTCCCCGGCCTGGAAGCGATCCTCCAGCTCGTCGGGCAGGCCGGTCGCGGCTGCCCGGGCGTGGGCCGTGTCCAGGTGCCAGGCCGCCACGTCCGGGTGGCAAGAGGTGCACCAGATGTTGCCCTGCCAGGTGGCGTCGGCGGGCGGGCGGCCGGAGACCTGGTAGGCGAGCTGGAGGCCACCGGCGGCGGAGATGTCGACGTCGTCGAGCTGCCAGGCCCAGGTCCGGTCGGTCTCGCCCACCACGAGCTGCAGGCCCTCGCCGGCCACGCCGGTCAGCGTGAGGGCGCCGTCGGCGTCGGTGCTGCCCTCGATCCCCGCCGAGGTCCGGACCGTCGCGCCGGCGAGCGGCTGGTCGTCGGGGCCGCGCAGCCGCACCGACAGCGTGCCGCCCGGGGGCGCGGTGGCCAGCGAGAGGTCGACGGTGGCGACCTCGCCCGCGTTCACCGTCACCGGCGAGGAGGTGGTCGTGACGTGGTCGGGGGCGGCCGCCACCACCTGGTGCTCCCCCGGCGGCAGGCGGTCGATGACGTAGCGCCCGTCTGCGTCCGCGGTCGCCTCGAAGCCGCGCGGGCTGCTGGTGACCCGGGCGCCGCCCACCGGCGCTCCGGTGGCGTCGGTGACCGTGCCCTGGATCGTCGCGCGTTGCTCGTCCACGCCGCCGCCTCCACCGGTGTCGGCGCCCGGGTCCGGGTAGCGCAGGCAGGCCGCGGGGCCGAGCAGCAGGCTCAGTCCGAGCAGGCGGGGCGCGTGGGGCAGGAGCGGCAAGGGCGGGCGGCCGGGGGACGATGGGAGCGGGGTTGGGTCGATTGTGCAACACAAGCAGGAATCGTTCCAGCCCGGGGTGCCGTGAGGAGGCGCCTGTCAGCGGGATCGTCCGGGACGGACCTGTGGGAGATGCGTGGCAAATGCCGCACCGGGAGGGCGTTTTGACGCAGATTGTGTGGAGCCTGCAAACTCCTTGTGTGGACCTCCAGGTGCGGTGACTTGTCGCGTGCAAGTCCCGACTTGCGAGTCTACTTAATGGCACCCGGGGGTAGCCCCGTGGGAAGGTCCCCTCATCCGAGAGACAGAGGTACATGATGAACATCTCCAAGCTCCTCCTGGGCGGCAGCCTGATGGGTCTGGTCCTGTCGGGCGGCCTGCTGGCCTGCGGCGACAAGGAAGGCGACGACACGGGTGGGCCTCCGGGCCCCCAGGACGGCGGCGCCGATGGCGGCACGGGCGACGGTGGCACCGACGGTGGCACGGGTGACGGCGGCGGCGACGGCGGCGGCGGCGACGGCGGCGGTGACGGCGGCGACGGCGGCGGCGACGGCGGCGGCACGGGCCCCGACCCGCGGGACGGCAGCTACCGCGGCAGCTTCAGCATGCGCCTGATCGGCCCCTCCGGCGACCTGGCGGACACCTGCGTCGGCACCACCGTGCTGCGCGTCCAGGTCGACGGGCCCCGGCCGATCGAGGGCACGGCGAACTGCCACTTCGAGGGCGGCCTGGCCGGCGCCTACCCCGACGCCTACCCCGCCACCATCGAGGGCACCGTGCTCGACGCGACCGGCGCGGTCGGCTCGCTGGACCTGAACCTGGCGGGCACCGTCGTGGCCGAGGACTGGACCGGCTCCTTCGAGAAGGACGGCCTGGCCAGCTCCTTCAACGGCTCGCTGACGCTCGGCGGCACCAACTACGACTACACGGGCGGCTTCATCGTCCTGCTCGAGCCCGAGAAGCCGGAGTAGTCCCCCTCGCGCCCGGGAGCGCCCCCTCCGTCGGCCCGGTTCACTCCCGGATCGGCGGCCAGGGGGAGCTCCAGGGGCGTCGCGGCCGCAGGCCGCCCACCGCGCGCCACAGCACGAACACGGCGACGGTGTAGGCGGCCAGCAGGCCCAGCATCACCCAGCGGCGCTCCGGCCAGTCGGGCCCCCAGGCGGCCACCGTCGCCGGGAACAACAGCATCATGAGCGGCGCCACGCCCGCGACCGACGCGGCGGAGCCGAAGACCGCGCTCACGGCGGCGGGGCTGCGCAGGTCGGGGTCGACGACGCGGAGCAGGGCCAGGCCGGTGGGCAGGGTCCCCGTCGACATGCCGAACCACAGCACGGCGTGCTCGAAGGGCGCGTCGGTCCAGGCGCGCCGGGCCATCCACACGGCCAGGGCCAGGGTCCACAGGCCGCCGGCGGTGGTGATCACCATGATCGGCAGCCACTGGGCGGCGAGGACGGCGACCTGCACCGCCGCGATGGCCGCGCAGGTGATCCCGTCGACCGTCAGGCCGGCCAGGCGCCCCATCAGGCGGTCGTCCACCGGGCTGCCGCCGGGGATGCGGGCCAGCAGCGGGCGGACCAGCATCGCCACCGCCGCCCCGAAGATGAAGTGGAAGCCCCACACCATGGCCGCCACGTCCGGCAGCGGCGCCAGCAGGCGCGCCAGCGCCGCGCAGGTCGCCCAGGTCAGCAGGTAGCAGGCCCCGATGATGCTCGCCTGCACGCTGAGGGCGTCCAGCCCGCCGGCCCCGCGGTCGGCGACCGCGTCCGCGACCGGCAGCCGGTCCGTGACGAAGCCCTCCTCCGCGCGGGCCCAGCCCCGCCGGCGGCCCACCAGCACCAGCGGGATCCCCGCCAGGATGCTCCACCCGTAGCCGATGGCCGCGATGATCAGCCCGACCTGGGCGCCGTCCCGCAGGCCCGTCCCCTCCCAGGTGGCGCCCATCGCCAGCGCCTGGCCGGGCCCTTCCTCGAAGCCCATCGGCAGCAACAGGCCGGTGCCCGGGTGCGCCCCGGGGTCGAGCAGCAGCAGGATCCCCAGGCCGAGCAGGGCCTGGCTGGACATCATCGCGGTGATCGCGAAGGCCATGGAGCGCGCGCCGCTGGTCCTTGCCCCCTCGGACGGGGCCTGCAGGCCGACGGCGATGAACACGACGGCGAGGCCGTGGTACACGACGCTCTCGAGCAGGCCGACGTCCAGGTGGAACCAGCCCAGGCCCTGCTCCCCCAGGGCGAGGCCGGCCACCCCGGCCAGCAGGGCCAGCGGCAGGCCCAGGCGGCGGAGGGGGGGGAGCAGCCGGGCGAGCAGCGCCGCCCCCAGCAGCAGGCAGAGCAGGACCAGGATCGTCAGGGGAGCGCCCGATTGCCAGTACCGCATCGTGCCCCTCGGCCGGGGTTTCCAGGCGTGTGCATCCTACCGGATGGGCCGCGGCCGATATATGAAACGTCCATCATATGTCCTCCTTGGACGCGGGTGCCTCCTGAGCCACGACCACGCCCACCAGCACGGCCACTCCCACGGCCACTCCCACGGCCACGCGCACGGGCACGGCCACTCCCACGGCCACGCGCACGGGACCGCCTCGGCGACCTGGGCCATCGGCCTCTCGCTCCTCTTCAACGGGATCTTCCTGTTCGTCGAGGTCGCCGTCGGCCTGGTCACCGGGTCGCTGGCGCTGCTCTCCGACGCCGCGCACATGCTCAGCGACGTGGGGGCCCTGGCGCTCGCCCTCGCCGCGGCCCGCCTGGCCTTGCGCCCGGCCGAGGGGACCCGGACCTTCGGCATGCGCCGCGCCGAGGTGGTCGGAGGCTTCGTCAACGGCCTCACCCTGGTCGGCGCTTGCGCCTTCATCGTCTGGGAGGCGGTGGAGCGCCTGCGGCAAGGGCCGCCGGACGTCCCGGGGCTGCCGGTGCTGGTCGTCGGCGGCCTGGGCCTGGCGCTGAACCTGGGCAGCGCCTGGGCGTTGTCGCGGGCGGACTCGGGCAACCTCAACGTCCGCGGCGCGCTGGTGCACATGCTCGCCGACGCCCTGGGCTCGGTGGGCGCGATGGTCGCCGCCGGCCTGGTCATGGCGGGGATCCCCGCGGCCGACCCGGTGGTCAGCCTGTTCATCGCCGGGCTGGTGCTCTGGGGCACGGTGGGGCTGCTGCGGGACACCGGCCGGGTCCTGCTGCAGTTCCCTCCCCCCGGCTTCGACGTGGAGGGCATGTGCCTGGCCCTGGAGGCGGTGCCCGGCGTGGCCTCGGTGCACGACGCCCACGTGTGGACCCTCGACGGCCAGGGTGCCATCGTGAGCGTGCACCTGGTCGCGCGCGCCGGGGCGGACCTCGAGGCGGTGCGCGCCGCCGCGGTGCGCAGCCTGGAGCACGACCACGGCGTCCGGCACGCCACGCTCCAGGTGGAGGGGGCCGAGGCGCCGCCCTGCGAGGTGCGCGACTGCACCCGCCGGGTCGCCCGTGCCTGACGCCCCTTGCGCCGCGGCGCCGCCGGAGGTCTTCGGCGCGGCCGCCGCCCTGCTGGCCGTGATGGCGCACCCGGCGCGCCTGTCGGTGCTCGACCTGCTGCACCGGGCGGGGCCGCGGACCGTGGGGGACCTCGCCCGGGCGCTCGACATGGAGCAGAGCGCCCTGTCCCACCACCTGCGCCTGCTGCGGGACGCCCACCTCGTCGCCTCCGAGGCCGCCGGGCGTCACCGCCTGTACCGACTCGCCGACGAGCACGTCGCGCACGTCGTCCGCGACGTCCTGGCGCATGCGGCCGAGGATCGCGGCACGGCCGGCGAGCCCATCGCTACATTGGGTCGGTGAGCCCTCGCCCCCCCACGCCCAGCCGCCTGGCCAACCTGGGGGCCCGGCTGGTGGCCGGCGCTTTCGCCGACTTCCGGCAGCGGGACCGGGTGATCACCCTGCGCGCCCGCTACGCCTTCGAGCGCAGGGACTGGGCCGCCCACCGGGCCGACGCCTCCGCGCGCCTCGAGCTGTACCGCGGGGTGGTGGACCACACCGAGCTGCGGCTGCGCGACGTCCTGGGCGAGCACCTCGCCGACCGCCTCGTCTGGGTGAGCATGAAGGCGGTCTACTCGGGCCTCATCGACGAGCGGCACGACTGGGACGTCGCCGAGACCTTCTTCAACTCCATCACGCGCCGCATCTTCGACACCGTCGGCGTCGACCCCTACATCGAGTTCGTCGACACCGACTTCGACCAGCCTCCCACGCCCGCCGACGGCGCACCCTGGCTTCGCCACGGGTGGACCATGGGCACGCGCCGGCTCTGCGAGGCGCTCCTGGCCGATCGCCTCGCCTCGGTGGTGTGGGAGGACCGGCGCCGGGACGCCCACCTGGTCGCGGCGCGGATCGACGAGCGCCTGCGGCTCCTGGGTCCCTCGGTGGACCCGGTCGCCGCTGAGGTGCTGGTCCCCGTGTTCTACCGGGGCAAGGGCGCCTACCTGGTGGGCCGCCTGGTCCTCGGCGGTGGCTCCCTCCCCCTGGTCCTGGCGCTGCGCAACGGCCCGGCCGGCGTCTTCGTCGACGCCGTCCTGCTGGATGTCGACGACGTCTCCAAGCTGTTCAGCTTCACCCGCTCCTACTTCCTGGTGGACACGGCCCGGCCCCACGACCTGGTCGACTTCCTCCAGACCTTGATGCCCCGCAAGCCGCGGGGCGAGCTGTACATCTCCATCGGCGAGCCCAAGCAGGGCAAGACCGAGCTGTTCCGCGGCCTGCGCCGGCACCTGGAGCAGGGGGGGGACCGCTTCGTCGCGTCGGCGGGGACGCCCGGCCTGGTGATGGTGGTCTTCGACCTGCCGGGCCACGACATCGTGCTCAAGGTCATCCGCGACCAGTTCCCCCCCCAGAAGGCCGTCTCCCCCGCCCTGGTGCAGGCCCGCTACGCCTGGGTGTACGCCCACGACCGCGCCGGGCGCCTGGTCGACGCCCAGCCATTCGAGCACCTGGACCTCCCGGCCGACCGCTTCGAGCCGGGGCTGCTGGCCGAGCTGCTGGACCAGTGCGGGCGCACCGTGCGGGTCGAGGCCCGCGCCGACGGGGACCACGTGATCGTCGACCTCGCCTACGTCCAGCGCAAGGTGACGCCGCTGAACCTCTACCTCCGGCAGGCCCCCGTGGAGCGGGCGCTCGCCGCCGTCGTGGAGTACGGCGACGCCATCCGGGACCTGGCCTTGTGCGACATCTTCCCGGGCGACCTGCTCGCCAAGAACTTCGGCGTCACCCGCCACGGGCGCGTCGCCTTCTACGACTACGACGAGCTGGTGCCGCTGTCCTCCTGCAACATCCGGGCGCTGCCCGAGAGCTCGCAGGGCGACGACGCCGAGGCGCTGGGCAGCGGCTTCTCGGTGGGCCCCGACGACGTGTTCCCCGAGGAGTTCCCCCGCTTCCTCGGCCTGTCGCGCCCGCTGCGGGAGCGGCTGCTCGCCGCCCACCCCGACCTGTTCCAGCCCCAGTGGTGGCGAGAGGTCCAGGCGCGCCTGCTGGCGGGCAAGATCATCGAGATCCCCCCCTACGATCCGGCCCGGCGCCTGCACGAGGGTCGCGCCCTGGGGTAGAGGGCCGGCCCTCGTCGCGGCGCGGCCGCAGGCAGGTGCCGATGTCCGAAGCGCAGACCCCGCTCGAGGAGGTGTGGGGCGACGTGTGGGAGCACGCCCGCCTGCTGGCCGACCGGGAGCGGACCCGCGGGTTGGTCGACTTCCTGGCCCGCAACGCGCCCGGCCGCACGGTGGTGGAGGTGGGCTGCGGCACGGGCCTGCTGTCCTGCATCGCCGCTCGCCTCGGCGCCCGGTCCGTCGTGGGCATCGAGCCCACCCGGCGGCACCGCGACGCCCGGCGCCTGGTGCAGGCCAGCGGCCTGTCGGATCGCGTCGAGATCCTGCACGGCCGCGTGCAGGACCTGGACGCGCGGCCGGCCGACCTGGTGTTCAGCGAGCTGCTCAACGCCGAGCCCTTCGCCGAGGGGGTGGTGCCCGCGATGCGGGCGGCGCGGGACTGGTGCCGGCCTGGCGGCCTGCTGGCCCCGGCGCAGCTGGACCTGCACGTCTGCCTGGTCGCCGCCGCCGACGTGCGGGCGGAGATCGTCGGGGCCTGGGACATCGTCGACGAGCTGGGACAGGCGTTCCAGCTCGACGTCTCGCCGATCCTCGAGAGCCTGGAGGCCACCCCGCCCCGCCTGTTCACCGCCTCCTCCGTGGAGCGGCGATCCGCCTCCGTCCGCGCGGTCTCCATCGACCTGGGTGTGCGAGAAGACCCCCCCGCCCGCGTGGAGGTGGACCTGGTCGCCACCGAGGCCGGGCCCGTCTGCGGCGCCGCGCTGTGGTTCTCCGCGCCCTACGACGCGGAGCTCTCGCTCGCGAACCCGCCGGAAAAGCCGGGGCACTGGGGCATCCAGGTGACCGGCTGGACGCGCCCGGTGCGCCTGGCGGCGGGCCAGCCCCTGCGGGTCCTGGTCGACCTGGACATGACCCGAGGCGTCCAGGTCACTCCCTCCTGATCACAGCCTGCCACCCGACACCATGGGTTGGCCCCGCCCTTGCAGGGACCCGCCCCGTGCTGTCGCTGCCCCACCAACCGCCTCCCGCCGCCCCGCAGCTCGCGCCGCGGGTCGCGCGCACGGCCCTCGACCGGCCGGTCGAGCCGGTGGCCCGTCGCTACCGCGCCGTCGAGCCCCTGGGACAGGGCGGCCAGGGCCGGGTGTGGGCGGCCGTCGACGAGCTCACCGGCCAGCGGGTCGCGCTCAAGCTGGTGCCGCTGGGGGCGGGCGACGAGGCCGCGCGCCGGGAGGTCGCGGTGCTGCGGGCCCTGCGCCTCCCCGGCGTCGTCCGCCTGCTGGACGAGGGGCGCGACGGGCCCTGGCGCTACCTGGTCACCGAGCTGGCGGACGGCCGGCCCTTCCCCGGCCTGCCGCGCCCCGCGCCCTGGTCCGTCGTGGCCGAGCCGACCCGCCAGCTCCTCCGCGTGCTCGGCCAGGTCCACCGGGCCGGCGTCGTCCACGGCGATCTCAAGCCCGGCAACGTCCTGGTCGGCGCCGACGGCCGCGTCCGCCTCCTGGACTTCGGCCTGGCACACGCCAGCGCCTCGGCCGCCCGCCAGGCCGTGGGCGCCACCGTGGGCGGCACGCTGCACTACCTGGCGCCCGAGGTCATCGACGGCCGCCGCCCCGGCCGCAGGTCCGACCTCTTCGCGCTGGGCGTGCTGTTGGTGCGCACCCTCGCCGATCACCTGCCCTGGCCCGCGACCGACCTGCCCGGCCTGGTCGCCGCCCGGGCGCTGCCGCCGGACCTGGACGGCGTCCCCGACGCGCTGCGGGTGCCCATCGGTCGCCTGCTGGAGCGCGACCCCTCGCGCAGGCCCGCCGACGCCCGCGAGGCGATGGCGCTGCTGGGCCTGGACCTGGCCGGGCCGGCGCTGACCCTGCCGTGGAGCGCAGACGGCCCCTGCCTGGCGCCCGTCGATCTCGCGGTCGCCTTCCGCGGCCCCGAGCGGATCCTGCACCTGCCGACCGACGCCGCCGAGATCCTGCATGCCCGCACCGGCGGCGCGCGCGACCGGGTCGCGCAGGAGCTGCAGGCGTGGGTGGACGAGGGGCTGGCCGAGGTGGAGGGTGCCTACCTGCGGGTGGAGCGCGCGGTCCTCGACCACCTGGCGCAGGGCGAGGGCGGGCACAGCCCCTCGCACGGCGGCGAGGCGACCGGCTGGACGCCCCTGGCCCGCCTGATCCACGAGGAGTCGGCCTCCACGGCCCAGGTCGTGGACCTCGCCACCTCCCTGTGCCGCCACGCCCTGTCCGAGGGGCGGCTGGGCGAGGCGATGGCCATCGCCGAGGTCGCCTTCCTCGAGCTGCGCGAGGCACGCTTCCCCGGCGTGGACCCGGCGCCCCTGCTGGGCCTGTACACCCGGGCCGCCGTCGACACGGCCTCTCCGGTGGCCGCGGACCGGGCGGCGTGGGAGCTGCGGCGGCTGCCCCCCCTGCACGGGCGCGAGGCCCTGGCCGCCCTGCTCGACGCGATGCGCCTGGCGCTGCTCGGGCACGCCGAGGAGGCCCTCGAGATCGCCGTCGCCTTGCCTCCCTTCGTCGACCCGGACCTGGCCGCGCTCGTCCCGGCGGTCCAGGCCTCGGCCGCGCGGGCGCTGCCCGTCGAGGCCGAGGAGTTCGTGCTCGAGCAGGTCGAGGCGTGGTGCGCGCGGCACCCCTCCCCCGACGGCGCGGCGCGGTGCGCGTTCTGGCGCGGGCACCTCCGCCGTCGCCAGGGCCGCTTCGCCGAGGCCGCCGCCCTCTTCGACCGGGCGGCCCGCGCCCACCCGGACGCGCCGACCCGCCTGCAGGCCCGGGTCGAGGCCGCGCGGGCCTGGTTGGGGGCCGGGGACCTGGCGCTGGCACGGCGCGTCGCCCGTCGCGCGCTGGCCGCCGCGGCGGAGGCCCGCGACCCGACCCGCGAGGCGCTGGCCCTGTGGTTGACGCGGGAGGTGGCCCGCCGAGAGGGGGTCGCCGTCGGCCCCGACATCGAGCTGGTCGACAGCGTCGCGGGCCTGGGCGACCCGTTGCTGCTGGGGCGCGTCGCGCTGCTGGAGGCCACGGTGGCGTGGACCGCCGGCATGGCCGACACCGGTCGCGTGCTCGCCCGTCGCGCGCGCGGCGCCTTCCACGCCGCCGGCCACCCTCCCGAGGCGGTCCTCGCGGCCGCCCTGGCCGCGGCGGTCGGCGACGACGCCTGCCTGTGGTGGGCCCGGGAGCACTTCCCGCAGCCCGAGGAGGCGGGCCAGGCCCAGGTCCTCCACCAGGCCGCCGCGCTGATGTACCGCGCCACCGGCCTGCCCTCGTGGGCCGAGCTCGGCCGGGCCCTCGGCGGCGCCCTGGACCGGGACCGGGTCGGCGAGGTCCTGACGGTGGCCGAGGCCGAGGCGATCCTCGACGAGCCGGTCGGCCGGGGCTGACCGCCACGCGCCCGGGCGCTCGGGCCGTGACCCGGTCAGCCGCCGGGCGGGGCGGTGGGGGCGGGCGTCGCGGAGGCGCCGACCGTCCACTCGATCCGCTCCGGCCCCGTGACCTGGGTCGCCAGGTCCTGCACGGCGGCGCTGGCGCAGGCCTCCAGCACCAACCGGCCCGCGTCCTCCCCCTGCACGCTCACCTCCAGCGCGAAGGGGGCGTCCTCCGCCTCCGCCAGCGGCCGCGCCTCGATCCACAGCGTCGCGCGCTCGGGCGCCCCCGGGCTGCTCCGACGCCAGTGGCCCAGGCAGGCCTCCAGGTGGTCGCGCCGCTGTGCGACGACCTCCCACAGCGGCGAGCGCGTCACCTCCGGCGCCGGGGGGGGCGAGGGGACCGGGGTCGGGGGACCCGCCGGCCCCACCCACCACAGCGACCAGACGGCCAGCGCCAGCCCCGCCAGGGCGACCAGCGCGCCGAGCAGCCACCAGTGCTTGGACACGGCACCTCCGCCCGAGCCATATTCACCGGCCCGGCCTCGGGAGAGCCCGCGTGACCCACCGTCGCCTGATCCTCATGCGCCACGCCAAGAGCGACCGGGACGCCGTCGACGACCGGGGGCAGCCCCTGCCCGACCACGCGCGGCCCCTGGCCCCCCGGGGGCTGCGCGCGGCCCCGCAGGTCGGCGCCTGGCTGCGGGACCACGGCTGGTCGCCGGACGCCGTCGTCCTCTCCGACGCCGCCCGCACCGCCGGTGCTGCCGGTCCTGCCCTCGCCGCGGCTCTACCTGGCGGGCCTCGCCGCCCTGCGCGAGGAGGCCCGTGCCTGGGAGCCGGGCTGGGAGACGATCCTGGCCCTGGGCCACAACCCCGGGTGGGAGCTTGCGGCCGCGCAGCTCTCCGGCCAGCCCGTCGAGCTCAAGACCGCCTCCTGCGCCCTGCTCGAGGGCCAGGGCCCGACCTGGATCGCCGCCCTCGCCGCGCCCTGGCGCCTGGTGGAGGTGCTCCACCCCCGGACCCTGCCGCGCTGAGCGCGCTTTGTCACCGCCGCCACCCGGCCGTCTCGCTAAGCTGGGTGCAAGCCCGGTGGTCTCCGGGCCCGCCCCGAGGTCGCCGTGCCCGCTCCGTTGCCCGCGCTGCTGTGGCTCTCCCTCGCCTGCACCGGGAAGGGGCCGGGCGGCGACGCGGGCGGCCCGACCTCCGAGGACGCCCACTGGCGATGGGGCCGGGTCGGCCAGGTGGCGGGCACCCCCTCGGCCATGGCCGCGGTCGACGACGGCCTCGTGGCGGCCATCGACGGCGCCCTGTGGTGGAGCCCGGACGGCCTGTCGTGGGTCGATCGGGACGCGCCGGGCCTGCCCGAGGGACGGATCTCCTTCCTGGCCGCCCTGCCGGGCGCGCCGGAGGTGCTGCTGGCCTGGGTCGACGGGCACGGCCTGTACCGCAGCGAGGGGGAAGACTGGGCCGCCGTCCCGACCCCGCCGGACAGCGCCCTGCTCCGGGCCCTGAACCCCCGCGTGGCGCCCGTGCCCTTCTCCCTGGCCGGCGATCCCGACGACCCCGAGACGGCCTTCTTCGCCGCCACCGGTGGCCTCTACCGCACCGACGACGCCGGGCTGAGCTGGTCCCCGGTGGACCTCTCCTCGGCCGGGTTCAACATCCTGTTCACCGGCGTCATGGTCCAGGGCGAGACCGTCATCGCCACCGCCCAGCGCCCCGCCGGGGTCCTGCCCGACGAGTACGCCGGACTGCTGACCGCGGGGGTCTTCCACAGCGACGACGGCGGCGAGACCTGGCAGGACCTCGACCCCGACCTCGCCACGCGCGCCCCGGTCGCCGCCACGCTGGACAGCGCGGGGCGCCCGTGGCTGGCGACCCTGGACCGCGGCGTCCTGCTGCGCGACCAGGACGAGTGGCTGGAGATGGGCGGCCCCGAGGACCCCGTCGCCATCGCCTGGGTCCGCGGGGGCATCGTCGCCGGCAGCGCGCGCCGCGGCGTCTGGCGCCTGGAGGGCGCGCGCTGGAACGCCCTGGGGGAGGACGAGCCCGTGGTCGCCCTGGCCGAGGGGCACGCGCTGGGCTGGGGCGGCACCGTCTGGATGCTGGAGGAGGGCGTCGGGCTGCCGGCGCCCGCCGACGGGGGCGCGACCGTCCACGTCGCCGTGTCGATGCACGTGAACCTGTACCACTCGTATCGGGGCGACACCAACGACCACGACGGGTACGGCATCGACCTGGAGGTGATGCGACGCAGCCTGGAGTGGCTGTCCGCCGAGCCGCGCCTGCGCGCGGACTGGGACCTGGACAATGCCTGGAGCACGGACAGCGAGTGGATGACCGTCGACGGAGCGGACGTGCTGGCCGGCATCCAGGCCCGGGTCGCGGCCGGCACGGACGACGTGCGCCTGATGAGCTGGAACAACGGCGCCATGGTGGCACACACCCGCGAGGAGTTCGACGAGAGCATGTCGCGCGCCTGGGAGAGCAACCTCGCGGCCTTCGGGCGCGTGGTGCCCGGCGTGCAGCCCCAGGAGAACATGTTCACTCCGGAGCACGTCGGCTGGTACGCCGACCAGGGGCTGGAGTGGATCACGCTCTTCCAGTCCATGACGCCCTTCTCCGCCCTGCCCTCCGAGGTCGAGCTGCCCCAGGGCACGTGGACCCGCCCCTCCCTCCTCCAGACCGACCAGGGCAGCCTCACCCTGGTCCCCGTCTACCACCACGGCGACCTGCTGGACCACGGTGGCCTGCTGGGGTGGGTCCGGCAGCTCCACCAGTCGGAGACCGAGGATCAGCTCCTCGTCGTGCACTTCGACGCCGACGCCGAGAGCTGGGAGGCCTTCGGCCAGGAGCTGGCCCCCCTGTTGGACCTGGACTACGTCCAGTTCACGACCATCCAGGACTACCTCGACGCCCACCCGCCCTCCGTCACCGTCGACACGCCCATGGACGTGGCCGACGGCAACGGCGACGGCCTGCAGAGCTGGGCGGAGAAGGACTTCAACCACGAGATCGCCGCGGGCATCGCCCTGGCGCGGGCGAGCGCCGACCACGCGCGGGCCCTGGCGCCCGACGACCCCACCGTCGCCGACCTGCTGCAGGCCGCGCTGGAGCCGCGCCTGCTGGCGCTCTCCACCACGAACTACGGCCTCGCCGCCCCCACCCTGCACGACGACCGGATGGCCTCGGCGCGGTCCCAGGTCGCCCAGGCCCAGGACCTGGCCCGGCTCGCGCTGGAGGCCGCCGACGCGCTGTCCCCCGTGGCCTCGGGGACCATCGAGGTGCGCAACGTCCGCCCGGTCGCGGGCACCGCGCTGGTCGAGGTGGAGCTCCCCGTCGAGGAGGGGGCGACGCCCGAGGTGCGAGACGAAGAGGGCCAGGCGCTGGCCATCTCCTGGCGGGACGGGATCGCCCGCTTCGCCCTGGCGCTGGAGGTCGGGCAGGTGCGCACCCTGACCTGGCTGCCCTCCGGTGGAGTGACCAAGGCCGAGGTCGACTCGTCGCTCCTCTCGGGCCTGCCTCTGTCCACCCCGTTCACAGAGTGTGACGGCCTCGCCGCCCAGGGCACCCCCCAGGCGCAGGGCGCGGTCGAGCGCGGCCCGACTTCGGCTCGCCAGGCGCAGGACTGGGACCTCCCCTTCTGCGATGGCCAGGGCAGCCTGCGGATCACGCGGGAGGTGCTGGCGGGTCTCCCCGGCGTGGTCGTCCAGGTCGACGCCGCCATGGGCAGCCCTGGTGACCCGCTGCTCGCCGAGAGCGTCGCCCTGTCGCCGCTGGCCTGTGACGGCCCCGCGGACAGCCTGCGGTGGCAGACCTTCGGCGGCACCGTCCACACCCGGGCGGTCCGGCAGGGCGTCAAGAGCTGGAACGGCCAGGCCGTCGACGGCTGGCTGTCCATGACCTGCGCGGACGGTGCGGTCGTCCAGGTGTCCCATCGCGCCACCGAGCGGTCCTCGCTGGGCCTCGCCCCCATGCGCACCACGACGGAGGACGCGCTGCTGGCGCCGCTGGGCACCCTGTGGGGTCCGGCCCCGGTCGCCGACGCCCGCCGCGTGGGCGGCCTGGGCATGGCCTGGCACGTCAGCGAGGCCATCGGCAGCCAGTTCCGCCCGCAGGCGCCCGACTGGGCCGGGCAGCAGGTGTCCTACCGCCTGCTGATCGGACAGGGCGATGTGGACGAGGGCACCCTGGACCTGTTCGCCCACCCGCCGCTCGTCCGCGTCGGCCGCTGAACGGGCGCCCGGCGGCGCCCCCCGCGCCGCGTCAGGGCTGCTCCTCCCAGGACAGCAGGGGCTGCTCCTCCCGCCAGGTCGAGAGCCAGTCCAGGGCCTGGACCTCGCCGCGCAGGCCCGCCTCGACCCAGGCCGTGACCATCCCGCGGGTCAGCTCCTTGGCCACCTCCATGTCGATGAAGCCCTCCTCCTCCCCGCCGCACTCCTTCCAGACCGGCAGGATCAGGCAGATGTCGCTGAAGGCGTAGTGCCCGGCCGTGTGGACGGTGGCCAGCGCCTTGGGTGCCCCCAGCGCCTCCCAGGTCGGCCGCTGCTCGTCCTCGTAGGACAGCAGCTCGTCCTGGTCGCCCGCCAGGACCAGCGGAACATGGACGGTCGACAGACCCTCCCCGTCGGGGCCGAAGGCGTACCACAGCCCCGGGGACATCGGCACCGTCAGCACCGCGCGGGGATCCACCAGCGGGTAGCCCTCCGCCTGGTCCGGATCGACGCCCTCGACCCGACCGCAGCCCTCGTAGTCCAGCCCGGCCGCCACGGCCTGGGCGCAGAACTCGTGGAAGGCCCCGAAGTCGGCTACCCCGCCCCCCAGCGACAGCGCGGTGATCGACCCGAGCGAGTGGCCCAGCACCGCGTAGCTCGGATCCTCGACCAGCCCGCCCAGCACCGGATCCCCCTCGGCGGACAGCCGCAGCACGGCGTCGACCGACGACATGACGTCGCCCGGGCGCTCCAGCACGATCTGCCACAGCTCGCTCTCGTGGGCGTCCAGGAAGGTGTCGTGGAAGTGGTCGGGCGCGACGACCACGAAGCCGTGGCTGGCCAGGTGCTCCATCAGGAAGGCCGACTGGTAGCGGATCGCGACGTGACCGTGGGTGAATGCCACCAGGCGGAAGGGTCCGTCCTCGGTCGCCGCGGGCACGTCGCGGAAGGCGCCCAGCGCCAGCGGGATCTCCGGGTATTCGTCCGGCGTGGCGCCCGGCTCGACGTGCGCCGGGTACCACACCTCGATGGTCAGCGCCTTCCCGCGATCGTCCACCAGCTCCAGCGTCGTCACCCCCGGGTCCCAGGGGCCGGCCTCCACGGGCGTGGGATCCGCGCCCGGCGAGGCCCCCGCCGTGTCTGTGGACGAGACGTCGGCGCACGCCAGGAGCGTGGGCAGCCAGGCTGCGGTCACGGCGCGCGCGCCGGGGGCGATCGCACCGGCAGGGGCGCGCGGTGGACCGGCGTGAAGCCCAGGTGCCGCGCGCTGTCCAGGATCCGCTCGAACTCCAGGCTGATGGTCGCCCCCGCCTTCTGGGTGACCTCGTCCTCCGTCGGCAGGTCGAAGTCGTCGGCGCCAAACCGCAGGCCCAGCAGCGCGTCCTCGTTGCGGGTGAGCACGCTCGTGCGGATATGACGGAAGTTGTCCAGGAAGATGCGACAGACGGCCAGCCAGCGCAGGTACTCGGCGTTGTCCAGCTCCTTGCCGCCCAGCTCCGTGTTCCAGGGCTTGTAGGTCCAGCACAGGAAGCTGGCCAGGCGACCGTCCACCTCGTCCTGGAAGCGCCGCAGGCGATCCAGGTGCTCCAGCCGCTCCTCCAGCGTCTCGTCGAAGCCGATCACCATCGTCGCCGTGCTGCCCAGGCCGGCGTCCAGCACGGCCCGCTGCGCGTCGTAGAAGTCCTCGACCTTGTACTTGCCCGGGCTGTGGCGCAGCCGGAAGGAGTCGGCCAGCACCTCTGCGCCGCCGCCGCTGATCCAGCGGGTGCCACTGTCCACGAACTGCCGCGCCCCCTCCGCGTACGAGATCCCGGTGCGCTTGCAGATGAACATGAACTCGGCGACCGTCATCTCGTAGTACGCGATCTTTTGCGGGAAGCGCGCCCGCAGGCCCTGGAAGAGCGCCGTGTAGTCCGCGATGCGCAGGTGGGGGTGGAAGCCGCCGTTGAAGGAGACCATGGTCCCGCCCAGCGAGACGATGCCCTCGATCCGTCGCGCCACCTGCTCTTCGGACAGCAGGTAGCCGTCGGCCGCCCCGGGGAAGCGGTAGAAGGCGCAGTAGTCGCAGCGCGCCACGCAGATGTTCGTGTAGTTGACGATGCCCATGACCAGGTAGGTCGCCCGGTCCGGCGGGTGGAAGCGGGCGCGCACCTGGCCGGACAGCTCCTGCAGCTCGGCGTCGGAGGCGTGCAGGAAGAGCCAGCCGGCCTGGTCGCGATCGATGCGGCCGCCGGCCTGCAGCGTGGCGCGGATGGTGTCGAGCACGGGCTTCTCCAGTGGGGCGCGACCCTATCCCGACCTCCCCCCGGGGGCAGCGCCCGGCGTGCCGCCCCGCCTACCAGGCGGACATCGGCCCCAGGTCGTGCACCGGCCCCTTGCCCGCCGACTCCAGCATCCGGGTCGCCCGCGCGCTGCGGGCCCCCGAGCGGCAGTAGACGACGATGGCCCGACCGGCGGGCACCTCGTCCATGCGGCGGGGCAGCTCGTCCACGGGCACGTTGACCGCCCCGCGGATGTGGCCGCCGCGGAACTCCATGGGCGTGCGCACGTCGACCAGGAAGGCGCCCTTGGCCACCAGGTCGCGCGCGCCCGCGCCGTCGACGCGGTGGGAGGGCGCGGGGGCGTCGCCGCCGCCGCCGAAGAGCTTCGAGAACCAGGACACGGGACCTCCAGGGGATCGGGGCGGGGCCTGAGCAAGCCGCGTGCCAGTGCTGGCCCGGGCCTTGCTACGAGGAGATGCACCTACCCGCTGGAGGTCTCATGCAGAAGGACACCATCCTGGTCCCCGTCGACTTCACCGGCTGCGCCTACGAGGTGGTCGCCAGCGCCGCCGACCTGGCCGGTCGCCTGGGCAGCGACGTCGTCCTGCTCTACGTCGTCAAGCTGCCCGCCGGCCTGTCGCCCGACACGATGATCCACCCCCACGGCAGCGAGGGCGCGGTCAAGGCGGTGGAGTACCTGGACGACGACGCCCGCCAGCACCTCGAGCCCTTCGTGCAGATCTTCAAGGACGCCGGCTGCGCCGTCAGCATCGCGCTCGAGCACGGCGACGTCACCGAGGCGATCCTCAACGCCTGCACCCGCGTGGGCTCCAGCATGATCATCATGGGCACCCACGGCCGCAAGGGCCTGCGCCGCCTGGTCGAGGGCAGCGTCGCCGAGAGCGTCATCCGCCGCGCCAACTGCCCGGTGCTGACCGTGCGCACGCTGGAGCCTGAGTCCCACCCCGGCCTGTCCGAGGCCCAGCAGCAGGCGCTGAGCGAGTCCTCCGGCTGACGGTCGCGCCGCGCTGAGACGGTTGTTGCGACATCTGTGCGACGCCCGCGCGACGCGCCCGGCGTGTAGGCTGGGCGCCCCCCTCGCTGTGGGAAGTCGCCCGTGCCTCGCCCGATCCTGCTCCTCCTCGCACTCTGCGCCGCCGGCCCCGCGCTGGCCGACCTGCCCCTGGCGCTCCAGCCGGAGTGCGGCACCCCCGACCGCCCCGACCTCTGCCCCGCCGACCTGGAGCAGGACTGGGTGCTCCTGTCCTACGTGCCGGCCAAGTGGCAGGCCCTGGTGCGCACCGAGGAGCTGTCCACCGGGACCGGCGTGGGCGCCGACCGCGCCTGGCGCACCAGCACCGGGCGCACCGACGTCGTGCTGGCCGTGCTCGACAGCGGCTACTTCTGGGACGACACCAAGGTCCGGGACAAGATCGCCCTGAACCTGGGCGAGCTGCCCCTGCCCCAGGACGCCTCGGGCAAGCCCTTCCTCAGCCATGACGCCGACGGCAGCGGCTTCGTCAACGTCGACGACTGGGCGGCCGACCCCCGCGTCTCCGTCACCGCCGGCCAGGACCGGGCCGACGGCCACCTGGACGCCAGCGACCTGCTCGCCGCCTTCAGCGACGGCGTGGACGACGACGGCAACGGCTACGTCGACGACATCGCCGGCTGGGACTTCTTCGACGACGACAACGACGCCTACGACGACACCCGCTACGACCACGGCACCTACGAGGCGCGCGAGGCGGCGGCCAAGGGCAACGACGGCGAGGGCGGCATCGGCTCCTGCCCCAACTGCTTCGTCCTGCCCCTGCGGGTCGGTGACAGCTTCGTCGCCGACGGCAGCAACTTCGCCGGCGCCGTGCTCTACGCCGTGGACAACGGCGCCGCCGTCATCCAGGAGGCGCTGGGCACCGTCAACCACCCCACCTACGCCACCGCCGCGATCTCCTACGCCTGGGACCACGACGTGCTGGTCGTCGCCAGCGCCGCCGACGAGGTCGCCTACCACCCCAACGCCCCGGGCTGGGTGGAGCGCACTCTGTACGTCCACGCGGTGGGGCCGGACACCGACGCCGAAGAGGCCACGACGTACATGGCCTACAGCAACTGTACGAACCACGGCGCCCGGCTCGACCTGTCCACCTCGGCCTGGGGCTGCTCCTCGGGCGCGACCGCCATCACCTCGGGCGTGGCCGGCCTGGTCCTCTCCACCGCCCGCGACCGGGGGGTGGACCTCTCGGCCGGCGAGCTGTTCCAGGTGCTGGTCGGCGCGGTCGACGACATCTCCGTGCCGGAGAGCCAGGAGGAGGGCAGCGCCTACTACCCGAGCCAGCCCGGCTGGGACCGCTACTTCGGCGAAGGGCGGCTGTCGGCCTGGCGGGCGGTCGAGGCCGTGGCGGCGGGCGAGATCCCCCCCCAGGCCGAGCTGACCGACCCCGACTGGTTCGACCTGGTCGGCACCGGTGCCACGGTCGAGCTGCGGGGCTCCGTCCAGGCCCGCGGCGGGGTGGCGTCGTGGACGGTCGAGGTGGGCGAGGGCGTCGATCCCCAGACCTGGACAGTGATCGCCAGCGGCGCGGGCGAGGCCGACGGTGCCCTGGCCACCTGGGATCCGTCCACCGTCTCCTTCGACCCCGCCCAGGCCATCGAGGATCACCCGCCCGGCGACGACCAGGTGGACCGCGAGGAGCGGGTCAACCGCCACACCGTCACCTTCAAGCTGACCGTCACCGACCAGGAGGGTCGCACCGGCCGCGCCCGGCGTGCGGTCTACGTGGTCGACGATCCCGACGCCCTTCCCGGCTTCCCCATGAAGCTCGGCCCCAGCATGGAGGCCAGCCCCAACCTGGTCGACCTGGACGGTGACGGGACGCTGGACATCCTGCTGGCCGACGCCGACGGCTCCGTGCACGCCCTGCGCGGCGACGGCAGCCCGCTGCCCGGCTGGCCCGTGCGCCTGGGCACCCTGGCCGAGGTGGACACAGACAATCCAGCGAACCACCGCGACGCGCCCGGCTGGCAGGCGCTGGGCCTGGACCTGTCTCCGTCCGTCGTCGCCAGCCCGGCCGCCGGCGACCTCGACGGGGACGGTGACGTCGAGGCCGTGGTCGCCACCCTGCGGGGCGAGCTGTACGCCCTGGACCACCTGGGCCAGGTGCTGCCCGGCTTCCCCTTCGCACAGCGCCCCAAGGCCCCCACCGACGAGGAGCGGCTGTGGGACGACGGCTTCTTCTCCTCGCCCGCCCTGGGCGACCTGGACGGCGACGGGGACCTGGAGATCGTGCAGGCCGGCATGGACCAACGCCTGTACGCCCTGCACCACGACGGCAGCGAGGTGGCCGGCTGGCCGGTCTGTCCCTGCTGGCCCGACGCCGGCGGTGGCACCGGGGACGCCGATCCGGCCGACCTCTCCTCGGGCAGCCGCATCATCTCCTCGCCCGCCCTGGGCGACGTGGACGGAGACGGCACGCTGGACGTCGTGATCGGCACCCAGGAGACCCTGTCCAGCACGACGGGCCCCATCTACGCCATCTCCGGTCTGGGCAACGCCGACCCGCGCGGCGCTTTCCTTCCCGGCTGGCCGCAGAGCGTCTTCGGGGCCTACACGCAGGCCCTGCCCTACGTGGGCGAGGGCGTGCCCGCCAGCCCCGCCCTGGCGGACGTGGACGGTGACGGCAGCCTGGAGCTGACCGCCCACACCCTGGCCGGCGACCTGCCCCTCTTCCACGGCGACGGGACCGAGCGGTGGACCGCCATCCTCGCCGCCGACGGCTACGGCTCCGACAGCAACATGAACGACGCCGCCCTCTTCCCCCTCATCAACAGCAGCAGCTTCGGGGATCTCGACCTTGACGGCACGCCCGACCTGGTGACCGGCGGCGTGGGCACCGGCTACGCCCTGGCCCAGCTCCAGGACGGCAAGCGCGCCCCCTTCGACCACGGGGTCGGCGCCTGGTCGGGCGCCACCGGCGAGTACCTGCCCGGCTGGCCCCGTGTGATCGAGGATCTCCAGTTCTTCATGAACCCCGCCATCGCCGACCTGGACGGAGACGACCTGCCCGAGGTCATCAGCGGCTCGGGCGGCTTCATGGTGCACGCCTGGAACGTCGACGGCCAGCAGCCCGACGGCTGGCCCAAGTTCACCGGCCAGTGGGTGCTCGGCAGCCCCGCGGTGGGCGACGTGGACGGCGACGGCAGCCTGGACGTCGTGGTGGTCACCCGCCAGGGCTGGGTCTTCGCCTGGCGCACCACCTCCCCCGCCGGCGCCCGCGTCGAGTGGGCCAGCTTCGGCCACGACCCGCAGAACACCGGCAACTACCACCACCCCCTGCCCTCCGGCTACAACACCGACGTCGACGATCCCGCCCCCAGCGGTGCCTACGCGGGCGGCTGCGGCTGCGGCGGTGGCGGCGGTGCGGCGGCCGGACTGGCGGCGCTGGGTCTGCTGGGCCTGGCGAGAAGGAGGAGGGGCGCATGATCGAGCCCGATGCCGAGCTGGATGCCCTCGCCCGGGCCACCATCGGCGCCGCCATCGAGGTGCACCGCACCCTCGGCCCCGGCTTCGGCGAGGGGGTGTACGAGCAAGCCCTCTCCGTCGAGCTGGAGCTGCGCGGCATCCCGCACCGCAAGCAGGCGCCGGTCGAGGTCTACTACAAGGGCGTCATGGTCGGCTTCGGCAAGGTCGACATCGTCGTCGGCGAGCGCCTGCCCGTCGAGCTCAAGACCGTCGACCAGCTCCACGGCGCCCACCGCGCGCAGCTCATCTCGTACCTCAAGGCGCTGGAGACCCCGTTGGGCCTCCTCCTCAACTTCCGGGCGTCGCTGATGAAGGACGGCATCGAGCGCGTCGTCTGGAGCCGGTGAGGCAGGGATCTACGTGGTCTTGGGGATCGCGAGGCCGGAGATTACTGGTATGCCCACCCTTCTCATCACCGCCAAGGAGCCAAGGGGCCAAGAGGTAGAGGCGGCTCCGGCCCTCACCCGCGAGGCGACCCTCGCCCCCCTTGGCGTCTTGGCTTCTTGGCCTCTTGGCGGTTTGTAGGGTCGGAACTCCCTACGGGTAGGTGAAGGTCAGCTCGGCGTAGTAGCACGGGCGGGCCGACCCTCCGGCGTTCTTGCACCATGCATCGACCTGGTCGCACCACGGCGTGAGCTCTGGGGAGGGAGCAACTTCACTCGGCCAGTTGAGGACGTGCGTCAACCGCTCCGAGGGCCCCGGCTGGAGGTTCGCGGCGAAATGCACAACCTTGGCAATCCGGATGTTGCCACTCACCAGCATGTGTTGCCACACGCGGTCTTCCCCGATGTGGTAGGCATCGTTCCGCGTGGTATCGGTCGCTCCCTTCTTGTCCTTGCAGTCCGTCAGGGTCTCAGCGGACCAGGAGGTACCGCCTGGCACCGTGGCGCTTGCGTGCGAGATATCCGGGTAGTTGAAGGAATCCCTCTTGATGCGATGCCCGATGTTCACCTTCAAATCGTCAAGGAAGTGGTCGGCCATGAGTCTGGGGCAGCCGTCGGTTCCCTGGTTTGCGGTCGTGCAGACGGTCGAGCTCCCATCCGCCGCGAAGACCTTCAGCGGAACCGCGACGGTGCACAGGGCGGGTGTGAGGGTCAACTGGTCTGGCGAGCACCCCGACGGCCAGGTCTGGATTGAGTCGGTCGCGGCGTCCCAGTCGGCTTCTGCTTCGTTTGTCCCCGCGGGGACTGCAGCCTGAAACATGTAGATGTGCTCGCCGCCATCGATGCGGAACCCGAGACCTACCAGGTCGTCTTCGACGCGGAACTCGGTCGGGCCGTCACCGATGGGCAAGGCCGCAGCGGCAGCCATCGTCAACTCATCGGTAGGACTCCGTTCCGCTGGAGGCGGGTCTTGCTTGGGTGGCACCTGCGCCGGTGTCTCGGGGTCCGGCACCTCTCCGCAGGCCACCATCAGCACCAGGCTAGCGATCATCGTCATGCACAGCCTCCTCGGACCAGGACCCGGTCCAGCGATTCGACGGGCGAGAGCATGCCACGGGCGACGAGGGACTTCACGTTCGCACGTGACTTTTTGGCGACTGGCGCAACTTCGTCCCCCACGCGACCCGCCGCCGCCAGCATCCCCAGGACATCCAGGGCCACCTCGGCGGACATCTCTGTCGCCGCCGCCACCATCCTCTCGACATCCCCCTCCCACTCCGGGTCCGCCATCGCCAGGGCCGCCTCGGCCCACAGGGACCCTTCGTGGTTCCCCGCCCGCTCATGCCCCTCCTTCGCCAGCCTCGCCAGGCGCACGCACTCCTCCTTCTGCCCGGCGTGCCAGGCGATCACGGCCTCGGTCATGCAGACGACGCCGATCCGGGCGGGGTCGCCCAGGGCCTGGACGGCCTGCACCAGCTCCCAGTCGGGGAGGGCGCCGTCGCGGCGGCTGGCGCGGGCGCTGCGCTGGACCCACTCGCCTTGGACCTCGTAGTAGGGGGCGCGGGTCTCGGCGGCCTCGGCGACGATCAGGCGGGCGAGGTGCTCGGCGCGATCGAGGTCGCCGGCCTCCAGCCAGGCCATCGCGGCGTTGACGCGGGCGGAGAGGCGGCCGAGCTGCTGGGTGCGCAGGGCGGCGCTCTGCTCGTGCAGGGCGGCGGCTTCCTGGTAGCGGCCCTGGCGGAAGCGCAAGAGTCCCCGCCACATGGGGACCAGGCCGGCCAGCTCGGTGTCGCCGCGGGCTTCGGACAGGCTGCGCAGGTCCTCGATGACGGCCTCGGCGGCCTCGGGGCGGTGCTGGGCGGCCAGCATGCGCACGTGCTGGCGGGCCAGCTCGGCCTCGGGGTCAGGCAGGGGGCCCAGGGCGGCGGTGTCGGCCAGGGCCTGGTCGGGATCCCCGCTGCGGGCCAGGACGGCGGCCTCGCAGAGGGGGAGGAGCCAGGGGGGAGGGGCCAGGGCGCGCTGGACCTCGTAGCGGGCGCGCTCGGCGGCGCGCAGGGTGCTGGCGGCCACGGCGGTGCGGACCAGGGCGGGCAGCAGGCGGGCCTCGCCGGCGGCGTCGCCCTCGCGGCGCAGGGCGCGGGCGGCCTCGCGCAGGGTCGCCTCGGCCTCGCCGACCCGGCCGCGCTGGCGGTGGCGGTGGGCGGTGGCCAGGGCCTCGTCGGCCAGGTCGGAGAGCAAGCCCGAGGCCAGGACGTGGAAGAGGCGGCCCTCGGTGCCGGGCGGCAGGGCCCCGGCCAGGGCGGCGTGGGCGTCGCGGCGCAGCTCGCCGGGCCAGGAGGCGGCCAGGTCGTGGTCGACCAGGAGCACGACGCCGCCGGTCTCCTCGGCGCGCAGGGCGCCCAGGTCGGCCAGCTCGGCCAGCTCCAGGTCGAGCTGCCAGCGGGGGCGTCCGACGACGCGGGCGAGCAGGTCGGGGTGGGCGTGGGCGCCGGCGAGCTGGATCCAGGCCAGCAAGGCGCGCTGGCCCTCGTCCAGCGGCAGGGGGGCCAGGTGGACCTCGTCGGCGCGGGGGCGCAGGCCGGCGCGCAGGCGGTCCAGGGCCTCGCGCGTCGTGCACAGGCGGCCCTCGTCCCAGGCGCACAGGCCGGCGGCGATCCAGGCGCGCAGCTCGGCGACGACGGCGCCGGGCAGGCCGCGGCTGCGGCGGTGCAGCTCGGAGGCGGCGTCCGAGGGCAGGTGGAGCAGGCGCTCGGGGCCGTGGAAGAGGGGGAGCAGGTCCGCGGTGGAGAGGGCGGGCAGGGCGAGCGTGGCGCGGCCGGGGACCGGCGCGTCGACGGCGGTCAGGACGGCGCCGGTCACCTGGCCCAGCAGGCCGCGGCTCCAGCGGTCGAGGGAGCCGGGGCCGTCGACCAGCAGGACGCCGCCGGCCTGGAGGAAGGCGTCCAGGCTGGCGCGGGCGGCCTGCATCGCGTCGGGGGCGGCCCCGGCCTCGGGCAGGTCCAGCAGCGGGCCCAGGCTCTGGAAGGGGGCGCCGCCGGGGCGGGCCCAGGCGACACGGTGGCCCTGGGCGGCCAGGACGGCGCCGGCCTCGCGCAGAGCGGTGGTGCGGCCGCTGCCGGGCGGGCCGTGCAGGTCCAGCGGCCGTCCCTCGCTCGCGGTGGCGACCAGGGCGTCGACGATGGCGCGGGAGCCCAGCCAGGGCAGCATCCGGCCGCCGTGGGGGGCGGCGGGCGACAGCGCGTCCAGGGCGGCGGTGGCGGTGGCGGGGCGGGCGGCGGGGTCGATGGCCAGCAGTCGGGCGACCAGCTCGACCAGGTTGGGGGGCAGCTCGGGGACCCGCCGGTCCAGGGGCAGGGGCGTCTCGCGCAGGCGCAGGCGCCACAGGCCCTCCAGGTCGTCGGCCTCGTGCGGGGGACAGCCGGCCAGGGCCTCGTAGAGCATGACGCCGACGGCGTAGAGGTCGGCGCGCGGGCCGGCGCGCTCGCCTACGAGCTGCTCGGGGGCCAGGTAGCGGGGCGTGCCCATCACGGCGCCGGTCCGCGTGATGGTGGGGCCCACCGCGTCGCCGCGCGCCAGGCCGAAGTCCAGCAGCACGGCCTGGCCGTCCGCGGTGACCAGCACGTTGCCGGGCTTCACGTCGCGGTGCACGACGCCGGCCTCGTGCACGCGGGCCAGGGTGCGCAGCAGCGAGGTGGTGGGGCCCTCGAGCGCCGGCCAGCCCACCCGCCCCTCGCCGGGGAAGGGCGCGCCGACGACCCGCTCCATCACCAGGAAGGCGCGCCCCTCGTGCACGCCGTCGTCCAGGATGCGCACGACTCCGGGCAGATCGAGCAGGCGCAGCGCCCCCACCTCGCGCCGCACGCGGGCCTGGCCGGCCTCGCCCACGGCGCGCAGGCGCTTGACCGCGACCTCGCGGCCCTCCAGCAGGTCCAGGGCGACGAAGACCTCGCCGCCGCCGCCCTGGCCCAGAGGCGAGAGCAGGCGGTAGCGGCCGGCGAGCACGGTGGCGGCCTGCTCGTCCTCGGAGACCGTCCACCAGCGGTGGAAGTCGTCGTCGTGCGCATGACCCATGGGGCGGGAGTGTACCCCTCTCCGCCTTCTCGACTCCGCGTCCTCAGTACCGGCGCTCCACCCGCTCTCGCGCCTCGCCCTCGCGCGGCACGATCTCCAGGTCCACCCGCCCCAGGCGGTCGCCGTGCTCGCTGAGCACCCGCACCCGCCAGCGGCCGGGCGAGACGTTGCGCTTGGCGGTCCAGGAGCGCCAGCCACCGTCGCGGCCGCCCTGCATGTCGAAGGGGATGCGGTCGGTCTCCTGCCAGGAGCCGTCCTCCTGCTGGTGCTCCCAGGCGTGCAGGATGCGCACACCGGCGCCGCCGGGCGCGAAGACGGCGGTGAAGACGTAGACGCGGTCGCCGTCCTGGTGGGCGAAGACCCGCTCGTCGTCGCGCCAGGGGGCCCACCAGGGGGGCCGCTCGTAGGACAGGACGACCTGATCGCCGTCGCGGCGCACCTCGCGGTAGACGCCGGCCTCGGCCAGGGCCAGGGGCACCGGCGGCACGGCGCCCAGGGCGATGAGCAGCAGCAGGGCGCCCCACATGCCCGACCAGGTCGCCAGGTTGGCGGGCAGGGCCTGCCGGAAGGTGGTGGGGGGCCCCTCGCGCGGGGGGGCCAGGTCGACCACCTCGCCCCAGTGGACCAGGGCCAGCAGGCCGGTCGAGAAGAGCAGGGCCAGGACCCCGGCGGCGAAGCGGGTGGCGAAGCCCAGTTGGCCGGTCCAGGTGGGCACGGCGAAGAGCAGGTAGGACAGGGCGCAGAAGAACCACAGGGCGAGCTGGGGCAGGTCGGGACGCAGGTCCTCGAACCACAGCTCGTTGGCCAGCATCAGCGCGGCCAGCAGCAGGCAGAAGAGCAGGCTGGGGCCGAAGGTGGCGCTCTGGCTGTAGAAGATGACGTAGGCGCTGAACAGGCCGCCGAAGAAGAACTGCAGCCCCAGGCGGGCGGCGCCGCGGTGGCGGGCGACCAGGCCCAGGGTGGCGCGGCCGTGCCAGGCGCGGCGCTCGAGCACCAGCAGCAGGGCGGCGCCGAGCAGGTAGAGGGTGAGCTGCAGGTTGTCGCCGACGTCGTCGACCCGGCGCAGGGTCAGCGCGTCGAGGAAGAAGCCGCCGACGAAGGCCCCCGGCGCCAGCCAGGGCCAGGCCCGCAGCGCCAGGTCGCGCTGGCGAGGGGAGAGGCGGCGGTCCAGGGCGGGCGGCAGGGTGGTCACGGGCCGGTTCTATTCCGAGGCCGGCCGGGCGGGCGTCGGTGGCGGAGGGTCGCAGGGGGCCTGGCGCGGGGCCGGGCGTGACGACCTTCCACGGAGCGCGGAGGTGCGCGATGCCCTGGTGGATCCTGCTCCTGTGGGCCTGCGGCGACAAGGACGGTGCCCCGGTGGGGGGCGAGGACTCGGGAGGGGACTCGATCTGCCGCGAGCCCTACCAGCAGCCCGACGGCACCTGGTGGGGCCGGGTGGGCGCCTTCTACCCCGACGGGCACCCCGAGTACGCCGACATCGACATCAGCGACTCGATCTCCGTCTTCAGCGCCGACTACCAGCAGACGCTCTGCACGGGCCGGTCCTACGGGAAGATCGTCGACGTGCTGTCCTGCGACGGCTGCATCGAGGCCGCGCGCTTCGAGTTCGGCCCCTTCGACACGCTCTCGGGCGACTGCGAGGCCTACGGCCTGCCCTTTGGCCACGTCGAGCCGTCGATCGCCTATGGGCGCGCCTCGTCCCTGGCCTGGGAGGGCGAGGTGCTGGAGGACGTGCTGCTGGGCTTCGACGAGGGGCTGGGTGTGTGGTGCCCGATCGGGAGCTGGAGCGAGTACGAGGGGGAGTGGCAGGGCGAGCCCTACGACAGCTTCCCCTACCAGACCTGGCCAGGGCAGCCCGCCTGGTGAAGGCGGCGCGCCCGGGTAGGCTGGGGGCGAGGAGGTGGTGATGGCCTGGCAGGTCCACCCCGAGCGCGACGGCATGGCCGTCTCCGGCGAGGTCGCCGGGCCCGAGGGGCTGGCCCTCGCGGCCGTGCTGGGGGCCCTGCCCCCGGGGTCCGAGCGGGTCCTCGACCTGGCCGACCTGGACCTGGAGGACGGCGTGGCCGTGGCCCACCTGGTCACCGGCCTGCGCGCGCTGCGGGCCCGCTGCGACCGCCTGGTGCTGGTGGCGGCCCCGCAGATGCTGGCCCACACGCTCTACAAGGTGGGGGCGCTCTCCGACCCGGGCCTGGTGTTGGTGGCGCCCCGCCAGGACGAGGGCATGGGCGCGAGCTGAGGTCCGCGCTACCGGGAAGAGGTGAGCCCCCCCTTCCGCATGCCCCTGACGGTGCGCTTCGGCGAGTGCGACCCCGCCGGCGTCGTCTACTACCCGCGCTACTTCGACTGGTTCCACCGGACGATGGAGGAGTGGTTCGGCCAGTGCCTGGGCCACCCCTACCACCAGGTGCTCCAGGAGCTGGGCTTCCCCTCGGTGCACGCCGAGGCCGACTACAAGGCCCCCTGCCGCATGGGCGAGCAGGTCGTGGTCGAGCTGGTCGTCCAGAAGCTCGGGCGCGCCTCGACCACCCTGGGCCTGCGGGTGCTGGGGCCCGACGGCGGGGTCCGCGCGACCGGCAAGGTCGTCATCGTCGTGATCCAGATGGACCCCGGCGGGCCCGACCACTTCAAGCTGCGCGGCCTGCCCCCCTGGCTGCGCGAGGCGATGGCGCGCTTCCTGGTCGACGGGCCGCCGGATGCCTGAGCGTCCGGACCTGGAGCACCAGGTCCCGATCCTGGCCCGCGAGCTGGTCGGGCGGACGGTCACCGAGGCCACTGTCGGCTTGCCCGTGCTGCTGCGCGTCGTGGTGCCCGGCCGCCTGGGCGAGCTGCTCCCCGGCCACCGGATCGAGGGGGTGCGTCGCCAGCTCCACTTCGTGCGCTTCGCGCTGGCTCCGCCGCCGGGGGCCGCGCCGCTGGAGCTGGTCGTGCACCCGATGCTCGCCGGTCGCTTCCAGCTCTGCGACCCGGGCGAGCGCCTGCCCAAGGACTGCGGGGTCGCGCTGACCCTGGACGACGGGCGGCAGCTCCGCTTCCGCGACAGCGAGCAGATGGGCAAGGTCTACCTGGTCCCCGCCGGGCGGCAGGAGCTGGTGCCCGGCCTGACCCCGGTGGGCATCGACGTGCTCGACCCCAAGGCCTTCACGCTGGCGGCCTTCACCGCGCTGGCGAAGAAGCGGCGCGACCAGGTCAAGCTCTTCCTGCTCGACAAGGCCCAGCTCGACAGCTTCGGCAACTGCTACGCGGACGAGGCCCTGTTCGCGGCGGGCATCCATCCCAAGGCGCGGGTGAGCGAGCTGTCGCCCGTCCAGCTCGCCCGGCTGCACGCCGCCATGGTCCAGGTGCTGACCGAGGCCAACGCCGTCATCGCCCGGGTCGACCCGCCCCTGCCCGACAAGCACCGCGACCACGTGAAGGTCCGCAACCGCGCCGGGCAGCCCTGCCCGGTCTGCGGCGAGAAGATCCGCGCCTCGGGGGTGCGTGGCCACGACGCCTTCTTCTGCCCCCGCTGCCAGCCCGACGACAAGGGCCGCGGCTTCGTGGACTGGCGCAAGCCGGGCTGAGCGCCGCAGCCTCCCTCAGCAGCCGGTCCAGCCCCGCACGGCCTCGAGCAGGGCCTGGCCGTAGCGGTGGTAGCGCTCCTTGCCCATGCCGTGGACCTCGAGCATCGCCTGCCGGGTGGTGGGGCGGCGCTGGGCGATCTCCTCCAAGGTGCGGTTGGGCGCCACGACGTAGGCGGGCACGTCGTCGTCCTGGGCCAGGCGGGTGCGGGTCTCGCGCAGCAGGGCCAGCAGATCCCCGTCGATGGGACCCTCCAGCGGAGGGCGGGCCCCGCGCGCGCTGGCGCCCGTCCGCCGCACCACGCCGGTCCGCGCGGGGAAGACCATCTCGAAGCCGGGCTCGAGCTGGCGCATCACGCGCACGCCCAGGTCGGTGAGCCGCAGCTCCATGAAGTCGCGGCTGTGACCGTCCACCTGGCGGGTGACGTAGACCGGGTCCAGCGCCCCGGCGCGCGCCAGGGACATCAGCAGGTCCTCGACCGCCTTGGCGCTCCAGCCGCGCAGGATGCCCCAGGTCGAGAGCTTCTCGAAGCCGAAGGCCCGCACGGCCTTGTCGGTGGCGCCTGTCGCCACGCGGGCGATCATCGTGGCGCTGAAGGGCCGCCCCATTCGGGCCACGCAGGCCAGCACCTTGCGTACGACCAGGTCCTGGTCGGCGCTGAGCCGCTCGGGCTCGGCGACCAGGGGCAGGCCCTGCCGGCAGCCGTCGCAGGTCCCGCAGCGGGGCCAGGGGGGCGTCTCGCCGAAGTGCTTGATCAGGTAGCGGCGCCGGCAACCCGCGCGGGCGTAGCCCAGCATGGCCTCGAGCTTGTCGAACTCGCGCCGCCGCTGGCGGTGCATCGCGTCCTCGTCCAGGTCCAGCGGCTGGTCGGGGCGCAGCAGCTCCACGCCGCCAGCGCGCTCGGGCGGGCTCCAGGCCAGGTAGCCGCGCTCTTCCAGGCCGCGGATGGCGGCGATGACCTGGTCGCGCTCCAGGCCCAGGCGCTCGGCCACGTAGTCGGGGTGTACGGCGGCGGGGCTGTCGGGGTCCTCGACCAGCTCTTCTTGCAGGAAGGCGTAGACCTGGCCGCGCTGGCCGTCGGGCCGAGCCCGGGGGGCGTCGGTGCGCAGGCTGACGTGGCCGGCGCGGTCGCGCGGCGCGATGCGGCGGATCCAGCCCTCGCGCTGCAGCAGGTAGAGGCAGCTCGCGGCCGTGCGCTCGTTGCTGTCGTCGGGCAGGGCGTCCGCCAGGTCCTCCAGCGTCATCCACACCGGGTTGGTGTGCTGGGCCAGCAGCCGGTCGTAGACGGCCCGCACCTGCTCGGCAGGCGGGTGGCTGGTCCGGATGAAGAACTCCTGCAGGCGGCGGTCGGACTCGTTGAAGAGCAGCACCACGCGGGAAGGCTTGCCGTCGCGGCCGGCGCGCCCGATCTCCTGGTAGTAGGCCTCGACCGTGCCGGGCACGTCGTAGTGGACGATGGTCCGCACGTCCTCCTTGTCCACGCCCATGCCGAAGGCGTTGGTCGCGACGACCACCGCGGCCCGGCCCTTCATGAAGTCGTCCTGGACCTGGACGCGATCGGGGTGCTCCATGCCGGCGTGGTACATCGCGGCCGGCACGCCGGCGCCCTGCAGGCTGGTCACCACCCGCTCCACGTTCTTGCGGGTGGCGCAGTAGACCAGGGCCGGGGTCTGGGTGAGCAGGGCGGGCAGGGCGGTCAGCTTGTCGGCCGGCCGGCTGCACTCCCGCACCTCCAGCCCCAGGTTGGGGCGGTCGAAGCCCCGCACGAAGCGCCGCGCGTCGGGCATTCCCAGGATGCGCAGGATGTCGTCCTGGACGGGGGGCGTCGCGGTGGCGGTGAGCGCCACGGTGGCCGGGTGGCCGAGTGCCTGCCGGACCTGGCCCAGGCGCAGGTAGTCGGGCCGGAAGTCGTGGCCCCACTGCGACAGGCAGTGCGCCTCGTCCACGGCCAGCAGCCGGACGTCGGTGCGCGCCAGGTCCTGGATGAAGCGCGGCGAGAAGCGCTCGGGCGCGACGTAGACCAGCTCGAAGTCGCCGGCCTGCATGCGCGCGATGCGCTCCCGCCGCTCCTCGGGTGTGATCGAGGAGTTGATGAACGTGGCACGGACCCCCTTGGCCACCAGGGCGTCGACCTGGTCCTTCATCAAGGCCAGCAGGGGGGAGACGACGATGGTGGTGCCGCCCCGCGCCAGCGCCGGGAGCTGGTAGCACAGCGACTTGCCGGCGCCCGTCGGCATCACGACCAGCGCGTCCTGCCCGCTGGCGACGTGCTGGACGATGGGGAGCTGCCCGTCGCGGAAGGCGGGGTGGCCGAAGCGGCGGTGCAGGAGCTTCTGCAGCTCCCCCGGGGTCGGCGCGGCGGCGGGCTCGGTCATGCGCGCTTGTAGCGGGTCGGGGTCCGGGGGCAAGCCGCGGTCCGGACGTCTTCTGTCCGGATCGGCGCCCGGTGCGGCTACCAGGGGCTGCCGGTCAGCGGGTGGCCTTCGGTCCAGTCCAGGAACCACCCATCGGCGGAGCGGTACCAGGTCTGCTGCACCGTCTCGCGCCGCACGATCTGGGCCGGCATGGTGTAGCCCTCGGTGCGCACCAGCACGATGGCCTCGCGCGCGCGGTCGGCCGGCGGATCCTCGGCCACCGGCTGGAGCTGCAGGTCCACCAGGCTGGCGTCGGTGATCCGCACCTCCTGGTTCAGCCGCTCCACCTCCAGCAGCCACCGGCGCCGCTGCCCGTCCTCCTCCAGGAAGGGGGCGGCGCCCGCGGGGTCCTGCCACTGCATCGAGCGCCAGAACTGCTCGGTGCGGGCGGAGAGGTCTGCCAGCTCCTTGTCGTCGTCGCGGGTGGCCAGCTTGTCGTGGGCGCAGCCCGACAGCAGCAGGGCGAGGAGGAAGGCCCGCGCAGGGCGGGCCGGGGGGGAGGTGGCGGGAAGGGCGGGCATGGCTCGGCCGGGTCGGGGGGAGGTTAGGATGCCCGATGTGAAGCGCGCCGTCCCATCGCGGTCGCGGCCCGGGCCGGTCCGCGCGGTCCTCCTGCTCCTGCTGGCGTCGCCGCTGGCCGGGTGCCTGCGCCACGTCACCATCACCTCGGATCCCGTGGGCGCCAGCGTGACGCGGCGCGGCGAGGAGATCGGCACCACGCCCCTGCAGCTCACCGTCTGGCCCGTGCCCTTCCTGGGGCAGCCGGTGCGGGTGGGCCTGGCCGGCTACCGCGGCCAGGAGATCCCGATCGGTCGCCACCTCGGCCTGCTTCGCCGCCACACCACCCACCACGTGCTGCTGATCCCGGGCCACGGGGGGGCGGGCACCTGGACCCCCGAGGACGCCGAGGATCGCTGACCGCGCTCAGCTCCGACCCGCGCCCCGCAGCAGCAGGCCGACCAGGGACGGGCCGTGCGACAGCAGCTCGGGGTGCCACTGCACGCCGACGGCGAAGGGGTGCCCCGGCAGGGCGACGGCCTCGACCACGCCGTCCGGCGCGCGCCCGACGACGGCGAGCACGCCGGGGTCGGCGACCGCCTGGTGGTGCGTGGAGTTGACCTCCACCCGCGGGCCCAGGGCGGCCGCCAGCGCGCCCTCCAGCTCGACGGGGTGCCAGGGCTGGGCCGGGTCGGTGGGCTGCTCGTGCTCCAGGGCGCCCACCACCTGCGCGCCGATGTCCTGGACCAGGCTGCCGCCCGCGGCGACGGCCAGGGCCTGCATCCCGCCACAGATGCCCAGCACGGGCACGCCCTCGGCCAGGCAGGCGGCGCACAGGGGCAGCTCCAGGCCCGTCCGCGCCTCGTCCACCCGGTCCAGGCGTCCCTGGACCGCCTGGCCGTAGTGGCGCGGGTGGATGTCGAAGGCCCCTCCGGTCACGATGACCGCGTGCACGTCGGCCAGCACGGCGCGCAGGTCCAGGGGGGAGAGGGCCCCCGGCGGCAACAGCAGGGGCAGGCCCCCGGCCGCGCGCACGACGTCGACCACCGCCTCCTTGAGCACGATCTCGGCGCGCGCCGGGCGCACCCGGCCCGCCGGCGGCGAGGAGGGGCCGGCCGTCGGGTCCCGCCGGTCGGTGGTGACCAGGACGCGCGGGCGAGGGGGGGACACGGCGTCTCCAGGTGGCGGCGTCATGCTACCTCCGCCGCGGCCAGGTCCGGCGCGAGGGGGTCCGCCGGCATAAGCGGCGCTCCCAGGTCGAGGACGCCATGATCCCGCCCCTGTCCCTCTCCCGCGCCGACACCCCCCTGCAGCGCCTGGAGCGCCCCTCGCGGCGCCTGGGGATCGACGTCTGGGTGAAGCGCGACGACCTGACGGGCAGCGGCCTCTCGGGCAACAAGGTGCGCAAGCTCGACTTCCTGCTGGCGCAGGCCGTGGAGCAGGGCGCCGACACGGTGATCACCTGCGGCGGCATCCAGTCCAACCACTGCCGGGCCACCGCGGTCGCCGCCCGCCAGCTCGGCCTGCACCCGGTGCTGCTGCTGCGGGGGCAACCCGACGGGGACCCGGACGGCAACCTGCTCCTCGACCGGATCCTGGGCGCCACGCTGCACTGGACGGACGCCCAGGGCTACGCCCGCCGCGACCAGCGCATGGCCGAGCTGGCCCGGGACCTGCGGGCCGCGGGCCGCCGTCCCTTCGTGATCCCCGAAGGCGGCAGCAACGCCGTCGGGGCCCTGGGCTACGTGCGCGCCGGGCGGGAGCTGACGGCCCAGGCCATCGCCCGGGGGCTCTCCTTCGACAGCGTGGTCTGCGCGGTCGGCAGCGGGGGCACCCTGGCCGGACTGGCCATGGCCGGGCTCGACGCCCGGGTGCTCGGCGTGGCCGTGTGCGACGACCGGGCGACCTTCCGCGCGCGGGTGCAGGCCATCGCCGCCGAGGGGGCTGCGCTGGGCCTCCGCCTGCCCGACGCCGGCTGGGACGTGCTGGAGGGCCACCAGGGCCGGGGCTACGGGCTGGCCACCCCCGAGGAGCTGGCGATCCAGGTTCGCTTCGCCCGCGAGACGGGCATCTTCCTCGACCCGGTCTACACCGGCAAGGCCTGGTGTGCGATCGAGCACCTGGCCGCGACCGATCCCGGCCGCCTGGGGGGGCGCGTGCTCTTCTGGCACACCGGCGGACTGTTCGGGTTGTTCGGTCGCGGCGGCGAGCTGGTCGCGGCGATGTCGTCCTGATGGTCGTCGTCGTCAGCAACCCGGTCAGCGGGCGCAACAAGCGCGACCCGCGGGTGATCCCCGCCCTGGACGCGGCGCTGGCCGCCGCGCCCCAGGTGCCGCACCGCCACGAGCGGCCCACCTCACCCGAGGACCTGGACCGGCTCGCGGTGGAGCTGCGCGCGCTTCCCGGGCCCGTGGTCGTGTGCGTGAACGGAGGGGATGGCACCCTGGCCCACGTGCTGTCCGCGCTGGCACGCGCCTGGGGCGAGCGGCCCCTGCCGCCGATCGGCATCCTGCGCGGGGGCACCATGAACACCGTGGCCCACGGCATCGGGCTCACGGGCAGGCCGGCGGGCATCCTGCGCCGCGTCCTGGCCCGGCAGGCCCAGGGCCAGCCACAGCCCACCGTGACCCGCCACCTGATGCGGATCCGCGACGGCCTGGGGCCCGACCGCTACGGCTTCCTGTTCGGCAACGGCGTCATCTCCAACTTCCTCGAGGTCTACTACGAGGGGGGCGGCGCCAGCCCCGTCAAGGGGGCCCGCATCCTCGCGCGTGCCCTGGTCTCGGCCGTCGTCGGCGGCGCCTTCGCCCGGCGGCTCACCCGGCCGACCCGGGTCCGTGTCAGCCTGGACGGACAGTCCTGGACACCGGACTCGTACATGGCCGTCGCCGCCGGGACGGTCGATGACATGGGCCTGGGCTTCAAGCCCTTCTGGGCCGTCACGCGGCACCCGGGCCAGCTCCAGGCCCTGGGCTTCGCATGCTCGCCCTTCGCCCTGGCCGTGCGCATCCCCGGCACCCAGGTGCGTCGCCCCTGGGCCCACCCCGACATCGTCGATCGCCTGGGCGCCCGGCTGGTGCTCAGCGCGGACGAGCCCATCTCCTACATGATCGAGGGCGACTTCCACCGCGGCGGCCAGCAGGTCGAGGTGTCGGTCGGCCCGGTCGTCCCCCTGGTCCACCGCTGAAGGGAGCCCCGATGACCGTCCGCCTGTCCGACGTCTCCTCTCGCGCCTGGGAGCACCCCGCCGACCGCGCCGCCCTGCAGGCCCTGCGCCGGGTGCCCGGCTTCGACCTGGTCCTGCGCAAGCTCTTCGGGCTGTTCACCGAGCGCAGCCTCCGCCTGATCACCCTGGGCAGCGCCGTCGAGGTCGGGCCCGACCAGTACCCGCAGCTCCACGCCCTGTACGGCGAGGTGCTGGAGACCCTGGACGCGCCGCGTCGCTGGGGACTGTTCGTCTCGCAGAGCCCGGTCGTCAACGCGGGCGCCGTCGGAATGGACGATCCCTTCATCGTCCTGAACAGCGCCACCGTCCTGCTGCTGGACGCCGACCAGCTCCGCGTGGTGCTGGCCCACGAGGTCGGCCACATCATGTCCGACCACGTCCTGTACAAGACGATGCTGCGCCTGATGCTGGAGGCCGGCCGCTACGCCGGCGTGCTGCCGCTGGCCGGCCTGCCCCTGTTCGCGGTCCTGGCCGCCCTGCTCGAGTGGGACCGCAAGGCCGAGCTGTCGGCCGACCGGTGCGCCCTGCTGGCCACCCAGCGCCCCGATCACGTGCGCGCCAGCCTGCTGCGCCTGGCCGGAGGGGTGGGCGACGGTGCCGACGTCGACGCCTTCCGCGCCCAGGCCCGCCGCTACGAGGAGGAGGGCAGCGCGCTCGACAGCGTCATCAAGACCCTGGCCCTGCTGGGCCGCAGCCACCCCTTCCCCGTGCAGCGGGTCAAGGAGCTGGACCGCTGGATCGAGTCGGGCGCCTACCAGGCCGTGCTGGACGGCGACTATCCCCGCCGCCAGGATGACCCCGAGGCCAGCACCTGGCAGGCGTGGAAGGACAGCGCGCGCACCTACGCCGACGGCTTCCGCGCCTCGGCCGATCCGCTGGCCCGGTGGTTGCGGGACACCTCGGCGGCGGCCGGGGAGCGCGCGGGAGGGGCGCTCTCCTGGCTGCGGCGGCGCAAGGGCGAGGTGGCCGATCCCGACGAGGGAGGCGCCGCCACCGGCGGGGAGGACCAGGACGGTGCCGGGGGCGAGGACGATCCTCCGGAGCCTCGCGTCGTGGACATCGGGTAGGCGCGGTGCAGCTCTCTGCCCTCTTCCGCGCGGCGCTGGTCGGCCAGGACCTGGACTACCTGGCGACCACCGACGACGTGGCCTTCGGCCTGGACGGCGAGGGGCGCATCGCCATGTTCAACGACGCGAGCCTGCGCTTCGCCGCGGCGGAGGGCGGGGGCGAGCGGGCGCTGCCCCGGCTGGGCCAGGGCTACCTGGCGGTCGTGCCCGACGTCCTGCGTCCCTTCTACCGCGACCTGTTCCAGCACGTCCGGGCCTCGGGCGTGGCCCACTCGCACGACTACCAGTGCTCCTCGCCGACGCGCTTTCGCCTCTTCCGGCTGCGGGTGCAGCCGCTGACTCGCGACGATCTGTTGCTGATTCACCGGCTGGTGGAGGTCCGTGAACACACCATGCAGCGGCCCCCCGAGCCCCTGGTGATCGCGGCCTACCGCGGGGAGGACGGGTTGATCCGGCAGTGTGCCCACTGTCGCTGCGTGCGACGGGTCTCGTCGCCCGCGACCTGGGACTGGGTGCCCGAGCTGCTGGGCGCGCCGGGCATGGACGTCAGCTTCGGGATGTGTCCCCCCTGCGTGTCCTCCTACCTCCGCTCCTCCCGCGCCGTGTCCGTCGAAGGCTGAGGCAGGCAGATCTCGAAGGCGACGCCGCCGTCGCGCAGGTTGTCGACCCGGATCGTGCCTCCCATCCCCTGGACGAGGCTCCACGCGGTGGACAGTCCCAGGCCGGTCCCGCCCGGGCGACCGCTCACGAAGGGGTCGAAGACCCGGTCGAGCAGGTGCGCCGGAATCGAGGGCCCATCGTTCTCGATCCGCAGCCGGGGGGGACCGTCCTGCACCATCATCCGTACGGTGCCGCCGCGCTCCAGGGCCTGCAGCGCGTTCAGGCAGATGCCGAGCGCGACCTGGACGACCTCGTCCCGTGCCGCGAGCGCCTGGGCCTGTCCGGGCAGGACCTGGACGGTGGTCCCCTGCCGGGCGGCCTGGGCCCGCACCAGGGTCTCTACGTCGAGCAGCACCTGGCCCAGGTCGAGGGGTCCGATCTCCCCGGCGCCCCGGCGCGCGAAGCCCAGGAAGCGGGTGAGCAGGCCGTCCAGGCGGTCGATCTCGCCGATCAACGCCTGGCCCAGGCTGCGCTCCTCCGTGCCCGGGGGGACGGCGTCGAGCACGATCTCGGCCGTGCCGCGCATGGCGTGCAGCGGGTTCTTGATCTCGTGGGCCAGGCCGGCGGTGAGCTGGCCCAGCGCCTCCAGGCGCGCAGCGCGGGCGAGCTGGGCGTCCCGGGCCCGCACCTGGGCCAGGCTGTCCTGCAGGCGCTGGTTCGCGCTGCGCAGGCGGTCGACGATCGACCCGGACAGCGCGCCCAGCACGACATAGAAGCCCATCTCCAGCGCCTTCTGGGTGCTGTCGGCGGGGTCGGGGTGGAAGCTCGGCAGGAAGGCGTGCGGAAAGTAGACCAGCCAGACCAGCAGGGCCGTCAACACCCCGCCGGGCAGGCCGCCCAGGGCCGCGCCCAGCACGATGGGCACGTAGAACAGTCGCCGCGCGACGTCGTGCACACCCTCGGCGTGGTGGGGGGCGCCGTAGTGCAGGGCGGCGATGAGCGCGATCGGCAGGGCCACCCCGAGCAGGCCGCGCCAGGACCCCAGGGGGCGCAGCCCCTCACCCATCCTCGGGCCTGCTGATGCCGAACTTCTCGATGCGGTAGGCCAGGACGTGGCGCGGGACCCCCAGCGCCCGCGCGGCGCCGCTGACGTTCCAGCGGTGGCGGCGCAGGACGTGCTCGACCACCGCCCGCTCGACGTCGATCAAGGACAGATCCGGGGGGATCGCGTCCAGCCAGCGGCTGTCGCTGTGGGGGATCCGCTCGGTGGGCAGATCCTCCAGCCGCACCGCGTCGCCGGGCGCCAGCAGCGCCAGCCGCTCGCACACGTTGCGCAGCTCGCGCACGTTGCCGCGCCAGGGGCGGGCCTGCAGCGCGCGGAGCACGGCCGGCGGCAGGGCCAGGACCCGGTCGGCGCCGGCCAGGAAGTGGCGGGCCAGGGCCTCGATGTCCTCGGGCCGCTGGCGCAGGGGCGGCACGTGCAGGCGCAGGACGTTGAGCCGGTAGTACAGGTCCTCGCGCAGGCGTCCCTCGGCCACCAGCCGCTCGACGTCCTGGTTGGTGGCGGCCAGGACCCGCACGTCGACACGGACCGGCTGGTCGGAGCCGACCACGTCGACCAGCCCCTCCTGGAGCACGCGCAGCAGCCGGGTCTGCAGGGCCGCCGGCAACTCGCCCACCTCGTCCAGGAACAGGGTGCCGCCGTCGGCCGCGCGGAAGCGCCCCTGCCGGGCCTGGACCGCGCCGCTGAAGGCGCCGCGGGTGTGGCCGAACAGCTCGCTCTCCATCAGCTCGGCGGGGATGGCGCCGCAGTTGACCGCGACGAAGGGCCCGCGCGCGCGGGGCGAGGCGGCGTGGACCCGGCGGGCGACGACCTCCTTGCCGACGCCGCTCTCTCCGGTGATGAGCACGCTGGCCGAGGAGCCGGCCAGCCGCTCGGCCAGCTCCAGCACCTGCCGCATGGCCGGCGAGGCGGCGACGGGGACCGGGTCGGCCTGGGCGCGCAGGCGGCGGTTGTCCCGGCGCAGGCGCCAGGCCTCCAGCGCCCGGCGCACCGTCAGCTCCAGGCGGTCCCGGGAGAAGGGCTTCTCGACGAAGTCCCAGGCCCCCGCCCGCATGGCGCCGACCGCCGTGTCCACGTCGCCGAAGGCGGTCACGACCACCACCGGGGTGTCCGGCGCGCGTTTCTGGACGGTGGCCAGCACGGCCATGCCGTCGACCTCGGGCATCTTGAGGTCCGTGACGACGACGGCGTGGCGCGCCGGGTCGAAGGCCGCCAGGGCCTGGGCGCCATCGGCGGCGTCGTCGACCTCCAGGCCGGCCCGCCGCAGGTTGTGCACGGCGACCCGGCGCGCGGTCTCGTCGTCGTCGACCAGCAGGACCGCGACCCCGCCGTCGGGGGCGCGCGTCATGGCACCCCCAGCAGGCGGCAGGCGACCTCGCCCAGGTGGGACGCCACCGCCCGGTGCGGGTCGGGGCCGTCCACGAAGGCGGCGAGATCGGCCTCGTCGGTGACGGCGTAGCGCGCGACCAGGTGGTTCAGCGAGAGCAGGGCCAGCCGGGGATCCGCCTCGGGCAGGGGCCCCAGGCCGGCGAGGGCCTGGCCGGCGGACGCGAGGGTCGCCGCGGACCAGCGCGCCCGCACGGGCTCGGGCGCGCCCCCGTGCTCCATCACGTGGCGCAAGAGCAGGCGGATGCCGTCGGCGTTGGCCCGCGCCTGGGCGTACAAGGCCTGGACCAGCAGCTGCACCCGCTGGCGGGGGGTCGGCGCCGCCGCGACCTCGGCCGGGAGATCCAGGGCCATCAGGCGGTCGTAGATGCGGTCGACGGCGGCGTCGTACAGGCCCTGCTTGTCCTTGAAGTGCCAGGCCAGGGTGGCGACGTTGACGCCGGCCGCGGCCGCCAGGGCCCGGGTGCGGGCGCCGGCGAAGCCGTGCGCGGCGAAGACCGGGAGGACGGCGTCGAGGATCTGGTCGCGGCGGTCGGTCATCCGCGGCGTCCTAGCCGACACGCGGGGCGTCTGCCCACCCTGGCGGTCCTACCGGTCGGCCCAGCGGCCCAGCGCGAGGACCTCGCCGGTGCCGCGGGGCGAGAGGTCGGGCAGGCTGCGCAGCTCGATGGTCCCGCGCAGCAGGT
The DNA here is from genome assembly GCA_023150805.1 of Myxococcota bacterium. GTDB lineage: Bacteria > Myxococcota_A > UBA796 > UBA796 > UBA2385 > UBA2385. The sequence continues at coordinate 55,507 of JAKLKF010000001.1, read as the reverse complement.
TGCCCACGAGCAGGGTCGCGGTCTCCTCGTCGACGGCGAGCCGCACCGGACCCGCCTCGCCACCCAGCGAGGGGAAGGGAGGCTGCGACAGCTCCGCCAGCGCCAGGCGGCCGCGCTCCGCCAGGTCCTCCCGGTCGAGCACCACCAGGTCGTCCCCCTCTCGCACCACCAGGTAGCCGGCGCCGGCGGCCTCGACCTGGCCCTCGCCGGGCAGCAGGGCGACGCGGGTCGGGCCGGCCTGCCAGGCCTCGCGCCCGGCCCAGGCCCGGTCCTGGTCCCACACCAGCGGGAAGGTGGCGGCCGGGCCGTCGACCGGCTGCAGCACGGCCGCGCCGGCGGCGACCCACGCCACCTGCTGGGAGCGGGGCTCGAAGGCCAGCAGGCCGTCGTCGAGGGCCAGCACGTCGAAGTGTTGCAGGCGCTCGGGCGCCTGCGTGGGATCGCCGACGGCGACCGTCGCGCCGTCCGCCCGCCGCAGCGAGGCGGTGCGAGGGTCGGCCACCACGACCCCGTCCCCGTCCACCGCGGCACCGACGAAGACGGAGTGGCCGGTGCACAGGCCGTCCTCGCAGGCGACGTGGAAGGTGTCCGCCCAGCGCTCGGTGGAGGCCAGGCTGGCGCTGGCGAGGTCGATCCGCGCCACCTCGCCGGACTCCTGGCAGGCCACGACCCCCTGTGCCCCGTCGGGCACCAGCCGGAAGGGCCAGCCGCAGGTGTCGACGACGTCGGCCTGGAGCGTCGCCCCGCCGCGGCCGGGCAGGTCGACCGCCCAGGCCTCGTCGGTCAGGTGGCTGCCGAACCACACGCGGTCGCCGACCGGCTGGAGGTGGTCGATGGTCAGCCCCAGGCGGGGCCCCCGCAAGAGCTCCTCGCCGGTGGTGGGATCGATGGCGGAGGCTTGCAGGGAGTCCTCGGCCATCGCCCACAGGCGCTCGCCGTCGTCGGCCAGGAAGTGCAGGGTCTTGCCCAGCTCGGCCGTCCACACGGGCGCCAGGTCGGCGTCCAGCGCGACCACCAGGCCCGGCGCGCCCTGGTAGGAGCCGCTCTCGGGCAGCGCCGCCCCCTGGCGGACCACCACCAGCAGCAGGTCGTCGCGGCGGTACAGGGCGAAGGCGTCCGAGCCGACGTGCGCGCGTCCGACCTCGACCCCGTCCTGCAGCGCGACCACGTCCCCCGTCGCCCGGTCCGCCAGCACCAGGCGGTCCTCCCAGGCCAGCACCGACTCGACGGTGCCCTCGGCGACGGTGGCCTCGAAGCGCGGGAGGCCGGCCCGGTCGAGCAGCGCGACGGCGCTGCTGCGGGCGTCGGCGACGGCGATCCCGTCGCTGCTGACGTGGAAGGTGGTCGGTGCCACCGGGCTGCGCAGGGTCTCGACCGCACCCTCGGGGCCATAGCGGGTGAGCACGGTGCCGCTCGCCCCCCACGGCCCGTCGGGGCCCAGCGCGGTGGTGATGGTGTCGGCGTCCAGCTCCACCGCGGACAGCGGGGTGTGGTCGGGCAACGAGAAGCGCAGCAGGCGCCCGGCGTCGAGGTCCGTGACCCAGAGCGTGTCGTCCTGCACGTACAGGCGGGGAAAGTAGGCGGTCTCCGCCCCGGCCTCGCGCAGGTCCAGGCTGCCCGCCCACCCGCCGCTGGCGGGATCCAGCAGGGTGATGAAGGGCACGTGCAGGCTGGAGACGTAGACCTGGCCGGTCGCGGCGTCGGCGGCGATGCCGTAGGCGCCCACGCAGGGGGACGGCGGCCCCAGGCGAAGGACGGTGGGGGCATCGACCCACGGGTCCCCTCCGTCCGGGCCGCCGCTGTCGGGGGCGCCGCCGTCGGGGCCGCCGCTGTCGGGGGCGCCGCCGTCGGGGCCGCCGCTGTCGGCGCAGGCCACCAGCAGGCTGGCGACGAGCAGGCCGACCGTCACAGGTGGTACTCCCCCCGCAGCTCCGCGTGGGCCGGGATCCCTGCCCCGGCCTCCGTTCGGATCCGCACCTCGCCCCGGCAGCGCACGTCCTCGCCGAAGCGGACGTCCCCCTCGACCACCAGGCGGGAGCAGTCGACCAGGGAGGGCGGCCCGTGCGGGAAGCGGGCGTCGAGCTGGTCGACCAGCTTGTAGAAGCGACCGTCCAGGACGATGTCGACGGGGGCCCGGTCCGGCGGCAGGGCGCTGACCAGCCGGGCGTCCTCGGTCAGCGTCATCGCGTCGGAGCGGGCGCGCAGCAGGTCCGCCGTGGTCTTCACGGGCACGAAGCGGCTGCGTGGGACCCGCAGGGCGGCGGCGCCGGGGAAGGTGGAGATCGCCGCGCCCATCGCGCTCTCGAGCTGGTAGACGGGCGTCGAGACCGGGTCGCGCGGATCGACGGTCTTGGCGTTGCGGATGAGCGGGAGCGCCACGACGCCGTCGCCCTGGTCGAGCAGGGCGCGCAGGGCCCGCAGGTCGAGCCAGATGTTGTTGGTGTTGAAGTAGCGGTGGCGGGTGACGTCCTGGAAGGCGTCCTGGTCCTGCGGCGCGCACTGCGCGGCCTCGCGCAGGGCCAGGCGGTCGCCCTGCCAGCACAGGTGCCCCCCCTTGCGGTCGATGGACGTGCGATCACACACCTCCATCAGGAAGGGCAGCCCCCGGGCGACCAGGTGCCCCAGGATCGTGGGGTCGAGGGAGGCGCCGACGTTGTCGGAGTTGCTGACGAAGGCGAAGCGCCGGCCGGCGGCGAGCAGGGCGTCCAGCGCGCCCGAGGTGACCAGCGCCGTGTACAGATCGCCGTGGCCCGGCGGGCACCAGCGCAGATCCTCCTCGGGCCACTCCGCCGGCGCGAGCGTGGCCTGGTCGACCTTGGGCACCTTGTGCTGGACGAAGTCCTGGGGCAGGTCCGGGAAGCGGCGGGGCCAGGCGGCCAGGGCCGCCAGCGAGTCGTCGCGGGTGGCGAAGCTGTCCATCAGGACCAGGGGCACGCTCGCGGCGTCGGCCTGGCGCGCGATCAGGTCCAGGAAGGTCAGCGCGCCCCGCACCGGCAGCAGGGACTTGGCCTTCTCCAGGCCCATGCCGGTGCCCAGCCCTCCGTTGAGCTTGAGCATCACGGCTTGGGGCAGGGCGGCGCGTCCGACCGCCTCCAGGGCCGGGTCGAGCCGCTCGGCGTCGGGCAGGTCGTCGACCGGCCGGATGTCCGCCTCGCGCAGCACGCCCGTGTCGCCGTCGCTGAGCATCCGGTAGTGGCGGCGGAAGGAGGCGATGGCCAGGTCCGGCAGGCCCTCGGCGCGCATCATGCGCTCGAAGGGGGCGAAGCGGAGGTCGATCTCCTCCGGGGTCGGGGCCGCGGGGGCGTGTGTCATGGTCAGTCCTCCAAGGTCCGCAGGACGGCGGCGGCTTCCTGGGCGACCTCGGCCAGGACCCCGGGCTGGAAGGGGGAGCGCAGGCCCGCGCCCTCGACCAGCTCCAGGAAGGGGGCGCGGCCGCCGATGCGACACAGCGCCAGGTAGCGCTCCATCGCCAGCGACGGGTCGCGGCGCGCGACCAGCCAGAGCTGCAGGGCGCAGGTCTGGGCCAGGGCGTAGTCGATCATGTAGAAGGGGGTGTGGAAGAGGTGGGGCACCGCCTGCCAGCGGCGCCCGGCGCGGCCATGTGCGATGTCGCCCCAGTCCAGGTCCGGGAACCAGCCGGGCTCGAGCTCGCGCCAGGCCTGGTCGGGGTCCAGCGTGGGGTCGCGGTAGATCCGGTGCTGCCACTCGTCGAGCGCCGCCATCCAGGGCAGGGCGAAGAGCGCGCCGGACAGGTGGTCGCGCTGGTAGCGGCGGGCCTGTTCCCCGTAGAACAGGTCCATGTGCGGCCAGGTCAACAGCTCCAGGCTCATGGAGTGGACCTCGGCCGCGTCGTAGGTGGGCCACTGCAGGTCGGCCAGCGGCACGTCGCGGCTGGACCAGACCTGCAGGGCGTGGCCCAGCTCGTGGGTGAACACACGCGTGTCCGCCGCGGTTCCGTTCATGTTGGCGAAGACGAAGGGCGCCTGGGCGTCGGGGATGTAGGAGCAGAAGCCGCCCACCCGCTTGCCGGGGCGGGGCACCAGGTCCAGCAGCTCGCGGTCCCGCAGCATGGCGTAGAAGTCCCCCAGGCCCAGGCGCGCGAAGAGGGCCGCGCCCTGCTGCACCTGCCAGTCCAGGTCGCCCTGCGGCCGGGGGTTGCCGCGCGGGTCCAGCAGCGGCAGGTCCCAGGCCATCAGCCGGTCGACGTCCAGGCGCCGCGCCTGGGCCTGTCGCAGGGTCAGGACCAGCGGCAGGACGTGGCGGCGCACCTCCTCGCGGAAGACGGCGACGTCGTCGGGGCCGTAGCCGCGCCGCCGCATCCGGCGGTAGCCCAGCGCCACGTGGTCGGCGTCGCCCAGGGCCACGGCCTGCTCGTGGCGCAGCGCCCGCAGCTCGCCCATGAGCGTGGACAGCTCGTCGTGGTGGGCGGCGTACCAGCCCCAGGTGGCGGCCGTGGCCTCGTGCCGGGTGTCGCGGTCCTGGCTCTCGCGCAGCACGGCGAGCTGTGGAAAGCGCAGCTCCTGGCCGCGGAAGGCGATGGTGGCGCCGCCGGTCAGGCGGCTGTAGCGGCTCACCAGTCGCTGCTCGGCCGCCTGGGCCGCCTCCAGCGCGGGATCGTGGCTCTGCAGGTCCAGCGCCCACAGGGCCAGGGCCTGGGCGCCCAGCGCCTGGGCCACCGCGTCGCGGAAGGGGCTCTCCAGGATGGCGCGCTTGACCTGCACCGACAGCCCGTCCAGGGCGGGCCCCATGGCGTCCAGGCGATCGTTGCGGGCGGCCGCCTCGGGGTCGGTGGTGTCCTGTGCGAAGCGGATCTGGGCCCAGCTCGCCCAGGTGCCCACCGTGCGGCTCTCGGCGTCCCAGGTGCGGATGGCCTCCAGCACCTGCGCGGGCGCGGTGGCGGCGCGGATCGTGGCCACGTGCGTGGCCGTGCGCGTCGCCAGGTCGGCCAGGTCGGGTTCGGGAGGGTGCAGGCTGGGAAAGGCAGGCAGGGACATCGGTGCTCCGCGGCGAGGGTCCCTAACGTCGCGAGCGCCGTGGCTGGCGCACCCTCGGTCAGCCGCCGTACAGGCTGACCGTCCAGTCCGGCGTGTCGGGGTCGTCGCTCTCGATGTGCAGGATGTTGGTGTCGCGGCTGCCGCTGGGGGCGTCGGCGCAGAAGACGTCCTCGCAGACGTAGCTCAGGGTCAGCTCGGCCTCGTCTCCCGGGGCGAGCGTGGTGCTGCCGGTCCAGTCGTGGTCGAACCAGCCGCCCGCGGTGTCGTTGTCCAGGCGGACCTCGAGGATCTCCAGGTCGGCGTCTCCGTCGTTGCGGAGGGTGAGCGTCGCGTAGTCCGCCAGCCCCAGGAGGCTCACCATCGTCAGGCTGTCGACCTCGGCCTTGGCGTAGGTCACCATGATGTCCGGCTCGCAACCTGCACAGTCGTCCAGGCCCTCGCCGCTGACCTCCAGGGTGGGGTCGTTGGTGTCGGCGTCGAAGGTGATGGTCCCGCTGTAGGCCCGGACCGCGGCCGGCGAGAAGCAGACCGTGGCCGTCGCCAGGCCGCCGGGGCCCAGGGTGAGGGGCAGGGCCAACCCCTCCACGAAGAAGGCCGCGCTGCTGCTGGTGGCCTCGAGCAGGCGCAGGTTCGCGCCGCCGGTGTTGCGCAGCTCGAGCCCCTCGCAGCGGTCGGCACCGACGTCGACCGCGCCGAAGTCCAGGCGATCGAGCTCCAGGGCCAGGCGCCCGAGGTCCCCGCTGCCGCCGTCGCCTCCGCCGCCGTCTGCGCCGCCGCCGTCCGTGCCGCCGCCGTCTCCTCCACCGCCGTCCGTGCCGCCGCCGTCCGTGCCGCCGCCGTCCGTGCCGCCGCCGTCCGTGCCGCCGCCGTCCGTGCCGCCGCCGTCGCCGTGGACGCCGGTGTCGGTGCCCAGGTCCCAGCCGCCTCCTCCCCCGTCGTCGTCGTCGTCGTCGTCGTCGCTGTCCTTCTGCCCGCAGCCCAGGCCCAGGCCCAGCCCGAGGAGCAGCGTCCAGTGGTTCGGCGCGGGCATGATCCGGCCTCCGTCCGAGGCGCGGGACCATAGCCGGAGCCGCGGCGCGTCCGCTCGCGCTTGCGGGGTGGGGTCATGGTGTGTATAAGTGCATACACACCATGACCGCCCCCTCCCCCCTGCCGCTCACACTCCGCCAGGCCTCGGGCGTGCCCTTCTACCGGCAGCTCCACGACCAGCTCTCGGCGTTGATCACCTCGGGCGCCCTGCCGCCGGGCACGCTGCTGCCGGGCGTGCGCCAGCTCGCCCAGGACACGCTGGTCAGCTTGATCACCGCCCGGCGCGTCTACGCCGACCTGGAGGCGGCGGGCCTGGTCGAGCGCCGCCAGGGGCAGGGCACCTACGTGCGGGCGCCGGCGCCCGACGCCCGCGCCCAGGCGCGAGACGAGGCGCGGCAGGTGCTGGCCGACGCGGTGATCCGCGCGCGCCAGCTCGGGCTGGCCGACGCCGAGCAGCAAGCCTTCCTGGCCACCCTCTGGACCGATGGAGCCGACGATGACGCTCGCTGAGCCCCTCGTGGACCTGCGCGACCTGGAGATCCGACGCGGCGCCTTCCGGCTGTCCGTGGCCGCCTGGCAGGTGCCCCCGGGCGCGGTGGTCGGGCTGGTGGGGCCCAACGGCGCCGGCAAGACCACCCTGCTGCACCACCTGGCCGGCCTGGCCCCGCGCGACGGCGGCGCCGTCTCCGTGCTGGGGCTGGACCCGGCGCGGCAGCCCGGCCGCCTGCGGGAGGCCCTGGGCTTCATGAGCGACGACCTGCCGGTCTTCGACCTGCGGGTGGGCGAGCTGATGCGGGTGCTGTCCGGCTACTACCCACGGTGGGACGCCGCCCTGGTGCGAAGCCTGCTCGACCGCTTCGAGCTGGAGCCCCGCCAGCGCGCCCGGGACCTGTCCAAGGGGCAGGCCACCCGGCTGCGCATCGTCTGCGCCCTGGCCCACCGGCCGCGGATCGTGCTGCTGGACGAGCCGGCGACCGGGCTGGACCTGGCGGGCCGGCGCCGCCTGCTGGAGGCGGTGCTCGAGGTGGTGCAGGAGGAGTCGCGCTCCGTCGTCGTGTCCTCCCACCAGCTCGCCGACGTCGAGCGGATCGCCGACCGGCTGCTGGTGCTGGCGCGGGGGCGGGTCCTGGCCGAGGGGCCGACGCCAGAGCTGGTCGGCGAGGGGCAGACGCTGGAAGAGGCGATGCTCGGCTGGGAGGGCGCGGCATGATCCTCCGCCACGCGCGTTTTTGCCTGGGCGTCGCCCTGCGCCGACCCTTCCCCCTGCTGCTGGTGGTCGGCTCCATCGGGGTGACGGTCCCGATCCTGGAGCTGGTGGTGACGCTGCCGGTGTCGCTGCAGGTGCTGGTGCTGGCGGCCACGGGCAGCATGGCCGACGGGCTGGTGCGGGGGGTGCTGGCGCCCCACGACCGGGGCATCGGCGTCGAGCCCGGCACGGCGACGATGTGCACCCTGCCCCTGTCCCGCCGCGCGCGCGCCCTGGGCGAGGGGCTGGCCGCCGCGCCGCTGCTCGCCGTGGGCAGCGCCCTGGCCAGCCGGGTCCCCAGCGGCTTCCTGGGGGTCGACGCGGTCGCCCGCGCGGTCGATCTGCCCGCCTACGCCCTGATCGTGCCGCTGCTGGTCCTGCCCGCCGTGGTCGGCGCCTCCCTGCAGGTGGACCGGGGCGGGCCCGCCCAGCTCCTGGCCGTCGGCCTGCCCGGCACCGTGCTCGCCCTGGCCTGGCAGCGGGGCCTCCTGGCCGCGTCGCCCCTGTCCCCCGCCTGGAGCCTGGCCGCCCTGAGCCTGGCGACCGGGGGCCTGCTGCTGGCGCTGGGCCCGCTGCCCCGCGTGGCCTGGCCCGACCTGGTCGCCCGCCGCGCCGCGCCCGTGCTGTCCCGCCCCGCGCGCCCGCCCGCGGCGACCCTGGCCGCGGACCTCGGCCGGGGCCTGCTGCGCGCCCACCTGCGCGCCAGCCCGATGGTCCTGGTCGCGGTCATCCCCTGGGCGCTGACCCGCGGCGGCGCCGACCTGGGCCCCGACTTCCACGCCGCCATCGCGGTGGCGGCGGTCTCGCTGGTCGCGGCCTTCCTGCCCCTGGGGCGCACGGCCCTGGGCACGGGCCAGGGCCACCTGTCGCCCTGGCACAGCCTTCCGCTGGACCGTCACCGGCTGGCCCGGCGGCTGTACGCGCACGCCCTGGCCTGCCTGCTCGGCCTGCCGGTGGCCTTCGTGCTGACGCTGGTCGCGCTGGAGCGCCTGGAGAGCTTCGCGGTGCCCGTGCTGGCGGTGCTGGGGCTGACGCTGGCCCCGGCCTTCGCCGCCGCCCTGCTGTCGTGGTGGATGGCCGGCTGGCGGCGCGTGACCCTCTCCGGGCTGCTGGCCCTGGGGCTCTTCTGGCTGGCCGTGCAGGCGCTGGCGACCTCGTCTGCCTGGGCGCTGGTCGGCCTCTCCCTGGCCAGCCTGGCGGCGGGCCTGCTGCCGGTGGTGGACCTGCTGCGCCCCTGGCGCCTGGCCCCCGCCGCCCGCGCGGCCGGCTGAGGTGGGGCCGCGGGGGCTAAGCTGCGCGGCACGAGGTCCCGATGCGCCTGCCCCTGCTTCCCCTGCCGTTCCTGCTCCTGGCCTGCCAGGGCGCCCCCGCCGGATCCTGGTCCGGCGCCCTCGCCTGCGGGGACGAGGACAGCGACGGGGTCATCGCCGCCAGCTTCGACCTGCGGCGCCAGGACGAGCGCACCTTCCAGGGGCCCGGCGAGGTGTCCTTCACCGGCACCTTCGAGATCCAGGGTGCCTGGCGGGACTACGTCGAGGCGCAGACCTTCGACGCCATCACCCTGTCCCTCACGGACCCCGCGGGTCCGCAGGACGTCGCGCTGACCGGCTCGCCCGTGACCTGCGTCACCTCGGTGGACGGTGAACAGACCTCGGACCAGTGCAGCGAGGGCGAGGAGCTGGACTGGACCATGTCATGGGATGGCGGCGACTCGCTGTCCGTCGACCAGGGTGACTGTACGGGTGAGCTGCTGCGTGACTGAGCTGCTCGTGCTGCTGGCGTGCTCGGCACCCCCCGGCGGGGGGCCGTCCACCCTGGCCGACGACACGGCGGCGACCGCGGCGGACGGGGGGGCGACACAGCCGGACCCCGGCGACGGCGGCGCCACGGCGGGGGGGCCCCTGCCGGTCTACGATCCGGACGGGACCGCGTTCCTCTCGACCCCGTGGCCCTCGGACGGTCGTCGGTCGGAGGATGGGGGTCCGGATCTGTCCACCTTTCCCAACCCGGCCGCGATCCCGCTGGTGGACACCTACCTGGAGGTGGCGCGCGGCCTGGGCGGCTACGGAAACAACACCGCCGTCTACCTGGCCTTCGACCAGGAGCTGGACACATCGCTGCTGCCGGACGCCAGCGGCTCGCTGCAGGACGGCGCCGCGCTGTTCCTGGTGGACGTGGACCCGGCCTCCCCCCACCGCGGGGCGCGGGTGCCCGTCCAGTGGCAGTGGTCGGAGGACGCGACCGCCTACCTGCCGGCGCACGCGCTGGCCGTCGCCCCGGTCTTCGGCTTCCCCCTCCGCCCCGCCACGACCTACGCCCTGGTGCTGACCACCGCGGTGGCCGCCTCGCCCGCCGCGTTCCAGCAGGACCTCGAGGCGGCGGACCACCTGGCCGCCCTGCGCGACTGGCTGCCGCTGGCCGGGCTCTCCGCACCGGAGGTGGCCGTCGCGGCCGTGTTCACGACGGCGGACCCCACCGCGTCCCTGGTGGCCGCCGCGCGGTGGATCCGCCGGCAGGCGCCCGTGGACCTGTCGCAGAGCCTGTCGGTGGTGCAGGAGAACTCCCGCTTCCGGGTCTACGAGGGCACCTACCCGGGCCCGGTCTTCCAGGAGGGCGAGCGCCCCTACCAGGACGAGGGGGGCGGCCTGGTGCTGGACGCCGACCCGATGGCCGACCCGGTGGGCTGGGACACGATGCGTCTGGCCCTGGGGACGCCGCCGGACCTGTCCGCCCCGCCGGCGGCCGGCTGGCCGGTGACCATCGTCCTGCACGGCACGGGCGGCAGCTACCTGAGCGGCTGCTGCCAGGGCGCCGACTCGCACGCCTCCGTGCTGGGCGAGGTGGGCGGCCTGGTCCTCGGCATCGACCTGCCCCTGCACGGCACCCGCGGCGGCGAGCTGACCGGCGGACTGTCCGATCTCGAGCATCCGTACAACATCCTCAACCCCGCCAGCGCCCGGTCCGTCCAGCGGCAGAGCGCGATCGACGCCATGTACCTGGCGCACGCGCTGGCCCAGGCGCCCACCTTCACGCTGCCGGATGGCACCCGGGTGCCCGTGGATCCCCGGCGGATCTCGGTGCTCGGGCACTCCCAGGGGGGCCTGTCCCTGGGGCTGGCCGTGCCCTTCTTCGGGGCGGACGCGCAGGCGGCGGTCATGTCGGGGACCGGGGGCGGCGTGGCCATCACCCTGCTCGAGCGCACCGACCCCTTCCCGATCGGGCCCGTCCTGGCCAGCGTGCTCCAGCTCGGCGAGGGCGAGGAGCTGACCGAGCTGCACCCGGTGGCGACCCTGGTGCAGTGGTTGAGCGAGGTGGCCGATCCGCTGGATACGGCGCCGTACTGGTTCGCAGAGGGACCGCTGTGGGAGGAGCACGCTCCGCTCCACGTCCTGCACTTCTCGGGGCTCCTGGATGAACAGTCGACCTGGCGCACGGCCGAGGCGCTTGCTGCCGCCGGGCGGACACCGGTCCTGGCCCCGGCCGCGACCTGGGCGGAGTCTTGGGATCTGCGCGGGCTGGAGGAGCTGAAGGTGCCGGTGACTGGCGACGCGATCGGCTTTGACGGAGCCCCCGTGACCGCCGCGTTCAGCCAGTGGGAGAGTGGTGGGCACGATGTCATCTACGACGACGAGGGCGCCCAGGCGCTGTACCGGACCTTCCTGGGCACCGTCGGACCGGGTTCCCCGGTCATCGGGCCGTGAGCATGGGCTACTGGCAGCGAAGGAAGCTGCCGTCCGCGCCATACACCGCGGTCTGACCGCCGGCGCAGGCCCCACCGGTCGGGTAGTTGTTGATGATGTCCATCGTGGTCTCGTGGGCTGCGCGAGACGCCGCTGAAGCGGCTGCGTAGTAGTCCTGGATGCAGGCGTGGCCCACGGCGTCGGCGCAGGAACCACATCCCTGCCCGACGATACACGAGTGGATCGCGCCGTTCATTCCCTCCCCCGTCATGACCGACAGGCAGGTGTCCATCGGATCGGACAGACAGCCACAGGCCTGCCACTGTTCGCAGACACCCGCGGCCGTCGGGGGGAAGCTGCCGACCGCCGCGGTGGTGGTGGTGCTGGGTTCCTGCCAGGCAGCGTCCTGGGAGGGGTCTCCGTCGCCTCCGCAGGCGAGCGCGATGGAGGCGAGGAGGGCCAGCGAGGTGATCAGGCGCATGGGGGGCTCCAGTGGGGCCTGGGACCGCCCCAACTGTCGGCATCCTACCAGAGACGACGGGGCCACTGGGCGCTGGTCAGCCCGACAGCCCCGACAGTGGCGGGCCCGCGGCCACGACAGCGTCGGTGCGGGCGTGGCACTCCACCGGCCCCACGCAGGGCAGCAACGCCGGCCCTCGCACGCAGGTCCAGCCCAGCTCCGTCTCGGCCTCGACCTGGCCGGACACGACGAAGAGGGTGCCAGGACAGGTGAGGATTTGCGCGCTGCGCGCGTGCACGAACACGGGGGTTACGCCACCTGCCAGCCAGTGGCGGGCCTGCTCTCCCTGGCCGGCGAAGCGATGGCTTGCCGCCAGCAGGCCCTCCAGGCGCCGCCGGGCGACGCTGGTCCAGATGTCTTGGGCCAGGTCGGGGTGCAGGGCCAGGGTCCCGAGCATCTCGGCGCGCGGCAGGCGCAGCGCGACCAGCATGTCGGTGGCCCGGACGGTCGCCGTGCGGGGCTCGTCGGTGAGCACGCTGACCTCGCCCACCAGGGCGCCGGGGCCCAACTGGTCGAGCACGACGCCGTCCTCGTCCTCGCCGGCCTCAAGGCGGACCTCGGCATGGCCATGGACCAGCAGGTAGAGCGCGTCGGCCTCCGCGCCCTGGCGGACCAGGACCGCGCCGGTCTCGACCTCCCGAAGCTCGGCGGCGGCGGCCAGCGCGTCCAGCGCGTCGGGGCCAGCACGGCCGAACAGGTCGCAGCGGCAGAGCAGGGCGCGCTTCTCGCGGGTGGACAGGAGGACCAGCTCGTCGGACATCGGGGCTCCGGGGTTGGGCTGGGGCTAACCAGCCCCAGATGGCCGAGTCGGGTGTAGCCTCCGCGCTCCCCGTCCCAGGAGATCCCATGGCCTCGCTCCGCTCGCTCGGTCACGTCCTCGCCCCGTCCGGGCGCCTGCTCCTGGTGGATGCGGGCCTGCTGGGGCGCCTGGACCCGGTTCGCCACGCCGCGCTGCTCTCGCCAACCGCCTCGGGTCCCGTGGATCTGGACGGGGCGGGCGCCCTGGTGATCACCGGCCTGCCACCATCGGCGCGCATGGAGGTTGAGGCGACGGCGATGGCCGAAGGGGATGACCGCTGGGCGTGGGTGTGCCTGGAGGTGGCGCCCGGGCAGCCCGCCACCCGACGGGAGCTGCTGGGGCAGGTGCCCGTCGACCTGGCGCGCCTCATCCTGGTGGACGCTGTCGCGGTCTCCCACTGGCAGCACGAGCAGCCGATGGACGGGCTGGCGGACGTGGCCTTCTGGGGGGCGGACGCTGCCGCCCTGGCCGCCGAGCTGGGCGTGCCCACCCTGCCGGACGGGACCTTCGGCTGGCAGGGGGTTCCCGCGGACCAGGCCCTGGCCTGGGCCCGGCACCTGGACGGCGTACGAGGCCAGGGCGGTCGGCGCTTCGCCTTCGACTACCGCCCCCACAGCCACCACTGGCAGCTCATGGAGCAGGTGCGCCAGAGCCCCGTCCAGGCGGGCCAGATCGAGCTGGCCGGGGCGCTCGCCTGCGGCTTCATGACCACCTGGGGAGACGGCGTCTTCCCGGTCCACGCCGAGTACTCCGCCACCGGGGCCCTGGTGCGGCTGCGCGTGCAGCTCACCGACGCGCCGCTGCCGGCCCTGGCCGGGCCCCCTCGCCCGGCGGCGTCCCCGCCCCCGGCCGGTCCGGCGTCGTCCGCGCTGCCGTCCACGCCCCAGGAGGCTGCCGCCGCTGCGCTGAAGACCGCCGCCAGGGACGCCGCCCAGCGCCGGGTGGAGGGCTGGCTGTACCGCCAGGTCAAGCCCTACCTGCCCGAGACCATCCTCAAGCGCCTTCAGAAGCAGGCCGAGCAGCAGGTCAGCAGCCTGATCTGGGGCTGCGCCTTCCTGGTGATCTTCGTCATGGCATTCGGCGGCGTGGCCGCGTTCATCGCCGCCGCGGTGGCCTGGTCGCTGCTCACCGGTTGAGGCGCAGCGCCCGGGCCCGCCAGATCAGGTAGACCGCCGGGATGACGATCAGGGTCAGCACGGTGCTGCTGACCAGTCCACCGACCATCGGGGCCGCGATGCGGCGGACAACGACGGCGCCGGCCTCCTGGGACCAGAACAGGGGCAGCAGGCCGACGATGGTGGTGGTGACGGTCATCAGCTTGGGTCGCACGCGGTCGACGGCCCCTTCGGACACCGCCGCCACCAGGTCGGCCCGCGTGGACAGCCTGCCCTCGGCCTGGAAGCGGGCGACCGCCTCGTCCAGGTAGACCAGCATGACGACGCCGGTCTCGGCGGCCAGGCCCGCCAGGGCGATGAAGCCGACCGCGACGGCCACCGAGCTGTTGAAGTCGAGCGCCCACATCAGCCACACGCCGCCGACCAGGGCCAGCGGCAAGGTGCCCAGCACGATGAGGGTGGGCGCCACCGCGCGGAAGTGCGCGTAGAGGAAGACGAAGATGAGGGCCAGGGTGATGGGGACGACGACCTGCATCCGCTGGGCGGCCCGCTCCATGTACTCGAACTGGCCCGACCAGCGCAGCGTCACCCCGGGGGGCAGGCGGACCTGGCGCTCGACCGCCTCCCGGGCGCGCGCGACGTAGCCGCCGATGTCGTCGTCGGACAGGTCGACGTAGATCCAGGCCGTGCGGCGCGCGTTCTCCGACATGATGCCCATGGGGCCGTTGCGGACGGACACGTCGGCGACCGTGGACAGAGGGACCGCGTGACCCATGGGCGTGGGCACGGCGACCCGCTGCAGCATCGACAGGTCGTCGCGCAGCTCGCGCGGGTAGCGCAGGTTGACGGGGTAGCGCTCCAGGCCCTCGACCGTCTCGGTGACGTTCATTCCGCCGATGGCGCTGCCCACCACGTCCATCACCGCCGCCACGGTGAGGCCGTAGCGGGCGGCGTCGGCCCGTCGCACGTCGACGTCCACGTACAGTCCGCCGGTCACGCGCTCGGCGTAGACGCTGGCGGTGCCCTCCACCTGGCGCAGCACGGCCTCGACCTGCTCGCCGGTCGCCGCCAGCTCGTCGAGATCGTCGCCCAGCAGCTTCACGCCGACCGGGGTCTTGATGCCCGTCGCCAGCATGTCGATGCGGGTCTTGATGGGCATCGTCCAGGCGTTGGTCAGGCCGGGGAGCTGCACCATCGCGTCCAGCTCGGTGACGACGTCGTCCACGGTCTTGCCCGCGGGCCAGGTCTCCCGGGGGGTCAGCAGGATGGTCGTCTCGATCATGGTCAGCGGAGCGGGGTCGGTGGCGGTGTCGGCGCGCCCGATCTTGCCCAGCACGTGCGCGACCTGGGGGTGGGTCGCGATGATGCGGTCGGTCTGCTGCAGCAGCTCGCGGGCCTTGGTGATGGACAGCCCGGGCGGGGTGGTCGGCATGTAGAGCAGATCCCCCTCGTCCAGGGGCGGCATGAACTCGCTGCCGAGCTGGCGCCAGGGCCAGATGGTCGCCACCAGCAGGGTGGCGGCCGCGGCCACCGTCAGCCAGGGGTGCCGCAGCACGCCGCGCACGACCGGTCGGTAGCCGCGCGTCAGGGCGCGGGTGACGGGGTTGCGGGCCTCCGACGGGATCGTGCCGCGCACGAACCACACCATCAGGGCCGGGATCAGGGTGATGCTCAGCACCGTGCAGGCGGCCATGACCAGGGTCTTGGTCCAGGCCAGCGGCGCGAACAGCCGCCCCTCCTGGTCCTGGAGCGCGAACACCGGCAGGAAGCTCACCGTGATGACCAGCAGCGACCAGAACAAGGCGGGACCGACCTCGCTGGCGGCCCGGATCACCAGCTGCACCTGGTCGCCGTCGGGCTCCCGCTCGCGGTGCTTGTGCAGGTTCTCGACCAGCACGACGCTGGCGTCGTCCATCACGCCGATGGCGATGGCGATGCCGCCCAGGCTCATGATGTTGGCGTCGATGCCCAGCAGCCGCATCATGAGGAAGCCGGTCAGCACCCCCATGGGCAGCACGACCATGGCCACCAGCGCGCTGCGGGCGTGCAGCAGGAAGACCATGCAGACCAGGGTGACGACCACCATCTCCTCGACCAGGGTCGATCGCAGGGCGGCCACGGCCCGGTCGATCAGCGCGCTGCGGTCGTAGCTCTGGTGGATCTCCACCCCCGGCGGCAGCGAGCGGTGCACCTCGTCCAGCCGCGCCTGCACCTGCCGGATCGTCTCGCGCGGGTTGGCACCGACGCGCATCAGCACGATGCCGGTGACCACCTCGCCCTGGCCGTTCATGTCGACCAGGCCGCGCCGCTCCTCGGGTCCGACCTGCACGCGGGCCACCTGCTTGAGCAGGACGGGCGTGCGACTGTTCGGGTCCAGTCCGACCGGCACCTCCTCCAGGTCCTGGATCGACTCCAGGTAGCCGCGGCCGCGCACCATGTACTCGTGCTCGGCCATCTCGATCATCCGCCCGCCGGTGTCGACGTTGGCGGCCTGGATCGCCATGCGCACCTGGTCGAGATCCAGGGCGAGGGCCCGCATCTTCTCGGGGTCCAGCTCGACCTGGTACTGGCGCACGAAGCCGCCGACGCTGGCGACCTCGGACACGCCGTCGAGCGCCATCAGCTCGTAGCGGATGGTCCAGTCCTGCAGGCTGCGGAGCTGGGCCAGGTCCAGGCCGCGGAAGTTGGCGGCGAGGGACAGCTCGTCGACCGACAGCGCCCGGTCGGCGTCGCGGTCGAAGGCGGCGAGCAGGTGGTGGCGGCTCTCCTCCAGGAAGCGCGCGGGCGAGGCGCCGGCGACCGGCTCCTGCACGGCCAGCAGGGCGTCGAGCTGGGCGGCGGCGTAGACCGGCAGCCCCTCGTGCACGGAGGAGGTGGCCTGCGGGGCGGGCAGCTCGGCCGGCCCCACCTGGCCGTCTCCGTCCAGGTCCAGCTTCTGGCGCAGCACCCGGGCCCGCGGCGAGGCGTCCGACAGGCTGTACATGTAGACCCAGCCCACGCCGGTCGCGTCGGGGCCGAGCTGGGTGGTGGCGCTGTCCGGCAGGCGCCCCTGGGCGACGGAGAGGTACTCCAGCACCCGGCTGCGGGCCCAGTACAGATCCGTGCCGTCCTCGAAGATGACGTAGACCAGGCTGTAGCCGAAGAAGCTGTAGCCGCGCACCACCTTGCTGTGGGGCACCGACAGCATGGCCGTGGACAGCGGGTAGGTGACCTGGTCCTCGACCACCTCGGGGGCCTGCCCGGGGTACTCGGTGTAGACGATGACCTGCACGTCCGACAGGTCGGGGATGGCGTCGACGGCGGTGGTGCGCACCGCCCACAGCCCGGCGATGCCCAGCAGCACCGCCAGCAGCAGGACGAAGGCGCGGTTGTGGACGGAGGCTTCGATGATGCGGGGGATCACGGCGCCTTCTTCTCCAGGAACATGCCGCAGGTGGGGCAGGTCCCGGCCTTGTCGGAGAGCACCTCGGGGTGCATCGGGCAGGTCCAGACCGCGGCGGGGGGCGGCGCCTCCTCCACCCCGGCGCGGCGGGCCATCAGCTTCTGCAGGCCCTCCTGCAGGTTGCTCTCGCTGTCGAGCAGGAACTGGGCGCTGGTGACGACCTCCTCGCCCGGCGAGAGGCCGCCGCGCACCTCGGTCAGGTGGTGGTCGGCCACCAGCCCGGTCTGGATCTCGCGGGGGCTGAAGTGGCCGCCGCCGTCGGCGACGAAGACCAGCTGCCGCGTGCCGGTGTGGATGATGGCCTCGGTGGGGATGGCGAGCACGTCGTCCAGGCGCCGGAACTGGATGTAGACGGTGGCGAGCATGCCGGGCTTGAGGCGGACGCCGGGGTTGTCGAACTCCAGGCGGACCCGCAGCGTGCGGCTCTGGTCGTTGAGCGTCGGGTAGATCCAGGCGACCTTGCCCGTGAGCACCTCGCCCTCCTGGAAGGAGAGCTCCATCTGGGCGGGCTGGCCGATCTCGACCCAGGGGGCGTCGAACTCGTAGACCTCGGCCTCGACCCAGATGCGGGCCAGGTCACCGAGCCGGTACAGGTCCATGCCGGCCGAGAAGGCGGCGCCCTGGACCACCTCCTTGGACAGGACGAAGCCGTCGGAGGGCGCGCGGATGGGCAGGGTGCGGCGGGCCTGGCCCTCGCGGACCACGGCGTCCAGGTCCACGGCGGCGATGCCCCACAGCTCCAGCCGCCGGCGGGCCGAGCCGGCCAGCGGTCCGTCGGGGCCCTCGGTCCGCAGGGCGAGCAGCAGCTCCTCCTGGGCGGCGACCAGCTCGGGGCTGTAGACGTCCAGCAGCACCTGGCCCTTTCGGACCGGGTCGCCGGTGCGGTCGACGTGCACCCGCTCGGCCCAGCCGCCGAAGCGCAGGTTGACGACGGACAGCTCGTCCTCGGCGACCTCGACCTCGCCCACCGCGCGCAGGTGGCGGAAGATGGTCTGCCGGCGCGCGACCTCGGTGCGCACGCCGATGGTCTGGATGACGCCGGGCTCGACGTGGACCTGTCCGCCCGTCGCGGTCGCCGCCTGGGCCATGGGCGTCAGGTCCATGTTGCAGATGGGGCAGGTGCCGGGGTGGTCCTGGACCACCTGGGGGTGCATGCCGCAGGTCCACAGCTCGTCGGACACCGCGTCGGCCTCGGCCGTGGCGGAGGGTCCGTGGTCGTGCTCGTCGCTGGCCGGGC
The DNA here is from genome assembly GCA_023150805.1 of Myxococcota bacterium. GTDB lineage: Bacteria > Myxococcota_A > UBA796 > UBA796 > UBA2385 > UBA2385. The sequence goes on along the minus strand of JAKLKF010000001.1, from coordinate 37,445 downwards.
AGGCGACCAGGAACAGGGCGGTCAGCAGGATGGGGAGCGGTCGCATGCCGCGGACGTAGCACCGACCGTGCCAGGTGCCCTCCGCGCTGCCCTGGCGGCCCGGGGCGCCCCTTCGCACGGGGAGCTTCACACTATTCTCAACCCCTGTCGGATCCTGGAGAGGGGACCAGCACCACGCTGGCGCTGTTGACGCAGTAGCGCCGGCCCGTCGGCGCGGGGCCGTCGTCGAAGACGTGGCCCAGGTGCCCGCCGCAGGTGGCGCAGAGGATCTCCTCGCGGACCATGCCGTGGCTGCGGTCGAGGCGGGTCTCGACGACACCGCCGGGCAGCTCGTCGAAGAAGCTGGGCCAGCCGCAGCCGCTGTGGAACTTCTGGTCGCTGGTGAACAGCTCCGCGTCGCAGCCGGCGCAGCGGTAGGTGCCGGGCGTCTCGGTGTTCCAGTACTCGCCGGTGAAGGCGCGCTCGGTGCCGGCGCGGCGCAGCACCTGGAAGCGGTGGGGGCCGAGCTGGGAGAGCCACTCGGCGTCGGTCTTCTGCACGGCGTACTTCGGGCCGGGGGCCATGGGCACCTCCTGCCGGGGACTCTGCCCTACAGCGCGGAGGGCGCAAGGCCGAGCATGCCGGCGACCCGTGCCTGCTGGACCCTGGTCTCGGTGGCGGCCTGCAGGCGCATCCGCTCCAGGTCGAGCAGGGCGAGCTCGGCGTCGACCAGGTCGGCGAAGGGGGCGCGTCCGACGCGGTAGTCCGACAGGGTCGCGGTCAGCGCGCGCTCGGCCTGGGGCAGCAGGCGATCCTGCAGCGCCTGCGCCCGCTCGGCGGCGACGGTCCAGGCCGCGTGGGCGGCCGACAGCTCGGCCCGCAGCTCGTCGACCATGGCCCGGCGCATGGCCTCGGCCTGGGCCGCCCGCTGCAGGGCGGCGCCCTCCATGGCCCGGCCCACCCGCCCGCTGGAGAGCGCCAGCGGCAGCTCGACGCCCACGCGGTACAGCTCGCCGGCGCCGCCCATGCCCGTCTCCAGGCCGGCGAACACGGTGGGCATCGTCCAGCCCTCGGTGCGCGCGGCGTGGGCCATGCTGCGCATCGCCTCGGCCTCGGCGGCGCGGGCGGCGAGCGCCGGGCGGGCCTGCTCGGCGCGGGTCAGCCAGTCCTCGGGGGTGCCGGCGACGGGCAGGGCCTGGGGCGCCTCGGTCCGCACCTCCAGCGCCTCCACCGCGGCGGCACGGGCCAGGGCGGCGAGCAGCTCCGCCTCGTCCACGTCGAGCATCCGCAGCTCGAGGGCGAGCTGCTCGCGCAGCAGGTCGACCCGCACCAGGGCGCTGGCCCCCGCCTCGCCGGTCTCGTAGCGGGCGCGCACGACGGCCTCCAGCTCGCCCAGCCGGTCGAGCGCAGACTGGTCGACCTCGCGCCGCGCGCGCACCAGGGCCAGCGTCCACCAGGTCGCGTGCAGCTCGGCCACCAGGGCCGCCTGCACCTCGGCCTGCTCGGCCTGCACCACGACCAGCCCGGCCTGCGCGGCCTGCCGGCGGGCGTACAGCACCCCGGGCAGGGGCAGCTCCTGCCGCGCCATCAGGCCCAGGCCGCTCTCGTGGTCGCCGTGGGTGGCGCCCGGCATGCCGTGCATGTACTCGACCCCCAGCATGGGGTCGGGCAGCGCGCCGGCGACGTCGGCTTCGGCCCGCGCGGCGGCCAGGCGGGCGCTGGCGGCGGCCAGGTCGGGGTGGGCCTGGAGGGCCCGCTCGGCCAGGGCCTCGGGGCTGGAGAGGGAGGCCCCGGCGAGGGACCCCGGGTCCGGAGTACCGGCCAGGGCGGCGGAGAGCAGGAGGAGGGGGATCACGCCCCCTGCGATAGCACGGGTCGTGCCAGCCTCGGCGGGCGGGCGGCTCAGCCCAGCTCGCGCCGGGCGGCGGCGGCGGCGGCGGCACGACGATCCAGGTCCTCCAGGGCCTGGGCCGGCGGCCGGGCCCGCACCTGGTCCAGGGTCAGCTCGTGGGCCAGCCGCCGGGTGGTGGCGCCGATCTCGAGCAGCCGGGCCAGGGTGGCGGTGCGCTGCGCGTCCAGGGCCTGCTCGGCGACGAGCGCGGCCTGGTGGGCCTGGACGGCGGCCTGGAGCCGCTGCTGCTCGGTGGGGTCGACGGGCTGGCCGGCGCGGGCGAGGGTCTGCAGGCGGCCCAGGCGCTCGGCGGCCCAGCCGTCGTCGGCGGGCGCCTCGCGGGCCAGGGCGGCGTCCAGGCGCGCCGCCTCCGCCCCCAGCTCCTCGACCTCGCGGCGCAGCGCCCGCGCGGACGCGCGCAGGTCGGTCGAGACAGGGGCGGGCAGGTCCTCGTGGTGGGCCTGGACGGCGGCGTCCAGCTCGTCGACGGCGGCGGCGGCCTGGGCGGCCAGCAGGGCGGACTGGCGGGTGGGGGGGGCGGGGTCGGTCGCTCGGGCCGGGGCGGTGGCCGCGTCGGCCTGCTGCGGCAGGAAGCCGGCGGCCAGCGAGGCGGACAGGTCGTCGGTGTAGGCGACGGGCAGGCGACGCACGCGGGCGGGCAGGCGATGCCGGGCGGCGAGCGGCCCGACCAGGGCCGACAGCAGCACGGTGGCCGCGACCATCCCGAAGACGGTCCAGTCCGGTGCGCCGACCATCATCAGCGCGGGGAAGGCGATCCACATCAGCGGGATCAGCACCCACCAGCGGGAGAGCAGCCAGCTCCGGGGGTCGGAGGGGTCCCCCTCGGCGAGGACGGAGGCCCGCAGGCCCAGCCGGCGGCTGTCGTCGGCCAGCCGGTCGGCGGTGGCCCGGTCGACGTGGGCGACCAGGCGGAAGCGCCGCGCCTCGAGCGCCGGGGCGGGTTGGAGGGCCCCCGCGGGCAGGCCGGCGGCGCTCCCGACCGCCTGGGCCAGGCGATCCTCGACCGTCGGCGCGTCGGACCAGCCGGCGACCTGGCCCACGACCTCGGAGACCTGGCCGATGATGCGGCCCAGCTCGCCGTGGCCTTCCTGGCCCAGGCGGCGGGCGCGGCGAAGGGCGCGGCGGGCGGCGCGCAGATCGGGGTCGCCGGACTCCTGCACCGCGACGGTCCAGGTGCCGGAGGGCAGGCGGGCGGGCACCGGTCGCCCCGAGGCGCCGGGCAGCGGGCCGGTGACCGGCGGGGGGCCGGGGGCGCGCCCCTCCTCCAGGGCGGCCACCACAGCGGCGGCGCCCTGGGGGCGCTGGTCGGGATCGGGGTGCAGCAGGCGGCGGATCGCCTGGTCCAGCCAGGGCGGGAAGCCCTCGACCCCCGCGCCCAGCGGCGGCACCTCGCCCTGGAGCTGGGCCTGGAGCGCCGCCTGGGGGTGGGCGGCGGCGAAGGCGTGGCGCCCGGTGGCGGCGAAGTGCAGGACGGCGCCCAGGCCGTACAGGTCGCTGCGGGGGTCGGCGCGCTGGCCGGAGAGGACCTCGGGCGCGACGTAGCCGGCGGTGCCCAGCAGGGTCGTGCTGCGCGCGGTGCGCTGGTCCTGCAGCCGCGCCAGCCCGAAGTCGGTCAGGACCGGCGCGCCGCGCTCGTCCAGCAGCACGTTGCCGGGCGTGATGTCGCGGTGGAGCACGCCCGCGCGGTGGGCGTGGCCCAGGGCCTCGGCCAGGCGCAGGCCCAGGCGCCGGACCTGGTCGGGCGGCAGCGGGCCGTCCATCGCGACGACCTCGGCCAGGGTGCGGCCGGTGTGCAGCGGCAGGACCAGGCCGAGCTGCCCGTCGGCCTCGAACAGCTCGCGGGCGACCAGGACGCCCGGGTGGTCCAGGCGGGCCGCCGCGTCCACCTCGCGCTCCAGCCGGCGCCGCGCGCCCGGGTCCGAGGTCAGGTGGGGGTGCAGCAGCTTGAGCGCGACCCGCTGGCCGGTGGCGAGCTCCTCGGCCAGGTAGACGGTGGCCATGCCGCCCCGTCCCAGCGCCCCGTGCAGGGAGAAGCGCTGGCCGAGCACGGTTCCGGCGGGCAGGTCGGACAGGGTCGCTCCGGGTCGCTCCGGGAGCCGAACGCTACCAGCCCGCAGCGCCCCTCGCAGGCGCTACGCTGGTGGAATGTCCGACCCTCGCGACCCGACCCTCGCCCGCGCGCCCGGCATGGACGTCGTGCGCATCCTCGACCAGCTCATCGTGCGCGCGCTGGAGCACAACGCCTCCGACATCCACATCGAGCCCAAGGAGCACATGGTCCGCGTGCGCTTCCGGGTCGACGGCGTGATGCTGGAGCAGCGGCCCCTGCCCGACGGGCTGGCGCAGCAGGTGATCTCGCGCATCAAGGTCCTGGGCAAGATGGACATCGCCGAGCGCCGCGTGCCCCAGGACGGCACCTTCACCTTCCAGGCCGAGGGCATCCTGCCCGTCGCCGTCCGCGCCTCGACCTTCCCCTGCATCTCCGGCGAGAAGGCCGTGCTGCGCCTGCTGCTGGGCGCCAAGGTGCAGCACCTGCTCGACCTGGGCGCCTCGCCCGACCAGGCCCACGTGCTCAGCCGGATGGTGCAGCGGCCCGGCGGCCTCATCCTGGTGACGGGGCCGACCGGCTCGGGCAAGACCTCGACCCTGTACGCCCTGCTGGAGGAGGTCGACACCGACAAGCGCAACGTGGTGACGCTGGAGGACCCGATCGAGGTGCAGCTCCCGCGCATCACCCAGGGCCAGGTCGAGCCCAAGGCGGGCTTCACCTTCGCCACCGGCCTGCGCTCGATCCTGCGGCAGGACCCGGACGTGATCCTGGTGGGCGAGATGCGCGACGTGGAGACGGCCCGCATCGCCGTGCAGGCCAGCCTGACGGGCCACCTGGTGCTGTCGACGCTGCACACGAACTCGGCGGCGGACACGATGCTGCGGCTGGTCGACATGGGGCTCGAACCCTACGTCGTGGCGAACGCGCTCATCTGCGTCGTGGCCCAGCGGCTGGTGCGCACCCTGTGTCCGGCATGCACCGAGCCGCACACCACCGACCCCGACCTGCTCGACGACATCGGCTTCCAGATGCCGGGCCTGGAGCGCACGCTGCGCAGCACCGGCTGCGCCCGCTGCATGAAGAGCGGCTTCAAGGGGCGCACGGCGATCTTCGACGTCGTGCCCGTGGACGACGAGATCCGCACGGTGATCAAGGCCAGCCAGACCGCCGCCGACGTCAAGCGCGTGCTGGCCAAGAAGGGGCTGCCCACGCTGCGTCGGGCCGGCGTGGACCTGGTGCTGACCGGCCAGACGACCCTGGCCGAGGTGCTGCGGGTGACCTGAGCCGCCCGTCTACGATAGGCGCGGGGGATGATCCCCCTCCTGCTCTGCGCTACCGCCCTGGCCCAGGACCCTCGCACCGAGGCCCAGGGCTTCCTCGACCTCTACAACTCGCTGTACGTCGGCATGAACACGCTGGCGGCCGACGCCGCCTGGGACGCCGCCACCGACGTCAGCGACCTGCACCAGGGCCGCCGCACCGGCGCCGAGCAGGCCTACAACACCTTCGTCGGCGATCCGAAGGTCCTGGCCCGCACCGACGCCCTGCTGGCCGTCGGGGACCAGCTCGATCCGCTCCAGGTGCGGCAGCTCGAGGCGATCCGCTTCATGGCCGGCGCGGCCCCCGGCCACCTGCCGGCGCTGCTCAACGCCCGCGTCGCGGCCGAGGCCGCCGCCTCCGCCGCCCTGGACGGCTTCGTCTTCTGCTTCGTCCCGCGGGCCGCCGACGGCACCTGTCCCGAGCCAAGGACCGCCAACGACATCGACCACGTCCTGCTGGAGTCGCGGGACCTGGACGAGCGGCTGCGGGTCTGGAACGCCAGCAAGGAGGTCGGGGTCGTGCTCAAGCCCCACCTGGTCGAGCTGCGGCGGCTGCGCAACGAGGTGGCGCGCGCGATGGGCTACAGCTCCTACTTCGGGTACATGGCCTCGGAGTACGGCATGTCGGCCGACGAGCTGATGGCCCTGCTCGACGCGATGATCGTGGACAATCGGCCGGTGTACGACCCGCTGCACGGCTGGGCGACGCGGACCCTCGCCAGCCGCTACGGCGCCCCGCCGCCCCCGGGGGACGTGCCGGCCCACTGGTACCCCAACCGCTGGGCCCAGGAGTGGTCGGGCCTGGTGGACGGCGTGGACCTGGACCCCTACTTCGAGGGGCGGGATCCCGAGTGGATCGTCCGGACCTCGGAGAGCTTCTACACCTCGCTGGGCTTCCCGCCGCTGCCGGCCTCCTTCTACGAGCGCTCGGATCTGTACCCGGTGCCCGAGGGGCAGGACCGGCGCAAGAACGCCCACGCCAGCGCCTGGCACATCGACCTGGGCGACGACCTGCGCTCGCTGATGAGCGTGGAGGCCGACGCCCAGTGGTTCTTCACCAGCCACCACGAGCTGGGTCACATCTACTACTACGTCAGCTACAGCCGGCCCGAGGTGCCGCCGGTGCTGCGGGCCGGCGCCAACCGGGCCTTCCACGAGGCAGTGGGGGAGCTGGCCAGCCTGGCCGCCGGCCAGCCCGCCTACCTGCGGCGCATCGGCGTGCTGCCGAAGAAGGCGAAGCTGGACGGGACCCAGGTGCTGCTCAACGAGGCGCTGGGCGGGACGGTCGCCTTCATCCCCTGGTCGGCCGGCGTCATGGCCCGCTTCGAGTACGAGCTGTACGAGAAGGACCTGCCGCCCGAACAGTGGCAGCGCCGCTGGTGGGAGCTGGCCGCGCAGTACCAGGGGGTCGCGCCGCCGGACGCCGCCCGGCTGGACGATCCCACCCTGTGCGACGCCTGCACGAAGACCCACATCATCGACGATCCGGCGGGCTACTACGACTACGCGCTGGCCACGGCGATCAAGCACCAGCTCCACGATCACATCGCCACCGACATCCTGAAGCAGGATCCGCGCGACTGCGACTACGGCGGCGACGCCGAGGTTGGCGCCTTCCTGCGCGGTGTGCTGGAGAAGGGCGCGACCCAGGACTGGCGGCAGGTCATCCGGGAGGCGACGGGCGAGGATCTGTCCACGCGCGCGCTGGTATCCTACTACGCACCCCTGCGGGCCTGGCTGGCGCGAGAGGAGAAGAAGGCGCGGCGCTGAGGGCCGGGCAGGGGCGTCCGGTCGCAGGGGGCCGGGTCCGGGCGTGCTACCTTGCCGCCAGGCACGGCAGGACGCCAGATGCACCGATCCTCCCTCCTCTTCCTCGCGTGGCTGGCGGCGGGCTGCGCCGCACCCACCATGATGGCGGCCCACAGCCTGCCGGCGGGCGAGGTGCAGGTCGGCGTCGGCGGCTATGGCCGCTACAGCCAGGTCGACGCCGCGCTGGTCGGCGCGGACGGGCAGGTCTACGGCGCCGAGCCGACCCTGTCGCCGCCCTCGGACCCGACCCACGCCAACATCGAGCTGCGGGCGGGCCTGGGCCACGGCCTGGAGCTGGGCACGCGCGGCCTGCCGGCCTTGTCGGCGACCGACCTGAAGTGGTCCTTCCTCGACGAGCGGCGGCACCGGTCGCCCCTGTCCCTGGCCCTGGACCTGGAGGTGGGCCTGGACCGCTACCTGGCGGTGCGGCCGCGCCTGGGCCTGCTGGCCAGCAGCACCCTGCCGCTCTCGGACAAGGTGGCCCTGGTGCCGGCGGCCGGAGCCTGGGCGGGCACCGGCGGCTTCGGCTACCGCGTGCGGCTGGACCCGGCGCTCCAGGTCGGGTCCTCGCCGGCCACCCTGCTGCTGTCCACCACCTCGGCCGGGGTCGCGACCCCGGTGGGCCTGGCCCTGCCGGTGCGCGCCTACGAGCAGGTGGCCCTGGCGCCCTGGGTCGCCTGGGTCGGCTGGTGGGCCTTCGACCCGGTGGTGCGGGCGGTGGACTGCGACCAGTGCAGCGCCGGCGTCCAGTCGCTCGAGCCCGTGCACGGCAGCTTCCTGTGGGTGGGCCTGCGGGTGCAGCCCTGGCTGGACCCGGCCCGCGCCTCGGTCGCGACCGGCGAGGTGGCGCCATGATCCTGCTGCTCTCGCTCCCCCTGTGCCTGGCCAACGGCTGGGTCGGTCCCCACGTCGAGGAGGCCGGCGCGGTGTACTCCGCCGACTTCCGCGCCGCCTACGTGCTGGGCCCGGACTCCACCACCGCCGTGATCCAGTCGGGCGTGGACACCGACGCCCGCCGCTTCGCCTGGCTGCTCCCCGTCCCGGCGCCGCTGGAGCAGGACCGCGTGGCCAAGGTGGCGCCCGAGGTCATGGACGCGCTCATCGCCGGCACCGACCCCCGGTACACCTGGACGACGGGCTGCGGCCTGTACTGGGCGGGGATGTACGGCTGCAAGGCGGATGGCACGGACACGGCCGCTTCGGCGGGGGTGGACCTGCTGCGCGAGCTGGACGTGGGCCCCTACCAGGTCGCGGTGCTCGACGCGAAGGTCGGCGCCGACGTCACGGGCTGGCTGGTGGAGCACGGCTACCGGGTCACGGCCGAGCTGGAGCCGGTGCTCGACGGCTACCTGGCCGAGGGCTGGATCCTGCTGGCCGTGGCGCTGGACATCGACGAGCTGCCCGTGGGGCACGGGGCGCTGCCGGCCCTGGCCTTCACCTACCGGTCCACGAAGGTGGCCTACCCCATCCGGATCAGCGAGGGCTCGGCCCTCTCCGAGGTCGAGACCGTGGTCTTCACCATCGGACCCACGGCCATGGCACCCCAGGGCGAGGCCTGGGTCGTGCCCGAGGTGGGCGAGGACTTCGTCGGCGACGACTTCGCCGGCTGGTACCGGGGGGTGGCCCGTTCGGCGCTGGCCCGCCAACCGGGGCGCGCGTGGCTGCTGGAGTACAGCCGCTTCGCGCAGGGCATCTACGACGATCACCGGCGGTGGACGACCGACGACGCGGCGCGGGACCTGGTGAGCGCGCTGACGGAGCTGGAGCTGGTCGAGGCGGATCGGCTGGAGGGCGGCGCGGTGCTCACCCGCTACCGGACCTGGCTGGCCCCGGCGCAGATGGACGCCGACCTGGTCCTGGTCCCCGACGCCGCCGTGCCGGAGACGGTGCTGGAGCTGCACGGCTTCCAGGAGGGGATGCTGAAGTTCCTGCTCTTGCTGGCCTGGCCGCTGCGCCGCCGCCGCACCGGCCCTCGGCCCGGCGACACAGAAAGGGGTTTGCAGTCGGGCAGGGTCGTGCCACCCTGAGCACGCCCCCCCTGGAGGTCCCATGCGCAAGCTCGTCGTCCTCGCCCTCGCCCTGTCCACCGGCTGCGCCGCGACCAGCGCCAGCCACCGCGGCAGCGACTCGCTGGCCACGCCCTGGGGTGCCGTGCGCGCCTCCACGGCCGACTGCCAGGCCACCCCGATGCTCTGCCGCCAGATCAACGGCGCCTCGACGCCCTACCTGCGCTCCGGGCCCTTCATGCCCGAGTAGGGCGGCGCGCGGGCCGCGGGAGCGGCTCAGCGGCGGCTGCGACCGGGTCGCGGCGGGCGGTCCGGGTCCGCGGGGTCGTCCTCCGGGCGGATCTGCCCGCGCTCGTCGACCAGCAGGCCCTCGACCGCGGCCGGCGGCGCGCCCCGCTCGTAGAGGCCGAAGCGCCCCACCGGGGTCGTGTAGCGCCACCGCAGCGCATGGGCCGCGTGGTCCGGCAGCACGTCGATCGTCTCGTCGCTGCCGTCGCCTTCGACGGCCAGCGCCAGGCAGGGGGGCGGCCGGACCTCCTCGCCGTCCATGCCGGCGCGCACCGGCATGCCCGTCCGGGCGCCGACGCGGTGCAGCGGGCTCTCCAGGCCGCAGCCCGCCGGCAGGCGCGCCAGGGCGTCCCGGGTCACCGCGTCGACGACGCGCGCCCGCAGGGCCTGGCCACGCACTCTCGGCAGCTCTCGCGCCAGCCCGGCGGCCCCGTGCGCCAGGGCCAGCGCGAGGCCCAGGCCGCCGAGCCAGCGGGGCGCCCGCGCCAGCGCCAGGGCCAGCCCGACCAGGGTGCCCCAGGCCAGCCACTCGGCGTGCCGGCCCTGGACGACCACCAGCAGGCCCGCCGGCAGCAGCAGCAGGTGGGGCAGGACCAGGCCGCGGACGACGCGCTCCTCGCGGCGGACCACCCACAGGACAAGGGGCCAGGCCAGCAGCCACGGGCCCAGGAAGAAGGCCAGGCGCTCGCCCTGGATGGCCAGGGCCGTCGCCGCCCGGCCCGCTGGCGAGGCGCCGGCGAAGGCGGCCACCGCCTCGCGGTCCAGCGCCCCCACCGGGTCGCCGGGGTGCAGCAGGGGCGGCGGCACCCGGCCCTGGCCGAGCCAGCCCACCACGTCCTGCAGCGGCACGGTGGCCTTGGCCTGGCCGGCGGAGGGCGCCAGGGCCTGGGCCGCCAGGAGCAGGGGCAGGGCGGCGAGCGCGAGGGCGACCGCGGCCCGGGTCCGACCGGCCGGCGCCAGGACCAGGGCCGGCAGGGCGAGGAGCAGCAGGTCCAGCCCGCCGCCCTCCTTGGTGACGGTCGCCAGGCCGCCCAGCAGGCCGAGCGCCAGCGCCGGCCCCGCCCCCCCGCCGCGCGCCAGGGCCGCCGCCGCCGCCAGCATCAGCGCCAGCAGCAGCCACAGGATGGTCACCGGCTCCACCGTCAGCGAGGCCACCGTCGTCGCCGGCAGGCACAGCGCGAGGACGCCGGCCCAGCGGCCCGCCGCACGCCCCCCCAGCCGCGCCACCGCCCAGGCCGTGGCGGGCGCCGCGAGCACCCCGGCCGCGGCGGACGCTGCCGCCATCGGCGCCAGCACGCCCGTCCCCAGCAGCCGGTCGACCGTCGCCCCCCACAGCGGGTAGGCCGGCGGGTACAGCACCGGCCCCGCCGGGTGGACGAGCTGCACGGCCGCGTAGCCCCAGAAGCCCGCGTCCGGCCCGATCGGCAGGTCGACCCCGGCGGCCCGCGCCAGGAAGAGCTTGCCCAGCGCCCCGGCGAGGGCCAGCAGCAGCAGCTCGTGCGGGGGGAGGGTGCGGGTCAGGGGGCGGGCCTCAGGCCGGCGACGCTACCACCCACAGACCCACGTGGCCGTCATCACGCCGCCGTCGACCGTGAACTCGCCGACCCCGGTGCGCGGCTCCCGTCCGTCGTCGACCAGCTCCTGCATCGCGTCGGCCAGGTCGTGCACGGTCGGCTGGACCAGCAGCTCGCAGTCGACGACGCCCTTCAGCGAGGGCGCGCTGGCGATCAGCGACAACAGCCGCACCTCGCCGGCCGGGTCCGCCACCGGCACGCGCACGGGCTGGCCGACCGGGGCCGTCACCTCGAAGCGCCGGGTGGCCTTGGGGTCGGCGACGTCGAGCAGGCGCGCGGTGCCGCTCACGACGGCGACCCCCGCCGCGTCGGTCTCGACCGCCAGCTCCAGCACCCAGCGGTCCCCCAGGCCGTCCTCCAGCGCCACCGTCCGGGCGGTGGGGCCGACGTCGGAGAGGGTCGCGCCGGGGCCGGGCCGCTCGGGGCCGTCGAAGGCCAGGGCGAGATCGAGGGCGTGGGCCTGCGCGGCGAGGAGCAGGGCGGGCAGGAGGAGGCTGGGCATGGCGGGCTCCGGGGCGTCGGAGGGCGATTCTGCAAGAGCCGCGCCGCCCTGCGTGACGGCGAGGGGCGGCTGGGGATGGGTCACGGCCTGACAACCTGTCAGTCCGTCGTCTTCGCCTCGGCGCCCGGGGGCGGCTGCACGGCGTAGGGCATGCAAGCGTAGCGGGCGAAGCGCCGGCCGCCGCGGGTCACGACGATCGAGCCCAGGAACCACGCGGTGAGCCAGCCGACCGCCGCCGTCGGCAGGCCCCATGCGCCGGCGGAGGCGGCGAAGATCCCCAGCGGCCCGCCGGCGCGCAGGACCCCACTCCAGAGCTGGAACATCCGCACCTGGATCGCGGCATCGGGCGGCAGGGGCACCCCGGAGGGCTCCAGGTGGGGCGGCCGGCCGCGGAGGCCGCTGGCCAGGTCCTCCAAGGGGCGCAGGAAGAGGTCGTAGATCTGGGCGGCGGGGGATGGGGAGCTGGCCTCAGCGGGGAGCGGGCCGACGGGGTCCGCCCCGCGCGCGCGCAGGGCAGCGGGCAGCCGGGCCCGCAGCGTCGGGAGCGCCACCAGCAGCCCCAGGTAGGGGCCCACCGCCAGGCTGATCCCCATCCACAAGGGCAGGTCCTGGAGGTAGGACGACAGCAGCGGAGAGGGGTCGGTCATGCGGCCGATGGTATTGCCTGTCGCCGCCCCCAGTCGTCCCCGTCGTCGGGTGTGCGGAGACCGGCAGACCCCGCGCCCTCGCGATACCCGCCGCGGATGTCGACCCCACCCCCCTCGCCCGACCTCGCCAGCGCTTCGCCCGAGCTCTCCGGCGCGTCGCGCTATCCACACCTGCTGGCCCCGCTGCCGGTCGCGCACGTCACGCTGCGCAACCGGGTGCTGATGGGCTCGATGCACGTCGGCCTGGAGGAGGAGCGCGGCCCCTACCCCAAGCTGTCGGCCTACTTCGCCGCCCGGGCGCGGGGAGGGGTGGGGCTCATCGTCACCGGCGGCATCGCGCCGAACCGCGCGGGCCAGGTCAAGCCCTTCGCCGCGACCCTGTCGAGCCGGGCCGAGGCCCGCCGCCACCGCGCCGTGACCGAGGCCGTGCACGCCGAGGGTGGGCACATCGCGATGCAGATCCTGCACGCCGGGCGCTACGCCTACCACCCCTGGGCCGTCGCCCCCTCGCGCCGCAAGTCGCCCATCAGCCCGTTCTCGCCCTGGGCGCTGACCGGCCGCGGCGTGCGGCGCACCATCGAGCACTTCGCCCGCTGCGCCGCCCTGGCGAAGGAGGCCGGCTACGACGGCGTCGAGGTGATGGGCAGCGAGGGCTACCTCATCAACCAGTTCATCGTCGCCGCCACCAACCGCCGCACGGACGAGTGGGGCGGCGAGTACGCCGCGCGGATGCGCTTCCCGGTCGAGGTGGTGCGCGCGGTGCGCGACAGGGTCGGCCCCGACTTCGTGGTGGTCTACCGCCTGTCGATGCTGGACCTGGTCCCCGACGGGTCCTCCTGGGAGGAGGTGCTGGCGCTGGCGGCCGCCGTCGAGCAGGCCGGCGCCTCGATCATCAACACGGGCATCGGCTGGCACGAGGCGCGGGTGCCGACCATCGCGACCGCGGTGCCGCGCGCCGCCTTCACCTGGGTCACGCGGCGGCTGCGCGAGGCGGGGGTGGTGAAGATCCCCCTGGTCACCAGCAACCGCATCAACACCCCCGAGGTGGCCGAGCAGGTGCTGGCCAGCGGCGCCGCCGACATGGTGAGCCTGGCGCGACCGCTGCTGGCCGACCCCGACTTCGTGCGCAAGGCGGCGGCGGGGCGCCCCGAGGAGATCAACACCTGCATCGCCTGCAACCAGGCCTGCCTGGACCTGGTCTTCCAGAACCAGCGGGCGAGCTGCCTGGTCAACCCGCAGGCCGCCTACGAGACCGAGCTGGTCGTCTCGCCGGCGGCCAGGCCCCGCAAGGTGGCGGTGGTGGGCGCGGGCCCCGGCGGGCTGTCGGCGGCCTGCACGGCGGCCGAGCGGGGACACCGGGTGACGCTGTTCGACCTGGCGCCGGAGATCGGCGGGCAGTTCCAGCTCGCGCGACGCATCCCGGGCAAGGAGGAGTTCGGCGAGACCCTGCGCTACTTCCAGGGGCGGCTGCAGCGCGCAGGGGTGGAGCTGCGGCTGGGGCAGGCGGCCACGGCCGAGGGGCTGTCGGCCGAGGGCTTCGAGGCGGTGGTCGTGGCGACCGGGGTGCGGCCGCGGACGCCGACCTTTCCCGGCGTCGACCACCCGAAGGTCGCCTCGTACGTCGACGTGATCACGGGCGCCGTGCTGCCGGGGCCCCGCGTGGCCATCATCGGCGCGGGGGGCATCGGCTTCGACGTGGCCGAGCTGCTCACCACGCCGCCGCCCGACGAGGAGATCCGCGGCGAGCTCGACCCGCACCTGCAGGCCTTCCTGGAGGAGTGGGGGGTCGACTCCCTGCGGTGGGGGCGGCCGGGCGGGCCGCGCGGGGGCCTGACCACGCCCTCCGGCTCGACCTCGCCGCGAGAGGTGTGGCTGTTGCAGCGCTCGGCGGGCCGGCACGGCCACGGCCTGGGCAAGACCACGGGCTGGATCCACCGCGCGACCTTGAAGACCCGCGGCGTGCAGATGCTCTCCTCGGTGGTCTACGAGCGGGTCGACGACCAGGGCCTGCACCTGCGGGTCGACGGGGCGCAGCGGCTGCTGGAGGTGGACCACGTCGTGCTCTGCGCGGGCCAGGAGGCGCGGGACGAGCTGTCGACGCCGCTGCGCGCTGCCGGCCGCGAGGTCCACGTGATCGGCGGGGCGAAGCAGGCGGCGGAGCTGGACGCGCGCCGGGCCATCCGCGAGGGGGCGGTGACGGCCATCGCCCTCTGAGGCGCGGGGTCGACGGCACCGCGGGAGCGTCGCCTGGTGTAGAGTGAGGGCACCGTTGCCCCGTCGAGCCCTGGCGGTCCCCTTGCAGCCAGTCGCGACACGTTCCCTCGCCGATGTCCTGACCCGGATCGCCCGGCTGGGGCTGAGCTGCGTCGGCGCGGGGCTTCGCCCGGACGGCTCGGTGGAGCTGCGGGTGCAGCACGAGCTGCGCCTGGAGCGGACCGGCGAGGCCGTGCGCGCGGGCTGGCCGGGGGCGGTCGCCAGCGTGCAGCGCGAGCGGCACGGCGACGCCACCAGCCACGCGGTCGAGGTGCAGCCCGGCCTGTGGCTGACCTGGCGGGTGCCGGCGCCGCGGCCGTCGACCCGGACCCCGCCGCCCCCCCCCGTGCGGACCGACCGCCTGGCTGCCTACCACGTCGGCGTCAGCGACCAGGACGGCGACGCCGAGGTGGTCCTCGCCTCCAGCGCCGACGAGGCCGCGGCCTGCTACGCCGAGGGGTGGGGCCTGCGCCCGGGCACCGTGCTGGCCGTCTCCGAGGAGCCGCTGGGCGACGAGGACACCCTGGACGGCGTGCCGCCGCAGGTCTTCGTGGTCGAGGCCCGCGGCGGCGTCAGCGCCTGGCAGGGCTGGGGCGCGCGGCGGCCCTGATGCGCGGTCGCGGGGCCTCGGGCGCCGGGACGGGCTAACGGGGCCCGCCCTCCTCCCGGACGCCCCGATGACGACCTCCACCGCCGAGACCCCCACCTTCGCCGAGCTGGGGCTGGCCGAGGACCTGGTCCAGGCCGTCACGGCCCTGGGCTACGAAGAGCCCACGCCGATCCAGTCCGCCGCGATCCCGGTCCTGCTGGCGGGGCGGGACCTGCTCGGGCTGGCGGCGACCGGCACCGGAAAGACGGCGGCCTTCACGCTGCCGATGCTGCACCACCTGGACGGCAGCCGGCCGGGTGCGCCCCCGCGGGCGCTGGTGGTCGTGCCCACGCGCGAGCTCGCGATGCAGGTGGCCCAGGCCGTCCACGTCTACGGCAAGGCGCGCGGGGTGCAGGTCCTGGCGGTCTACGGGGGCGCCAGCTTCGGCCACCAGGCCAAGGCGCTCCAGCGGGGCGTCGACGTGATCGTCGCCACGCCGGGGCGGGCGCTGGACCACCTGCGGCGCGGCACCCTGCGGCTGGACTGCGTGGGCCAGGTCGTCCTGGACGAGGCCGACGAGATGCTCGACATGGGCTTCCAGGAGGACATCGAGGCCCTGCTGGCCGAGCTGCCCGAGCAGCGCCAGGCCGCGCTGTTCTCCGCGACCTTCCCCTCGCACCTGCGGCACGTGGCCAACCGCGTGCTGCGCCAGCCGCAGCGGGTCGAGGTCGAGCCCGAGCAGGTCGAGGCCGGCGAGGTGCCGCGCGTGCGCCAGCTCGTGTACCTGGTGCAGCACGCCCACAAGGAGGAGGCGCTGGCCCGCGTCCTGGACATGGAGGCGCCCGAGTCGACCCTGGTGTTCTGCCGCACGCGCACCGAGGTCGACGCGCTGTCCAACGCGCTGGCCGGCCGGGGGTACCGGGCCGAGGCCCTGCACGGCGGGCTGTCCCAGCTCGCACGCGACCGGGTGATGGACCGGCTGCGCAACCAGGCCGCCGACCTGGTGGTCGCCACCGACGTCGCCGCCCGCGGCATCGACATCGACCACCTCACCCACGTCATCAACTTCGACCTGCCGACCTCGCCCGAGCAGTACCTGCACCGCATCGGCCGGGTCGGGCGCGCCGGCCGCGAGGGCACGGCGATCTCGCTGGCCGAGCCGCGCGAGCGCCGGCTGCTCAACGCCATCGAGTACCGCACCGGCGCCCGCCTGGAGCTGCAGCCGGTGCCCACCATCGCCGACCTGCGCGAGCGGCGGCTGGACCTGGTGACCGCCCAGGTGCGCGAAGCCGCCCTCGACGGCGACCTCGAGCCCTACCACCGCGCCGTGCAGCGCCTGCTGGCCGAGCTGGACGTCAGCCTGGTCGCCGCCGCGGCGCTGAAGGCCCTGGCCGAGGCGACCGGCCCCGACGACCAGTACGAGGAGGACATCCCGCAGATGGCGGCGCGTCCGCCGCGCCCGGAGGCGACGCGACCGGGCGAGGGGCGGGCCGAGGGTCCGCCGGCCGGCGGGCCGCAGCGCCGGCCGCGCGAGGGGGGGCCCGGCTGGGCCAAGGTCTTCGTCGGCGCCGGCCGCCTGGCGGGGATCCGCCCCGGCGATCTGTTCGGCGCCATCGTCAACGAGACGGGCCTGCCCAAGGAGGCGATCGGCGCGATCCAGATCACCGATCGCTTCGCCCTCGTCGACGTCGCCGAGGACCAGGTGGACCGGGTGGTGACGGCGCTGCGGGGCACGAAGCTGCGCGGCCAGAAGGTGCCCGTGCACCGCGATCGCGGAGGGCGGTGAGCCGGCGCGCGCCCCGACGGTTCCGGGAACGGGGCGGTTCCGCGCGGCAGCTTGTCGCGGCAGATCGCAGGCAAGGGAGGGGCGGGGTCGATTAACTCTGCGGACCGGAGTGTCCCCATGTCCGCCGCCAACGACCCGACCCGGACCCCCTCCCCCGCCGAGCGCCAACACCAGCAGCACGCCTCCATCCGAGCGTTGCTGGCCGATGTCCAGCGCGCCTCCGGCCCCGAAGGCCTGGCGCCGCTGCTCGACGAGATGGCGCTGATGCTCCAGGAGCACTTCGGCCACGAAGAGGCCGAGGGCGGCGTGTTCGACGGCATCGTCGAGGCGGACCCGATGCGGCAGGGGCGGGTCGAGGAGCTGGTGCGCGACCACCGCGACTTCGTCGACCGCCTCGACCGGGCCCGCGCGGCGCTGGGCACCTCCGGCGCCGACGCGCTGGCCATGGCGCACGCGCTCGCCGCCGACATCTCCACGCACGAGGCGGTGGAGAACGAGCTGCTGGCGGACGCCCTCTACGACGAGATGCAGGGCCACGACTGAGCCGGAGCGGCAGGCTTCCCCGGCAAGGCACCACCCATCCACGGGGGCTGGGCCCCCGACTGGCAGGAGAGCAGCGATGACGGACGCAGGCAGCAACCCCGGAGCCGCCGTCGCACCCAAGCGGGTGCGGCAGAGCATCGTGGAGATCGTCAGCGACTCCGGTGAGGGCGCGCAGAAGGCGGGCCAGTCCCTGGGAGCGCTGAGCGCCAAGATGGGCAACGGCGTGTGGACGGTGGAGATCATCCCTGCCGAGATCAAGCCCCCCGCGCGCAGCCGCGAGGGCGCCAGCGGCATCCGGGTCCGCATGGGCGATCGGCCCGTGACCAACATGGGCGACGAGGCCGACATGGTCGTCGCCTTCAACGAGCAGGTGCTCTACGGCCGCCTGGGCCAGGGCGCCTACCGTCCGGGCACGGTGCTGATCCTCGAGAACCGCTGGGCCACCGACCCCGACGAGAAGGTCCGGGAGCTGTACGCCAAGGCGCTCATCGACTTCCGCGCCGCCGGCCTGGAGATCCTGGAGCTGCCGCTGGACGAGGAGTGCAAGAAGCACACGATCAACCCGCGCGTCGGCAAGAACATGTTCGTGCTGGGCATGCTCTGCGCGATCTACACCCGGGACCTGGACCGGGCGCGCGAGGAGATCGCCCACATCTTCGAGAAGAAGGGCGAGAAGGTCATCTCGCTGAACCACAAGCTGCTGGAAGCCGGTCACGCCTATGCGCTGACGGCCGTGCCCTACCGCTTCGAGGTGCCCATCTGGGACGCCCACGGCGCCAAGATCGTGGTCAACGGCAACCAGGCGGTCGCCCTGGGCATGATGGCCGCGGGCATCGACCTGGTCGCGATGTACCCGATCACGCCGGCCACCTCGGTCAGCCACCAGCTCGGCGACTCCTTCCCGGCGGTGGGCGGCTTCCTGCACCAGGCCGAGGACGAGATCGCCGCCATCGGCTTCGCGATCGGCGCCTCCTACGCCGGCCGGACCGCGGGCACCATCACGTCGGGCCCGGGCATGGCGCTCAAGACCGAGTTCATCGGGCTGGCCGTCATGGCCGAGATCCCGCTGGTCGTCGTCGACGTGCAGCGCGGCGGCCCCTCGACGGGCCTGCCGACCAAGGTCGAGCAGGGCGACCTGCTGGGCACGCTCTACGGCGCGATGGGAGACGCCCCCAAGATCGTCATCGCCCCCGCCACCATCGACGAGTGCTTCCACATGTCGATCCTGGCGCGCCGCCTGGCCGAGGCCTTCCGCGGGCCGGTCTTCATGCTCACCGACGCGAACCTGGCGACCGGCGTGACGCCCATCCCGCGGCCCGTCCCGCAGGCCGAGTGGCTGGCGCCCCCCCCCGATCAGTCCGACTGGGACGAGGCGGTCCCCGCCTACGCATGGGACGAGCAGACGGGCATCTCGACCCGCGCGATCCCCGGCCAGCGCGGTGGTGAGTACACCCTGACGGGCCTGGCCCACACCGACCACAGCAAGGTGGCCTACTCCCCCGAGCCGGTCGAGCGCGGCCTGCGGATGCGCAGCCGCAAGCTGGCGGCGCTGTTCAAGACGCTGAAGCCGCCGGTGGTCCACGGCGACGCCGAGGGGGACCTGCTGGTCGTCGGCTGGGGCAGCACGCTGGGCGCCATCGAGGAGGCGGTCGACCGCGCGCGCGAGGAGGGCCACAAGGTCAGCTCGGTGCACCTGCGCTTCCTGTCGCCCCTGGAGCCCGGCCTGGGCGACATCTTCAAGCGCTTCAAGAAGGTGTTCACGGTCGAGCTCAACTACAGCGACCTGGCCGACGACCCCTACGTCCCGGCCGAGACCCGCCGCCTGGGCCAGATGGCCTGGCTGCTGCGGGCGCACACCCTGGTCGACATCGACTGCTACACCCTCTCGCAGGGTGTCCCCGTCCCGCCCGGCAAGGTCTACCACGAGATCCTCCGCCGCCTGGGCGTCACCCCCACCGCGCAAGCCGCCAAGTAGCTGGAGCCCCCCGATGTTCGGACTCAAGGACGACTGGAGCCTGAAGCTGCCCCCCCGCTACTTCACGCTGGAGGACTACGACGGCGGCGTGGCCCGCTGGTGCCCCGGCTGCGGGGACCACGGCGTGCTGATGAGCGTGCGCCGGATCTGCCGCGAGGAGCAGATCCCCCCCGAGAAGATCGTCAACGTCTCCGGTATCGGCTGCAGCAGCCGCTTCCCGCACTACATGGCGACCTACGGCTTCCACAGCCTGCACGGCCGCGCGCTGCCGGTGGCCTGCGGCGTGAAGTCCCGTCGGCCGGACCTGGACGTGTGGGTCTCCACCGGGGACGGCGACAACTGCAGCATCGGCGCGGGCCACTGGATCCACGCCATGCGGTACAACATGAAGATGGTCGTGATGATGTTCGACAACAACGTCTACGGCCTCACCAAGAAGCAGACCTCGCCGACGACCGAGCCGGGCTTCAAGACGAACACCCACCCGCGCGGGGCGGTGCTCCCGGCGCTGGACCCGATCTCGGCGATGCTCGGGATGAGCAACGTCTCGTTCATCGCACAGACGGTGGACTGGAACCCGGTGCACATGCACGACACGCTGCACCGGGCGTGGAAGCACCCCGGGCTGGCCTTCGTGCGCATCATGCAGCGCTGCCCGCAGTACACGGGGAACATCTTCGAGGCCTTCCAGGACGATCCGAACAGCCTGCTCGTGATGGAGCACCAGGACGGCGTGCCGGTGGATCCCTCGCTGGACCGGACCTTCAAGAACCGCATCGCCCACGACCCCAAGGACATCCACCAGGCCTTCGACTTCGCGAAGCGTCGCGACGTGATCCCCGTCGGTCTGTTCTTCTGCGACCCCACCCGCCCGCGCTACGACCAGATCAGCAGCGTCGGCCTGGGCATGAGCGTCGAGGAGAAGCTCCAGGGCCTGGAGCGGGAATTCGACCGCTTCGCACTGTAGGGCGTGCCGCCCGTCAAAGCCGCTCCAAGGTGCCGTCCCGCGTGCCGCCGTCGGAGGATCGCCAGCCGTGACCCCGCTCCCCGTTGTCGTGCCCCTCGCCCTCGCCCACCTCGGTGACGTGGAGCAGGTCCGCACTCGCTACCCGGTGCTGCTGCTGCCCTTTCAGGAAGACCCGGTCGCGCAGCCCTGCGCGCCGCTGATCGACCTGCTGCCGGACCTGGCGGCGGGGATCGGCGCCCAGGTGCCGGGCGCCGCCATCCTCCGCGACAACCTCCCCCGGCTGGAGGCATGGCTGCGGGCCCAGGCCCGCGAGGCCGGGGGCCCGATCGACGCGGCCACCGCCTTCCGCGTCGCGGCCGAGGCGATGGTGGCGGCGCTGGGACTGCGGTCCGAGCCGGCGCGTGACCTCGGCCAGGCGCTGGAGGCGCTGATCGGCCGCATCCCGCCGGGGACCCGCCTGCTCCCCTACACCCCGACGGCCCACCTGCACCTGCTGGTGCACGTGGCGGGCCCGGCGCGGCGGGCGGCCCGCGCGGCCTGGCGCGAGCAGCTCCACCAGGCGCGCAACGGCCTCGCCGACCTGCTGCTCGTGGAGAAGGCACGCGACGGCGGTCAAGGCAGCGACCCCGGTGAGCGGGTGTCGAGCAGCGCCGGCGCGATGGCGGGCACCTTCCTGGACCCCGCGGCGCTTGCGCGTGTGGTGGGACCCGCCCGCGGCGGCCAGCGGATGGAGGCCGGCCGGCGCGCGCGGCTCGAGGGCCTGCTGGCCGTCCTCGACGAGGCGCTGGCCGCGCCCGAGGGCCCGCTGGTGGTGCTGGTGGGCGGCGCCGTGGACGCCCCCGGGGCCCTCTCGGTCGCGTCCACGGACCCCTGCGCGGACGCGTCGGCGCGCTTCGACGCCCTGGCCGCCGCGCTGCTCCGCGTCGCGGTCGCCCTGCGGGTCGCGCGGCTCGAGCTGGCCCGCGCCTACGATCCGGCGGTGCACGACGCCCGCGTCGCCGGGCTGAGCTGGGCGCACCTGGGGCCCGAGGAGCTGGCGGTCCTGCCGGCGGTGGTGGCCGTGGAGAGCGCCGACCGCGTGGTCAGCGACGACCTGGTCGGGCTGACGCGCGTGCTGGGCAGCGGTCGCCCCGTCCAGCTCGTGGTCGAGGTGCAGTCGACGCGCAACCCGGGGGCCGGCGCCGCGCCGCTGGCGGGCTTCCGGGTCGAGCTGGGCCAGCTCGGCATGGCCCTGCGCCAGGTCTTCGTGCAGCAGAGCACGCCCGCCGAGGCGGTCCACTGCGCGCGCGGCTTCCGCCAGGCCCTGCGCGGGCAACGGCCCGCCCTGCACCTGCTGTGCACGGGCTGGCTGCCGGACGGCACCGCCATGGCGCCGGACCCCTGGCTGGCGGCCTCCTCGGCGGTCGAGGGCCGGGCCCACCCGCTGTTCCGGTACGACCCGGACGCGGGCGAGAGCTGGGCCGACTGCCTGGACGCGGCCGCGAACCCCTCGCCAGCGGCCGACTGGGCCGGCGCCAACGGCAGCGCGCCCTACACCTTCGCCGATCACGCCCTGCTCGACCCCTCCCTGGCCGGCGAGCTGCGCGAGCCCTCGGCGGAGGAGGCCGCGCGCCTGCTGCCGCTGCACGAGTGGCTGGCCCTGGACGAGGAGGAGGCCGGGGACCGGGTGCCGGCCCTGACCGTGTCCGACGACGGCCAGGCGCGGCCGCGCGTCCCCTCGCCGATGCTGCTCTTCGCCTGTCGTGATCGCCTGCGGGCCTGGCGCTCCCTGCGGGAGCTGGCCGGCTACGCCAACCAGCACGCCCGCCGGGCGGCGCAGGAGGCCCGCGCCGAGGCCGAGGCCGCCGCCCGCGCCGAGCGGGAGGCGCTGATCGCGGCGCACCAGGACGAGCTGGAGCGCGTGCGTCGGCAGGCCGCGGCCGACGCCATGGAGCGCCTCGCGGCGGTCCTGCTGGAGACGGACTGGGCCGCCGGTCCGACCCTCGCGCCGGCTCGCGCCGCACCCGCCGCCCCCGCCGCGCCGGCCCCGGCCGCCGAGGCGCCGACCGCCGCGGCCACCAGCCCCACGCCCCCCAGCCCCGCGCCGGCCGCCGAGCCGGTCAGCGAGGAGCCCTGGGTGGACTCCGCCCTCTGTACGAGCTGCAACGACTGCATCAACCTGAACGGTCGTCTGTTCGTGTACGACGGCAACAAGCAGGCCACCATCGGAAACCCCAAGGCCGGCACCTACGCCGAGCTGGTGCGGGCGGCCGAGGCCTGCCCGGCGCGCTGCATCCATCCCGGCAGCCCGCTGAACCCCACCGAGCCTGGTCTGGACGAGCTGATCCAGCGGGCCGCCCGCTTCCGCTGAGGAGGGTCGCGCCGTGGAGCTCCTCCTGGTCGCCGCCGGGATCATGGCCGGGCTGGGCTTTGCCTTCGGCCTGATCCTGGCCGTGGCCTACCGCTTCCTGCGGGTGCAGGAGGACCCCCGCCTGGGCCTGGTCGAGGCGGCCCTGCCGGGCAGCAACTGCGGCGCCTGCGGGCAGCCGGGCTGCCGGGCCTTCGCCGAGACGCTGCTCTCGGGCGAGAGCAAGCCCAGCGGCTGCTCGGTCAGCAGCCCCGAGGCGGTGGAGCGCATCGCCGACATGCTCGGCGTGGACGCCGGGCAGGCGATCAAGCGGGTCGCGCGGCTGCACTGTGCGGGCGGCAAGGCCCAGGCGCTGAACTTCGCCGAGTACCAGGGTGTGTCGAGCTGTGCCGGGGCCGGGCTGGTCGGCTCGGCCGGCAAGTCCTGCACCTGGGGCTGCATCGGCCTGGGCGACTGCGAGACGGCGTGCACCTTCGGCGCCATCGGGATGAACGACAACGGCCTGCCGGTGGTCAGCGTCGACAAGTGCACGGCCTGTGGCGACTGCGTGGTGGCCTGTCCACGCGACCTGTTCGAGATCCTGCCCGCGGACCAGCACGTGCTGGTCCAGTGCAGCGTGCCGCTGTCGGGCGCGGACGCGACGGCGCTGTGTACGGTCGCCTGCGACGCCTGCGGGCGTTGCGCACAGGACGCGCCCGGCAAGCTCATCGTGATGCACGGCAACCTGCCGGTGGTCGACTACGCCGCCGGCGGGGCCGCCTCACCCATGGTGGTGGCGCGCTGCCCGACGGGCGCCATCCAGTGGGTCGTGGGTGATCAGTTCCAGGAGCAGGCCCCGCTGCGGGTCGGTGGGAGGCAGCATGCCCCGGTGGGTTGAGGCGGCGCGGCAGTGGGTGGCCCGGGTGACCGGGCGGGAGCCCGTGGCCCAGGCGCTGCTGGCCGGCGAGGCGACGGCGCTCGACGGCCTGTCCGCGGTCCTGGCGACCGAGGCGCTGCTGGACGCGGCGGCGGCCGACGCGGCGCCCGCGCGGCAGGCCCTGGCCCTGGCGGCCGGGCGCTCCATGGGGGGGCTGCGGGCCAGCGCCTGGCTGGACGGACCCGACCTGCTCGCCGCGCACGACCGCCTGGCCTGGTGCGCGGGCCGCGGCCTTCCCCTGGTGGTGCACGCGACCCTGGGCGCGGCGGACGGGCACGCCGACGCGGCGGGCTCGGGCCACGAGGGCTGGCACGGCGTCGCCGGCACCGGCTGCTTCCAGCTCCTCGCGCGCAACGTGCAGGAGGCGGTCGACCTGGCCCTGGTGGCCCGGATCGCGGCCGAGGAGGCGCTGGTCCCCGGCCTGGTGGGCATGGACCGCGAGCAGACGGCCATGGCCGTGCAGTCGGTGCGCCTGCCACCGCTGGCGCTGCGAGAGGAGCTGGTCGGTGGCCCGGAGGACCTGGTCCCCGCGCCGACCGCGGGGCAGCGCGCCCTCTTCGGCGCCGAGCGCCGACGGGTGCCCGCGTGGTTCGACCTCGCCCGCCCCGCCCTGCTCGGCGGGACCCAGGGCCCGGAGGCCTGGGGCCTGGGCGCCGCGGCCCGGCGGCCCTGGTCGCTGCAGCCGGTGGAGGGCATCCTCGAGCGCGCCATGCGGCGGGTCTCCGACCGCACCGGGCGGCCGCTGGGCGCCCTGCACCTGCACCGGGTCGAGGACGCGACCCTGGTCGTGGTGACCCAGGGCTCGCTGTCCGAGCCGCTCGTGGCGGTGGTCGACCTGCTGCGGGCGCGGGCCCGCCTCAAGGTCGGCGTGGTGACGATCCGCAGTCTGCGGCCCTTCCCGCTGCAGGCGCTGCGCATGGCGCTGGCGGGCAAGGCCCGGGTGCTGGTGGTGGAGCGCGTGGACGCGCCGCTCGCGGCCGATGGCCCGCTGGCGGCCGAGGTGCGCGCCGCCCTCTCGCCTCCGACCCGGATGCAGGGCGTGGCCTGTGGCCTGGGGGGCCTGCCCGTGCGCGCCGCCGACCTGGCCCTGCTCTGCGAGTCCCCCCCCGACCAGGATCGCGTCTACCTGGGCCTGGACTTCGTGCCGGCCGCCTCGCGCTACCCCAAGCGCCAGGCGGGCCTGGACGCGCTGCGGCGGGACCACCCCGAGCTGGTGGGCCTGGGCCTGCGCGCGGGCGAGGACGCGCCGCTGGACGCGCGCCCGGCGGGCTCCACCACGGTCGAGCTGGTCCGCCCCGCCGGGCGCACCGCCGCGCTCCCGCTGGTCGCGACCCTGTTGCAGGCCGCCGGGATGGACGGCCTGCGCGGTCGTCCGGCCGAGGAGTGGCTGGACGAGGCCGTGCCGCGCGTCGACCGCCTGACCTTCGGGCCCACCCCCCTGGGTGACCCCGGCGACGCCGTGCCCGCCGAGCTGACCGTCCTGGTGCCCCCGATGGCCGAGCCCGGCCCCGCGCCGGTCGCCCGCCTGGTCGACGGCGGCGCCGTGCTGATCCTGGCCCCCGGCGACGACGCCCACGTGCTGGCCGCGCTGCCGCCCGCCCTGCGCGCGGCCCTGGCCCGCAAGGGTGCCTCGGCCTGGGCCGTGGACCCCGGCAGCGAGCCCGACGACGCGCTGGCCGGTGGCCTGCTTCGGCTGCTGCGGGAGCGGGGCCTGCTGGAGACCAGCGATCGTGCGCTGCTCGCCGCCCGCAAGGCGGCGCTGGACAGCGAGGTGGACCCGGCCCGCGCCGAGGCGCGCCTGGCCTCCTTCCAGGTCGCCCTGGACGGCCTGCGCGCCGTGCAGCTCCCGCCGCCCCAGGTCGTGCCCGCGCCGCCCCTGCCCGAGCCGCCGCTGGCCGTGCGCCACCTGGCCGACGGGCGCGGCGCGCTGGACGGCGTGCCGGCCTTCTGGAGCCAGGTCGGCGTGCTCTACGCGCGGGGCCACCAGGACGAGCTGTCCCCCGACCCGCTGCTCGCGTCCGGGGTCGTGCCGCCGCTGACGGCGACCTTCCGCGACCTCACCCCGACCCGCGACGTGTTCCCGGCCTTCGACCCGCAGCTCTGCACCGGCTGCGCCCGCTGCTGGGCGGCCTGCCCCGACGGCAGCATCGCGGCCGTCACCATCGGGCCGCGGGCCCTGCTGGACGCGGGCATGGAGCTGGCGCGCGCCGCCGGCACCTCCGCCGACGGGCTCAAGCCCATCGCCGGCAAGATCGCCGCCCGCCTGGGCAAGGACGCCGCCTCGGGCAGCGCGGGGGAGGCGCTGGGCCGCGCGGTGGACGCCGTGGTCGCCGAGGCCGGGCTGGCCGAGGACCGGGCGGCCGCCGCGAAGGCCGGCGGAGAGGCGGTGCGCCAGGCGCTGGCCGCGCTGCCCGTCAGCCGGACCGCGCCCTTCTTCGACCAGGCGCCCGCCGACCAGCGCGAGCTGCTGGCCGTCGTCTTCGACACCGAGACCTGCAAGGCCTGCCGCTCGTGCTGGGCGGTCTGCCCGACCCAGGCCATCACGCCGCGCGGCCACGACGAGCCGCGCATCGCCGCCGCCCGCCAGGCCTGGCGCCTGTGGGAGCGGCTGCCGGACACCGCGGGCGCCACCATCGCGCGCGTCGCCGAGCGCCCCGACGTCGACCCCGTCGGCGCCCTGCTGCTCTCCCGCCACGCGCTGCTGGCCATGGCCGGCGCGGACGCCGCCGAGCCCGGCTCGGGCGACCGGCTGGCCCTGCGCGCGGTCCTCGGCGTGGCCGAGGCCCGCCTCCAGCCGCAGCTCCAGCGCCTGGTGACCGAGGCCGAGGCCCTGGCCCGCCAGGCCCGCGAGGCCGTGCGCCAGGGGATCGCCGCCGCCGTGCCCGCCGAAGACGTCGAGGCGATGGCCCAGGGCCTGGCCGGCATGGGCCGCCACCAGGTCGACCTGCCCACCCTGCTGGCCCGCGTCGGCGCCGAGCGCGGCCGCCCGGCGACGCTGCCCGCCCCCCAGGCCGAGCGCATCGCGACCCTGCTGGCCCGCGCCCGCGACCTGGACGGGCTGGTCGAGCGCCTGCGCTCCGGCGCCATCGGCCTGGGCCGGGCCCGCATGGGCCTGGTCATGGGCCCTGGCCCCGCGGCGTGGTGGGGGACGCTGTTCCCCTACAACCCCTTCCAGGTGCCCGTCGTCGACGACGGCGGCCCCGAGGCGGCGGCCCTGGCCCGCGGCCTGCTGGACGCCCAGCTCCAGGCGGCCATCGCCGACCTGGACCTGCTGCGGCGCGCCCGTGTCGCGGTCGAGGGGCGCGGCAAGGCCCAGCCCGCCCGGACCTGGGAGGACCTGTCCGCCGAGGAGCGGGCCGCCTGCCCGCCGATCGTCGTCGTGGGCGACGACCGCCTGCTGCACGGGGGTGGCCTGGACGCGCTGCTCGCCACCGGCCTGCCGGTGCGGGTGCTGGTGCTGTCGGACAACGACCTGCTCGGACCCGCCTCGCTCGAGCCGGGCCTGCTGGCCATGGCCCGCGCCCGCGGGGTCTTCGCGGCCCAGTCCTCGCTCGGCGTGCCCGGCCACCTCGCCCGCGTGCTGACCGACGCCTTCACCTTCGCCGGCCCCGCCCTGCTGCGCCTGCACGCCCCCAGCCCTCGCCGCCACGGCTTCGACAGCCACGGCGCCCTGGTCCAGGCCGCGCTCGCGGTGCGCAGCCGGGCCTGGCCGCTGCTGCGGCTCGACCCGCGAGGAGACGGCGTCTTCGGCTCGCTGGTCGACCTCGACGGCAACCCGGAGCCGACCGAGGCCCAGGCCACGGTCGACGGCGTGCTGCTCGGCCCGGTGGACTGGGCGCGCAGCGAGGGTCGCTACGCCCAGGTCGAGGAGGGCCGCCTGCAGGCCGCGGCCGCGGCGCGGCTGCAGTCCTGGCGGGTGCTCCAGGAGCTGTCCGGCGTCGTGACGCCCTTCACGGAGACGGTCCGCGCCCAGGCCCGGGCCGAGGTGCAGGCCGCCCACCAGGCCGAGCTCGACGCCCTGCGGGCCGCCCACAGCCAGGCCATGGCCGAGGCCCGCGCCGGCACCACCGCCGACCTGGCGGTGCGGCTGCGGGATCGCCTGCTCGCGCTGTCGGGCGGCGCGACCCCCGGGGAGGGCTGAGCCGTGGCCTCGCCGGGCGCCGGCAGCGGTCCGGGCACCTTCCGCCACGGGGTCCACCCTGACGGCGCGAAGGAGGCGACCGAGCACCTGCCGGTCGAGCGCATGCCCTTCGTCGAGCGCTACACGGTGCCCCTCGCCCAGCACCTGGGCGCGCCGGCGATCCCCGTCGTGCAGCCCGGGCAGCGGGTCCAGCGCGGCCAGCTCGTCGCGCGCGCCGCCGCCTTCGTCTCGACCGCCCACCACGCCCCGGTCACCGGGACCGTCGTGTCCATCGGCAAGGAGCGCTACCCCAGCGGGGCCCTGGTCGAGGCCATCGTCATCGACGCCGACCGCTTCGATCCGCAGATGCTGGCGCCGGGCCCGGCCGCGGACTGGCGGTCGGTGTCGGACAAGGACTTCATGGCCCTGGTCCAGGGGGGCGGCATCGTCGGGATGGGCGGCGCCGCCTTCCCCAGCCACGTCAAGCTCAGCGTGCCCGAGGGCAAGGGCTGCGACCAGCTCGTCATCAACGGCTGCGAGTGCGAGCCCTTCCTGACCTGCGACCACCGCACCATGGTCGAGCGGCCCGACGCCGTGCTTCGCGGCGTCGACATCGCCGGGACGCGGGTCGGCTGCAAGGGCGCGGTCATCGGCGTCGAGCTGAACAAGCCCGACGGCATCTCGTCGCTGCAGGCGGCCATCGAGCGACGCCAGGCGCGCATCGCCCGAGGGGACAACGACGGGGTCTCCTTCCCCATCCGCGTGCACGGCGTGCAGGTCAAGTACCCGCAGGGCGCCGAGAAGATGCTCATCAAGGCGCTCTTCGACCGCGAGGTGCCCGCCGGCAAGCTGCCGCTGGACCTGGGCTACGTGGTCAACAACGTCGCCACCATGGTCGCGCTGGCCGAGCTGGTCGACGGGGGCAGCCCCCTGATCGAGCGGGTCGTCACCGTGTCGGGCTCGGCGGTCCGGCGCCCGGCCAACCTGCTCGTGCCGGTGGGCACGCCGATCCGGGCCGTGCTGGACCACTGCGGGGGCCTGACCGCCCAGGTGCGCCAGGTCGTGATGGGCGGCCCGATGATGGGCATGCCGGTGGCGACGCTGGACGCGCCGGTGCTCAAGGGCACCAGCGGCCTGCTGGCCTTCGAGGAGGCCCGCGATCCGCTGAAGGAGGCCGGCCCCTGCATCAAGTGCGGCCAGTGCCTGGAGGCCTGCCCCTACATGCTCAACCCCTCGCGCATGGGGCGGCTGGCGCGGGCGGGGCGGGTGCTGGAGATGGAGGACTGGCTGGTGATGGACTGCGTCGAGTGTGGCGCCTGCACCTGGGTCTGCCCCTCCGAGATCCCGCTGGTCCACCTCTTCCGGTCGGCCAAGGCCACGATCCGCAAGAAGAAGGCCGCTGAGCAGGCCGCCGCCAAGAAGGCGGGAGGTGCGTCTTGAGCTCTGGCAACCTGCGGCTGCAGGTGACGGCGGCGCCCTTCGCGCACTCCCCCCGCACGACCGCGGCCATCATGCGGGACGTGATCCTGGCGCTGCTGCCCGCGGTCGCCGCCGCCGTCTGGCTGTTCGGGATCGCCGCCGTCCTGGTGCTGGCCACCGCCATCCTCGGCGCCGTCCTGACGGACGGGGTCTTCGGCCGGCAGCGCTGGGCGGGGCTCAAGGACGGCAGCGCGGTCCTCACCGGCCTGCTGCTGGGCCTGACCCTGCCGCCGGGCATCCCCCTGTGGATGGCGCTGCTCGGCGGCGTGGTCGCCATCGGCCTGTCCAAGGTGGTCTGGGGGGGCCTGGGCCACAACCTGTTCAACCCCGCCCTGATCGGCCGTGCCTTCCTGCAGGCCGCCTTCCCGACGGTGCTCACCTCTTGGGTCGCGCCGCAGCCCGGCCAGCTCTTCTCCCTGCCCCCCACGACCCTCTCCATCCCCCTGCAGCAGTCCGGCACCGACGTGATCTCGGCCGCCACCCCGCTGGGGCTGGCCAAGTTCCAGCACACCCTGACCGACACCCTGCCGTTGTTCACCGGCCAGGTCGCCGGCTCGCTGGGCGAGACCAGCGCGCTGCTGCTGCTGCTCGGCGGCGCCTTCCTGGTGTGGCGGCGGGCGCTGGACTGGCGCATCCCGGTCTCGATCTTCGCCAGCGTGGCCCTGTTCGCGACGCTGGCCTGGCTGGCCTGGCCCACCCTGCCGCCGCCGCAGTTCATGCTCTTCTCCGGCGGCCTGGTGCTCGGCGCGGTCTACATGGCCACCGACCCGGTCAGCTCGCCGACCACCCCCTGGGGCGCGTGGATCTTCGGCGCCGGCATCGGCCTGCTGGTCGTGCTGATCCGCAACTGGGGCGGCCTGCCCGAGGGCGTGATGTACGCCATCCTGCTCATGAACGCCGCGGCGCCGCTCATCGAGCGGGCGACCCAGCCGCGCGCCTTCGGCCGGGACGAGCGGAGGATCCCATGAGCGACCCCGTCGCCCCCGAGGCGGAGAAGGAGCCCTCCAGCCCCGTCCTGGTCGGCACGCTGACCTTCGCCGGCCTGATGTCGGGCCTGCTCATCGTCGGCGCCTGGCAGCTCACGCTCCCCGCGATCACCGCCCACAAGGCCGAGTCGCTGAAGGCGACGGTCTTCGAGGTCGTGCCCGGCGCGGCCTCGATCCAGCGCCTGGCCTGGGACGGCGGCGCCCTGGTGGCCAAGGAGGCGCCGGCGACCCAGCAGGGGCCGGCCGAGCCCGTGGTCTACGGCGCCTACGACCAGGGCGGCAAGCTGCTGGGCTACGCCGTGCCCGCCGAGGGCCCCGGCTTCCAGGACACGATCAGCCTGCTCTATGGCTATGATCCCGACAGCAAGACCATCCTCGGCATGCGCGTGCTCGACAGCCGCGAGACCCCCGGCCTGGGGGACAAGATCTTCAAGGACCTGGCCTTCGTCGGCGCCTGGGCAGGCCTGCCCACCGAGACCGTGCCGGTCATCGTCGGCAAGGGCAAGAAGACCGAAGCCCACCAGGTCGAGGCCATCAGCGGCGCGACCATCTCGTCCAAGGCCGTGATGCGCATCATCACCACCAGCCACGCGGAGTGGACGCCGCGCCTGCCGCTTCGCGCGGACGCGCCCGCCCCTGCCCCTTCCGCCGCTGCGGAGACCCCATGACCCCCGCCCCGGACCGCACCGCCGAGGAGCTGCTCAAGGGCATCTGGCGCGAGAACCCGATCTTCGTCCAGGTCCTGGGCATGTGCCCCTCGCTGGCCGTGACCAACTCGGCCGTCAACGCCGTGGTCATGGGGCTGGCCACCCTGGCCGTGCTCGTCGCCAGCAGCACCCTGGTCAGCCTGCTGCGCCGCTTCATCCCCGCCCAGGTGCGCCTGAGCACCTACATCGTGATCATCGCCACCTTCGTGACGGTGGCGGACATGACCCTGCAGGCCACCCTGCCCACCGTGCACAAGCAGCTCGGCGCCTTCATCGCGCTCATCGTCGTCAACTGCCTCATCCTGGGTCGCCAGGAGGCTTTCGCCAGCAAGCACGGCGTCAAGCTGGCCATCGCCGACGCCATCGGCATGGGCACGGGCTTCACGCTGGCGCTCACCATCCTGGGCAGCCTGCGCGAGGTGCTGGGCAACGGGTCGCTCTTCGGCTTCCCGCTGTTCGGGGACCACTACGAGCCCTGGGTCGTCATGATCCTGCCGCCCGGCGGCTTCATCATGCTGGGCCTGATCCTGATGACCTTCAACTGGTGGAAGGAGCGCAAGCAGGCCGCCACCGCGGGGGGTGCGGCGTGATCCGGGACCTCGGCGGCATCCTGATCGGCTCGCTGCTGGTCAACAACTTCGTCCTGTCCTACTTCCTGGGCCTGTGCCCGTTCTTCGGCGTCAGCGGCAAGCTGCAGACCGCCTTCCGCCTGGGCATGGCGACCACCTTCGTCATGGTGATCACCGCCTTGTGCACCTGGGCGCTGAACACCTTCGTCCTGGTCCATGCGCCCTACCTGCGGCTCATCAGCTTCATCCTGGTCATCGCCAGCACCGTCCAGTTCGTCGAGATGGTGATCAAGAAGCTCAGCCCGGCGTTGTTCCGTGCGCTGGGCATCTTCCTGCCCCTCATCACCACCAACTGCGCGGTGCTCGGCCTGGCCCTCTTCCAGACCAGTCGGGAGTACGGCTTCCTCGAAGGCATCACCTTCGCCATCGGCGGCGGCGGCGGCTTCACCCTGGCCCTGGTCCTGATGGCCGGCCTGCGCGAGGAGCACGAGCTGGCCACCCCCCCCAGCGTCATGAAGGGCACGGCCATGACGCTCATCGCCGCCGGGCTGCTGAGCCTGGCCTTCATGGGCTTCGCCGGCCTGTTCGGGAGCGCCGCATGATGACCCACCTGCTCGCCATCCTGGGCCTGGCCCTGGGGGTGGCCGCCTGGGGCCTGCTGATGGTCCGCCGCCAGAAGGACAAGGCCGAGATCGGCGTCACCGAGCTCGACGGCTGCCACTCCTGCAGCTCGACCACCTGCGAGAAGCGCGGCGCGTCGACCTGCTGAGCGGCGCGCACCGGCGCCTCGGCCTGGACAGGCGGCGCCTGGCCCACTACGGCCGCGGGACCCCCCTCTTCGAGACCGCCATGCCCCTCTCCGGCCCCCAGCAGCGCCGCCTGCGCGCCCTCGCCCACCACCTCGACCCCGTGGTCATCATCGGCGCCGAGCGCCTGAGCGAGGGCCTGGTGGCCGAGGTCGACCGCGCGCTCGAGCACCACGAGCTGATCAAGGTCCGCCTGCAGGACGGCGACCAGGAGGAGCTGACCGCCACGCGCCAGGCGCTCTGCCAGGCCGCGCGGGCCGAGCCGGTGCAGACCATCGGCCACATCCTGGTCCTGTTCCGCCGCAACCACCTGGAGCCGCGGCTGGCGCCGCTGCCGGGCGAGAGCCTCAAGCGCGAGACGGCCGAGGAGCGCCGCAGCAAGGCGCTTGCCCGCGAGCAGGCGGCGGCCCGGAGCCCGAAGGCGGGCGCCCGCAAGCCCAGGGCGGGCAAGGGCGCGGCCAAGAAGCCGGCCCGCAAGCCTACCCGCAAGCCGGGCAGGCGCTGAGGACGCTCAGGCCCCCCGCGGATCCAGTCGGCGCCGCAGCTCGCGCAGCCAGTCCGCGCGCTCGTCGTCGCCATCGACCACCGCTCCCGCGCGGATCCGCTCGAGCAGCCAGGCCGTCTCCTCGCACAGGTCGCCCTGGTCCTGGAGCACCTGGTAGAGCACGGCGTGCTCGTGGCTGGCGCCCGACCGCTCCATCCACTGCGCGACCCGCGCCTGGAGGTCTTCGTCGCCGTCGTGCGGGCGCTCGTCCTCCTGGGCCGGGCCGAGCGCGTTGATCGCGGCGATCACCCGCTTCTTGCGCTCGCCGTAGGGGACGCCGGACAGCAGCTCGGGCGTCAGCGGGGCCCCCAGCCACACGTCCTGGGTGCCCAGCCCGACCGGGAACTCGATGCGGGTCTGGAGCGGCGAGGTCGGCAGGCCCCCGACGAAGCGGACCGGCACGATGGGCGTGCCGGTCTGCAGCGCCATGTCGATGAAGGCCCCCGACATCTTCTGGACCGGCGTGCGACAGTCCAGGCTGCGTGTCCCCTCGACGTGCACCATGACCGACTGCCCTGGCGCCCGCCGACCGCCGCGGGCCGCCTGGGGCGTGACCAGCCCGCGGGCCAGCTCGGCGATGATCCCGACCAGGGACGCCTTGTCCTCGCGGTCGAAGTAGGTGATCACCTTGGGGTCCAGCACGCCGGGGTAGCGGAAGCTGTGGGTGATCAGCTCGCCGAGCCAGGTCGCCTTGTGCTCGACCTTGGCCACGGTCACGGTCGGCACACCGTTCAGGCCGCTGGCCAGGATGCTGAACAGCAGGCTCTCGACGCCGACCTGGTGGTTGGCCAGGTACAGCAGCGGCCTTCCCTTCACCTGCTCCATCGCCCCGGGATCGCTCACGATCACCCGCCGCAGGAAGCGGTTCATCAGGCCGTAGTACAGGTCCTCGACCGGCCAGCGCTCGCCCATCGAGAACCAGTCCGTCCAAAAGGCGCGGACCGGGCCCAGCTCCAGGCGCTCGATCCCCCCGTCGGACACCAGCACCTCGCCGTCCCGCTCGCGCAGGTCGAGCACGATCTCGTTGAGCGGCATCGCGCGGTCGACGTGGGCCGGGTGGACCCCCACCTTGGCCGCCAGGTGCTCCCGCCGCGCGATCTCCGCCGGCTTGCTGCTGCCGAAGACCGCCTGCACCGTCCCCGGCAGCCAGTCCGTCGCCGCCACCTCCTCCTGCCGCAGGCGGGTCTGTCCACCGTCCGCGCGCGACAGGCGCAGGCCCGACACGAAGCGCCGGTCCCGCAGGAAGGCCATGCGGGCGCCGGGCTCGGCCAGTCCCAGCGGCCCCTTGGGGAAGCAGGCCTCCACCAGCTCCAGGCGAGCCCAGACCCCCTCCACCGTCGAGAGCTCGATCTCGAACAGGGGCAGCTCGGGCGTACCCAGCGTGCCCTTGGGCCGGACCTCGCAGCGCACCGGGGCCTCGGCCTGGGGGGTGGGACCATACACGGTCATGGACCGGATCATCGCCGGGTAGGCGACCTTGTCGGGCCCGATCTCGGGGTACCAGCGGTCCAGCCGGTCGTGCGGGATGGGGTGGGTCGCGCCGTCGAGCAGGGCCGGGTGCAGCACCGAGGGGGCCGGCGCGCCCCGGGGGGCCTGCAGGCTGGCCGAGGCGCCCTTGTCCGCCAGGACGAGCCGCCGCAGCAGGTGCAAGGTCGGGCCGTGGAAGAGGCGCCCCTGCGCGTACAGATCCCCCTCGTCCCGCCCGGAGAGGGAGGGCAGCGGCCTCGGCGCCTTCGCCCAGGCCCCGAAGCGCACCTGTCCGGTCGCGACGACCTCCTGCCCCTGGAGCAGGTGCACGGTGGCCTCCCCCTGCCGGCTGGCGATGACCACCGCCCGCAGGTGCAGCGGCCCGGTCGCCACCAACCAGCGCTTGACCTTGACCTCCGCCAGCCCGGTGACGGTCCGCCCCTGCGCGGCCACCGGGCGGGCCAGCAGGTCCGCCACCACGGCCATGGGCACCGACGGCACCGTCCAGGTCGGCCGGTGGTCGGACAGCCAGGTGTCCACCGCCGGGTCCAGCGTGACCTCCACCGCCGCGCCCTCGGCCACCGCGTCGGTCGTGTCCGACGGCGCCAGCCCGATCTCGCCGCCCAGCAGCGGCCCGCC
This sequence comes from Myxococcota bacterium, assembly GCA_023150805.1. Lineage (GTDB taxonomy): Bacteria > Myxococcota_A > UBA796 > UBA796 > UBA2385 > UBA2385. The sequence goes on along the minus strand of JAKLKF010000001.1, from coordinate 2,666 downwards.
GGCGGTGTCGACGTCGGCCCCCAGGGGCACGTGGTAGCGGCGGCGCCGCCGGGCGTCGGGCTCGGTCGGGGGCAGATCGTCCACGATCCGCATGCCCATGCCCTTGACCTCGTAGATGCGCTTTCCGTCCACCCACAGGCTGCCGTCGCCGATCACGTAGGGTCCGCGCTCGTCGCGGCCGACCTCGGTGATCTCCATGGTCGACGAGATCACCTTGTTGGTGGGCACCACCTGTCCCCGGTACTTCCAGACCAGGGGCCGGCCCTGCATCAGGGGCTCGAAGCGGGGGTGGGCCATCCCCTGGCCCATGTCACGCTCCAGCATCACCCACTGCAGCAACTGCAGCAGCGCTTCCAGGCCGAGCGAGCCCGGCTGGACCGGGTCCTGGAAGAAGTGGGCCTTGAAGAACCACTCGCTGCTGTCGACGTCCTTCTCGCCCCGCACCCGGCCCAGGCCCTTGCCGCCGCCCTCGGGCCACCAGCCGGTGATGCGGTCCACCATCAACAGCATGGGCGTCGGCAGGCGCAGGCTCCCCTCGCAGAAGCGGGCGGGGCGGGCGGCGAGATCGCACAGGTAGGGGGTCTGCTCCTCCAGGAAGGCCCGGTCCGCGTCGGTCGTCGGCAGCCCGACCTGGTTCTCCAGCGCCTCCTTGGGGAAGAAGCCGAAGACCGTCTTCATGACGTAGACCGTGCGCTCGGTGCCGTCGGGATCGGTGACGAAGCAGTCGACGTCGAAGCCCTCGATGATCATGCCTGCGGTCTTGCTGATGTTGGTGATCTTGACCCGGGTGCGCAGGGTGCCGGCGTCGCGGAACAGCTCGCCGGTCCAGGTGGCCGTCCCGTCCAGGTTGCGGAAGGACAGATCCCGGTCCACCGTCAAGGCGCTGCCGACGTAGCTGGCCAGCCAGCCGCAGGGCTGGAGCGCCGCCTCCAGGAACACACAGAAGGGCATGGTCGGCGCGCCGTTGTGGTCGAAGTACCAGGCGGCCGGATCGACGTCGAACTCCAGCTCGATGACGTGGCCGGGCACCAGGGGACCGTCCACCTTCGTCACCGGCCGCGGCCCCTCGACCCGGGTCACCCGGCTCATGAAGTGGTAGGGCGGCCCGGGAAGACGGGCCACGCGCCGGTGCTCGTCGAAGCGGGCGTACATCGGCCCGAAGGCGTCGCTGGGCTTGCCCCAGGCGCAGGCCAGCAGGCTCTTGTAGTCGAAGCGGAAGCCGTCCAGGGTGGCGATCGGGCGGCTGGCGTGGTCGGCCGGGGCGCCGGGGGGCACGGGCCCGCCGGCCTCGTCGGGCCACAGCTCGGGCTTGCTGGTGATCGGCCAGTCCGGCACGAGCTGGATGCCCACGCGGCGGGCGTGGAAGGCCTTCAGCCCGTCGATGGTGCACAGCAGGTCGGCGTACAGGGTCGGCACCGGGCCGGCGACGAACTCCTCGACGAAGACCTCGTAGACCAGCTCCCGGTTGCCGGGGATCGCCTGGCCGCGGCACTTCAGGTCGAACATCTCGCCCTTGACCGGCTGGAAGCGCCAGCCGTCGTGCCGCAGGGTGACGCCCATCGCCGCCAGGTAGAAGCTCATCGCCTGCACGCAGCCCTCGAACATCAGGGTGCCGGGCATGCAGGGATCGTTCTTGAAGTGGCCCTGGTAGAACCAGGCGTCGTCGTGCAGGGCCTGGACCGCGCGCAGGTAGCCGCGTCCCCAGGGCCCGCCGCGCGGGGACAGCTCGGTCACCTCGTCCAGGAAGAGCATCCGGCCACCCTGGATCTTCGGCGTGCGGTTGTGTGTGCGCGCCAGGTCGAAGGCCTCGCCGAAGCAGTCCCAGGGGCGACCCTCCGCGAAGGCGGCGATCTGCTCGCCCTTGAAGGTCCGGGCCAGGTCGGGCGACAGCGGCGGATCCAGCCGCGGCGCCGCCACGATCTCCTGCTCCTCGGGCTTCCACAGGATGCCTGCGCTCTCGGCCAGCTCCTGGTCGGTGAAGAAGCCGGCCTGGCCCTGGCGGACCGACAGCGCGGGCTGTCCGTCCACGTCGCAGTCGTAGTGGAAGAAGAACAGCCGCACGTCGCCGTGGTTGGCGTGTCCGTCCACGTGGATCTGGTAGCGCAGCGTGTCGCCCGGCGCGGGCAGGTCGCGGTGGTAGGTGAGCTGGCAGCCCAGCAGTCGGTAGACCCGCTCGCTCTTGTTGAGGAAGTCGATGCCCAGGTAGCTGATGAGCATCAGGTCGGCCTGGCCCGACTCGATCATCACCCCCGCGGGCATGCGCCCCTCGTTGAGGTACCAGGAGTCCGTCTCGACGTCCGTCTCCGTCCAGATCGTGCCCTTGCCCATGCTTCCCGGCACCGCGTCCAGGCCGGTCATGCGGTCGGCCAGCAGCAGTGGCGGCTCGGGCATGCGGCACTGGCGGTGGTAGCCGTCCTGCTGCGTGAACAGAGGCCCGAAGACCTCGGAGATCCGGCCCGAGGCGTGGATCTCCAGGCCGCGGCGATCCAGGGTGGGGCCGGTCGGCGGACGGCGCGCGCCCTGGCGAGCGGGCGCCGCGGGGCGAGCGACCGCCTCCGGCGCAGCGGAGGGGCGAGAGGCGGGCGCCGGCGCAGCGGAGGGGCGAGGGGCGGGCGCCGGCGCCAGGGCGACGGGCGTCGGCGCGACGGGCTTCGGCGCGAGGGGGG
>JAKLKF010000019.1 GCA_023150805.1 Myxococcota bacterium | reverse complement strand
GAGGAGGGAGGGGACGCGGCGGGGGACGGGGCGCTGGGGGACGGGGCGCCGGGGGACGGGGCGCCGGGGGACGGGGCGCCGGGGGACGGGGCGCCGGGGGACGGCTCGACCGGCACGAAGTCCGGCAGGCCCAGCAGGGCCCGCGCGCGCCGCCAGGCGTCGTCCGCGCGCAGCTCCACGTAGGGCACCCCGTCCTCGGTCGTCCGCGTGCCGAGGCAACCGCTCGCGGCCCGCCGGCCCGGGTCGGCGTCGGCGATGCGCCGGCGGAAGGCCTCCCGCGCCGCCCCTTCCGGCCGCGGCGCCAGCAGGGCCGCCTCCTCGCCGGTCCGCGTGCGCGCATGGACCAGGTAGATGCCGTCCACGATCTCCTCGCCCACGCCGACCACGACCAGCCCGCCTCCCAGGGGCTCACCCGCGTCCAGCGCGCAGCCGACTCCGCCCCCGGCCTGCGCCTCTTCCAGCGCGGCCACCATCTCCAGCGCGGAGGAGAACCGGGCATGCGGCTCCGGCCGCAGCGCCCTGCGGATCACGCGCTGGAGGCCCGCGGGCAGCGCGTCCATGGCCCCGTCGGCCGCCGACGCGCCGGTGAGCAGCTCCTGCAGGATGCGACCGGCCCCGTACAGGTCGGCGCCGGGGCCCGCCTTCTCCCCGCGGAGCTGCTCGGGTGCGGCATAGGCGAGGGTGCCCACGATGTCGGCCGTGGCCGTCAGCGTCGCGCCGTCGACCAGGCGGGCGACGCCGAAGTCGATCAGCCGAGGCCCCCCCGCGGTCAGGATCACGTTGGAGGGCTTGAGGTCCCGGTGGATGATCGACCGCTCGTGGGCGATCGCCAGGGTGCGCAGGAGGCTGCTGACGATGTCCACGGCCTGGGCGGTGGGCAGCGGCCCCTCCCGGGTCACCTGGGCGAGGCTGCGCCCCTCGACCCACTCCATGAGCAGGCATGGGCCCTCGATCTCGTCGTGCCACACGTCGATGACCTGCACCACGCCGGGGACCTGCAGCCGGCGGAGCGCCTCGAACTCGTTGCGCATCCGCTCCACGTGCTCGCGGTTGGACGCCAGGGCGGGGTGCAGCACCTTGAGCGCGAGCTTCGCGTGCTCCCGCTCCTGGTCCTCGACCAGCCACACGGCACCCGTCCCCCCGCGCCCCAGCAGCCGGAGGGGCCGGCACTGGCGCACCCACGGAGGACGCTCCACCTCCATGCTCGGCTGGAGCCCCCGCACCACCGCCACCGGGAGGCAGCGCCGCCGTCGGCTCTGCTGCAGCTTGTCGAACCACGACCGCGGGTCCTCGTCACCGGGCGCGTAGCCCTCGGCATCCAGCCACTCCGCACGGGTCGAGGGGCCACCGGGTTCGCTCCACGTGGGACCACCCTCCCGCCACCGGTCCAGCAACACCACGCGTCGCACGTTCCCCGACTGCTCGGCCATCATCCACGGGACGGCGCGCACCACCCTGCCATCGTCCGCCAGGAACACCGGCTGCCGCGTCGGCAGCGCGTGCTCGTCCACCACGATCTCGTGCACGGTCGGCTCTTCGCCCCGGTGCACGACGAGGCGGGCCGCCCAGCGCTCGTCGTGCCGCTCGTGACCGTCGACCTCGACCACCAGCCGAAGGTCGCAGAGGGGCTCCAGCCCGCGCACCAGGGAGCGGAAGGGGCCGTCGCTCTCCTCCAGCGCCCGCCGGGCCTGCTCCGGCGCGAGCGCGCCCAGGTCGGCGCCGTGGGCCACCTGGTTCCGGAGCCGGATCAGCGCCTCCACGCCGTCGAGGAGATCCACCGACCTTCCCTCCGCGAGCAGGCCGGCGCCCACCGCGGGCAGGGGCCGATCCGCCACCTCGGCCAGGGCCCGGGCGAGGGCGCGGGCGGCCTCGGCCCACATCCCCAGGGTCGCCCGCTCCATGCGGTCCAGCAGCTCCACGAGCTTCTGCGGGCGCGGCAGGTCGAGCAGGGCCCGCTCGGCGTCCTGCGCGGCGACCAGGAAGTGCAGCGCGCCGTCGAGGAAGGCCAGGCGCGCCGCGAAGCGCTCCGCGTCCGACCCGATCCGCGACGAGGCCAGGCGCAGCCCGCGCGCCAGGGGTGTCGGCAGGCCCGTGATCATCCGGACGGAGAGCTGCGCGCCGCTGTGTCCGCCGCTGGTGCCGGTCGTCATGTCGTGGCCTCCCGGTCAGCTCAGCAGGTCGACCTGGGGGTCGATCTGCTCGAAGGCGACGGTCTTCAGGCACGCGATGAGCGGCGCGGCCAGCACGCCCAGCAGGATGGTCCCGGTCGCCACCGAGTCGAGGACGAAGCCCACCGCGCAGACCCCCAGGGTCAGGCCCAGGTGCGCGCGGCTCAGGCGGAAGCTGGCCTGGACCGCCTCGATCGCCCCCAGCTGCCTGCGATGCAGCGCGACCGTCGTCCAGGTCAGCCCGAAGGCCACCAGGAACATCGGCAGGACCAGGGCGAGCAGGCCCGCCACCAGGAGCGCCGTCTCCAAGAGCCCCAGGACGTAGGCGGGCGCCCGCTTGTAGCCCGACAGGACCACCTCGAGGGTGACCGGCACCCCCCGGGCCGCCGCGTCCGCGATGGCGTAGAGCCCCACCTTGGTCGGCACGATCAGGCACAGCCCCAGCAGCAGGGCCCATCCAGCCGTCGCGGCCCCCATCGCGGCCTGCAAGGCGGACACGGCCAGGCCCCAGCCGGCGAACCACCCGAGCTCCCGGGTGTAGAGGTGGAACCCTCGCTGCAGGCAGGTGCCCAGGCGCACGGGCTGCTGCGGCTCGAAGACCGCCACCGGGAGCTCCGCTCGTTCCGACATGCCACCACCCCCGTCGGTGGGGGGGGCCGCCCCCCGCCGGTCCCCACTATAGGCCATGGGGCCCCCCCGAGAACAGCCCTCGCCGAGCGCTTCCCGCTGGACCCACGCCCCCGGGTCCTTTAGGAGGACGGGACCTTCGGAGGCAGGACGACATGCTGATGGACTGGCTGATGCTGCTGGGAGGCCTGGCCATCCTGGTGGTGGGCGGAGAAGCCCTGGTTCGAGGCGCGAGCGGCATCGCCCTGCTCGGCCGCGTCACCCCGGCCGTGGTCGGCCTGACCATCGTGGCCGCCGGCACCTCGATGCCCGAGATGGTGGTCTCGGTGCTGGCCGCCCTGCGCGACAGCCCGGGCATCGCCGTCGGAAACGTCGTCGGTTCCAACCTCTTCAACATCCTCTGCATCCTGGGCATCACCGCGCTCATCCACCCCCTGCGGGTGCAGGGCAACACCGTCCGCATGGAGGCGCCGGTCATGCTGCTGGCGGCCATGCAGCTGCACCTGCTGTCCCGCGACGGCCTGGTGGACCGGCTGGAGGGCGCCTTCCTGCTGGGCGCCATGGTCGTCTTCGTGACCTACGCGGTCTGGATCGCCCGCAAGGGTGTCACCGCCCTGGAGGAGGCCGAGCTGGACGAGGTCGAGACGGCCAGCTTCGGGCGCACCGGCGGCGCGGCTTGGGCCTTCAACACGGTGGCGGTGCTGATCGGCGTGGGCTCGCTGGCGCTGGGCTCGAACCTGCTGGTGGAGGGCGCGGTCGGCATCGCCAAGGGCTTCGGGATCTCCGACACGATCATCGGGCTCACCATCGTCGCCGCCGGCACCAGCGCGCCGGAGCTGGTGACCTCGGTGATGGCGGCGCTCAAGGGCAAGGACGACATCGCCGTCACCAACATCGTGGGCTCCAACATCTTCAACGTGCTGGGCATCGTCGGCGTCACGGGCCTGGTCCACCCGCTGCCGGTGCCCACCGAGATCCTGGAGCGCGACAACTGGTGGATGCTGGCGGCCAGCCTGCTGCTCTTCCCGCTGATGTGGACGGGCATGCGGCTCAGCCGGGGAGAGGGTGGCCTGCTCTTCGCCCTGTTCCTGACCTGGATGGGCATGCTGCTGGCCGCGCTCTGAGCCGGCCGTGCGCCGCCCGGGCGCCAGCGGGTAGACTCGACCCGTGCGCGCCTCCTCCCCGCTCTCCGTCCCGCTCTGCCTGCTCGCGGCCTGCGCGGTACCCCCGGACCCGGCCGCGCCGCCCCCTGCGGGCCCGAGCGCCGCGCCGCCCCCTGCGGGCCCGGCCGCCACGCCAGGCGCCGGCCCGATGGACCACCACCCCGCCCGCCGCACCCCCTCGCCCTCCGGCCACTACGAGGCGCGGGTCGACGAGGACCGGCACCTGCGCCTGTACACGGGCGAGGAGCCTCGCCTGCTGGACGAGGCGGCCGATCCCCGCGTGGCCTTCGCGCCGGACGAGGGGCGGCTGGTCTGGGCCCGGATCGACGGCCTGGGCGAGACCGACCTGTGGGGCGCCCCCCTGCCTGATGGGCTGGCGGCGGCCCTGGTCACCGGCCCCGGCAGCCAGGACCGGCCCGTGCTGTCCCCCGACGGCCGGCGCCTGGCCTTCGTGTCCGGTCACACGGGCATCGCCGCCTGGTTCGTGGCCGACCTGGACGGCCCGCTGCCCGTCGACGTCCGGGACGCCACCCAGCTCACCAACCGGGACCTGGTCAAGCGCCCCGGACAGGCGCCGGAGGGCTTCGTCCCGGTGCCGACCACCGACCCGGCGACCTGGGACGACCAGGGGCTGACCTGGGTGGCCCAGGGCAGCGCCCACCGGGTCCCGGTGCCGCGGTGAGGCGCGCGCTCCCCACGGCCCTGGCCCTGTGCCTGGGCGGCGCCGCCCACGCCGGCAGCTACTCCATGCCCACCAGCGAGGACTGGTACAGCACCTTCGTCGTCAGCGCCTACAAGGACGAGGGCAGCCGCGACTGGAACTGCGGCAGCAACTACTACACCGGCCACGGCGGCACCGACTTCGCGATCTACGGGAGCTGGACCACCATGGCCTACGGCGTGGACGTCACCGCCGCCGCCGACGGCACGGTCTACAGCAGCCACGACGGCGAGTCCGACACCTGCACCAGCGGCGCCTGCGGGACGGCCAACTACGTCATCCTGCGCCACGACGACGGCGCCTACACCATCTACTGGCACTTCAAGACCTGGTCGGTGGCCGTCTCGCCCGGCGAGCGGGTGGTCTGCGGCCAGAAGCTGGGCGAGGTCGGCAGCTCGGGCAACTCGACGGGCCCCCACCTGCACTTCGCGCCCCAGATCGGCGGCGTGAACCAGGAGCCCTTCGCCGGCCCCTGCGGCGCCTCGTCGACGAGCTGGGTCGAGCAGGGCGCCTACAACGGGCTGCCCGGCCTGGTCTGCGGAGACGTGGACAACGACGGCGACGGCTTCACCACCTCGGACGACTGCGACGACAACGACGCCAGCGTGAACCCCGGGGCGCTGGAGCACTGCAACGGCAAGGACGACGACTGCGACGGCACCGTCGACGAGGACGACGCCGTCGACGCGCCGACCTGGTTCCGCGACGCGGACGAGGACGGCTATGGCGACCCCGACGACAGCCGCCGCGCCTGCTCGGTCCCCGAGGGCTACGTCGCCGACGGCACGGACTGCAACGACGAGAACTTCCGCTCCCACCCGGGCGCCCTGGAGCTGTGCGACGGCGACGACAACGACTGCGACACCGAGTGGGACGAGGGCTACGACCTGGACGAGGACGGCTGGCGCACCTGCGACGGGGACTGCGACGACACCGACCCCGACGTCTACCCCGGCGCCCTGGAGCTGGCCGACGGCGTCGACCAGGACTGCGACTGGCGGGTGGACGACGGCACCGAGGTCTACGACGACGACGGCGACGGGTGGACGGAGCTGCTGGGCGACTGCGACGACGCCGACGCCTTCGCCTTCCCCGCCGCCCCCGAGCTGCCCGACGCCCAGGACGACGACTGCGACGGCGTCGTCGACGAGGGCACCGTCCTGTTCGACGACGACGGCGACGGCTTCACCGAGCAGGACGGCGACTGCGACGACGGCGATCCCGATCGCCACCCCGGCGCGGCCGAGGCCGCCGATCACCTGGACGACGACTGCGATGGCCGCGTGGACCAGGGCACGGCGGTGTCCGACGACGACGGCGACGGCTGGACCGAGGTCGGCGGCGACTGCGACGACGGCGACCACCTGAGCTGGCCCGGCGCGCCCGAGCTGGTGGACGGCCGCGACAACGACTGCGACGGGCTCATCGACGACCAGACCGACGCCTTCGACGACGACGCCGACGGCTTCGCCGAGCAGGACGGCGACTGCGACGACCTCGACCCGACCAGCTTCCCGCTGGCCGCAGAGCAGCCCGACGGCGTGGACAACGACTGCGACGGCGTGGTCGACGAGGACACCAGCCTGTCCGACGACGACGGCGACGGCTTCACCGAGCAGGGCGGCGACTGCGACGACCTCGATCCCACGGTGAGCCCCGTCGGCGTGGAGTCGGCCGACGGCACCGACGAGGACTGCGACGGTCGGACCGACGAGGGCACGGACGCCTTCGACGACGACGCCGACGCCTTCACCGAGCGGGACGGCGACTGCGACGACGCCCGCCCCGACGTCTTCCCCGGCGCGGTCGAGGTCATCGACGGCGTCGACCAGGACTGCGACGCCCTGGTCGACGACCAGACCGAGATCTTCGACGACGACGCCGACGGCTGGACCGAGCAGGACGGTGACTGCGACGACAACAACGTCTTCGTCTACCCGGGCGCACCCGAGCGCCTGGACGGTCGGGACGGCGACTGCGACGGCCGCGCCGAGCAACCCCAGGGCTGGGGCGCCTCGTGCAGCGCCGCCCCGGCCGCCGGCCTCGCGGCCCTGCCCCTCTTCGCGCTGGGGCTCTGGCGCCGCCGCAGGCCCGAACCCCCACGGAGCCCCCCGTGTTGACCGCGCTCCTCTCCCTCACCCTCGCCGCCCGTGCAGAGGCGCCGGTCCAGCAGGGCCTGCTCATCTGCCCCGACCCCCAGACCTGCGAGGAGGACGCCGCCTGGCTGCGCACCCTCGGCGGCGGGGGCCGCGGCGGCTTCGCGGTGCTGGACTTCGAGCAGGTGGTCGCGGCCGGCGCGGTCCCCGACGACCTGCCGGCCCGCGACGACTACCAGGCTGCCCTGGCGCGCGCCCGCGAGGCGCTGGAGCGGGGGCGCTGGGGCGCGGTCCTGGACGCGACCAACGAGGGCATCGCCGCGCTGGGGCGCTGGCGCGGCCCGGTCAAGACCCAGGAGCTGTTCGACCTGTTCTTCCTGCGCGGCGTGGCGGCCGTCGAGCTGGGCCGTGACCAGAGCTGGTCCTGGAGCTTCCAGCAGGCCGCCGCCGTAGCCGACGGCCAGGCCCTGCCGACCCCCAACGCCTCGACCGCGGCGCGCCAGGCCTGGCTGGACGAGCAGCGCAAGCTGACCGTGGGGGGGCGCGGCACCCTGGAGCTGTCCGGCGGCCCGCCGGGCACCCACTTCTCGGTGAACGGTCGCACCGTCCAGGTCGGCCCCTCGGGCACGGCCACCGTGAACCTGTGGCCGGGCAACCACCGGGTCACCGCGACCGCGCCCGGACAGATCCGCTCGTGGACGGTCGAGGTGCCCGTCCTGGCCGAGCGCACCAGCGCCGTGCAGCCCGACTTCACGACCTACGACGAGGCCGCGACCGTCCTGGCGGCCCTGCAACAGGCCGTGCTCACCCTGCAGGCGCCCGAGCCCGTCGCCGACCTGCTGGTCGCCTGGTGCGTCCGCAACCAGGTGCAGGAGCTGCGGCTGATGAAGGTCGAGGAGGTGGTCGAGCAGCCGCCGCCCCTGGCCCTGACCATCGCCGACCCGCCGGACGACCGCCCGCTGGCCGCGGCGGGCGAGGCCGTCGACATGGGTGACGGGGTGCCCACCACCTACGAGGGCGAGGTGCTGCAGCGGCACCGGGTCCGCAGCGAGGCCCACGCCGAGCGGGTCCAGCGCCTGCGCGTGGTCTTCTTCGACCCCGGCACCCGCCGCTTCTCGGCGGACGCCGCCGTGGCGACGGCGCTCCGCCCCGCCCCCGAGCGCCTGCGCCTGGGGCTCCGCGCCAGCGGACTGTCCATGATGCAGCGCAGCCACGTGGGCCTGGACCTGGGGCTGCAGGTGCCGCTGGGCCCGCTGTCGGTGGACACGCGCCTGGGCCTGGTGCGCGCAGACACGGCCTACAACCTGTACGAGGGTTGGATCGACCAGCAGCTCTACCACCTGTACGCCGGCCTGCGCTGGGCGCCCTCCTGGACGGTCGCCCCCTTCGCCGGCGCGGGCCTGGACCTGTACGCGCCCGCCGCCGTGGGTGGCCGGCTGTCCGGCGGCCTGCAGGCCCGGATGGCCCAGGACTGGGTCGCCGAGCTGGAGGGCGGCGCCGGCCTGATGGACAAGGGCCTGGCCTGGGGGGGCGGTCTCGGCCTGGCGCGGAGGTTCTGAAATGGGGAGGGGCTCATCCTGGCTGATCCTGGTTGTCCTCTGCACGGGCTGCGCCCAAGACACCAGCACCTGCGGCGTCTGTGACGAACCCGAGAGCCTGCTGGACAGCCTCGGCAACCCCACGGGCTTCGAGCGCTGCGCCGACGGCGCGGTCAATCGGGTGAGCCAGGAGCGCTACACGCCGGACTGGTCGGGTGACTGCCGCGGCGACGAAGACGCGCTCTACTGCGCCTCAGACTCGGACTGTACCGCCGGCGACCACGGCGTCTGTGCCCACCGCCTCCTTTCCTCTGGCACCACCTGCGAGTGCCAATACGCCTGCCTGTCCGATGACGACTGCGAGCCTGGCCAGGCATGCGTCTCGGGGACGCTGCTCCAGAGCGGAGATGCCTGGCCTCAGTGCATCGCTGCGCGATGCCTGGTCGATGACGACTGTGCGTTGTGTGGCCAGTGCGGTGTGTCCAGCTATTGGAGCGGATGTGGCATCGGCGACACGCTGGCCTGCCGTGACCCGACCGACACCTGTCACTCCCAGGCCGACTGCGGCGACGCATGGATGGAACAGTGCGCCTTCGGCAATGACGACTTCGTCTGCCGCGAGCCGAACTGCGCCACATGACGCCTCCGCTCCTGCTGCTGTTCGCCTGCCGGGCACCGCTCTCCCCGCTGTGCGATGAGGGCGCGCCGTTCGACCCCTCTGACCAGGACTGCGACACCTGGACCTCGACCGACTGCGACGACCACGACCACACCGTCCACCCAGGGAAGAGCGAGACATGGTACGACGGCATCGACCAGGACTGTGATGGCGCCAGCGACTTCGACGCCGATGGCGACGGCCTGGACAGCGATCTCCATGGTGGCAGCGACTGTGACGATGATGATCCCAGCGTAGGAGGGGACGGCGAGGAGATCTACTGCAATGGGATCGACGACGACTGCGACTCCGACACCCCGGACGCGGACACCAGCGTCCAGGGCTGTGCGTTTTCGTGCATGACGCCAGAGGATGGCGCCATCACAGGTTCCAACGTGGAGTTCCGCTGGCGCTCCGAGTCGGATGGAGGCCTGTTGCTCGTCGACGGCCAGGGATTCCCCGTGGGTGGCTCCGGGTCCCTCGGCATGACAAACATGGAGGCGGGCGCGCACAAGTGGCAGGTTTGGCTCAACGGCTACGCGGGCAGCCAGCCCTGCAAGCTCGGCAGCCCCGTCATGCACTTCACCGTCCAGGTGGAGTGACCCGCCTCCGCCTCCGCCGCGCGACCAGCGCGCCGACCAGCACCAGCCCCGCCCCGGCGCCGGTCCCCGGCGCGGCGGCGCAGCTCCAGCCGGTGTACTGCTCGACCGCGCCGTCGCAGTCGTTGTCCTGCCCGTCGTTGCGCTCGGGGGCGTCGGGGTAGACCTCGCGGTCCAGGTCGTCGCAGTCGCCCTGGGCCTCGCTGAGCCCGTCGCCGTCGTCGTCGTACAGCTCGGTGCCCTCGTCGACCACGCCGTCGCAGTCGTTGTCCAGCAGGTCGGGCTGCTCGGTGGCCTGCGGGTAGATGAAGGCGTTGGCGTCGTTGCAGTCGCCCTCGTCCTCGGTCCAGCCGTCCCCGTCGTCGTCGTAGGCGACCGTGCCCTCGTCCACCTGGCCGTCGCAGTCCTGGTCCTCGTCGTCGACCAGTTCGGGCGCGCCCGGGTAGACCACCCGGCTCTCGTCGTCGCAGTCGCCTTCGTCCTCGGTCCAGCCGTCCCCGTCGTCGTCGTAGGCGGTGGTCCCCTCGTCCACCCGGCCGTCGCAGTCGTCGTCCAGGCCGTCGGGCAGCTCCGGCGCCCCCGGGTAGCGCGCGGCGTCGGCGTCCGCGCAGTCCCCGTCTGCCTCGCTGTAGCCGTCGCCGTCGTCGTCGGAGACGTCGGTGTCCTCGTCGACCTCCCCGTCGCAGTCGTTGTCCCGCCCGTCGGCGAACTCCGCGCCGCCCGGGTAGCTCCACACGTCGGCGTCGTCGCAGTCCCCCCCCTCCTCCGACCAGCCGTCCCCGTCGTCGTCGAAGGCGGTGGTCCCCTCGTCCACCCGGCCGTCGCAGTCCTGGTCCCAGCCGTCGATGACCTCGGTCGCGCCCGGAAACACGTCGGCGCGGGCGTCGTCGCAGTCGCCCGCCTCCTCCGTCCAGCCGTCCCCGTCGTCGTCGTAGACCAGGGTCCCCTCGTCGACCACGCCGTCGCAGTCGTTGTCCAGGCCGTCCGTCCACTCGAAGGCGCCCGGGTAGGACAGCGGGTTGCCGTCGTCGCAGTCGCCCCCGTCCTCCGTCCAGCCGTCGCGGTCGTCGTCGTAGGCGCTGGTGCCCTCGTCGACCATGAAGTCGCAGTCGTTGTCGACCCCGTCCAGCACCTCGGCGGCCCCGGGGTGGATCTCCGGCGCCAGGTCGTCGCAGTCGCCCGCGGAGGTGGTGTAGCCGTCGGCGTCCAGGTCCTCCTCGGGCTCGGGCACGGCGCGGGCCAGGCCGACGAGGAGCAGCAGGGTCAGGAGCGCGGTCATGGTGCCTCAACCCGCGAAGGTCACGAAGGTGCTGGCGCCGCCGGTGGGGCCGACGTCGGTGTAGCCGCCGCGGGCCTCGATGCCGACCCGCCAGCGCACCGTGGGGCGCCAGGTCCAGCCGGCGAAGAGCTGGCCGCCCACGGCGACGGGCACGACGGCCAGCGCCTGCACGCCCCCGTACAGGCCCAGGCGCGGGTCGCTCCAGCGCGGGCCGAGGGCGAGGGGGAACAGCTCGTGAGAGAGCCAGTCCCGGTACAAGTACCAGGGCTGGGCGGCGCGCCACAGGCCGGCGCGGGCGTCCAGCGAGAAGGCGGGCGACAGCCGCAGCAGGCCGACGAGCTGCACGTCGAGGTGGTCGTGCGGGTCGGGGCCGGTGTCGAGCTTCTGTTGCAGGCGGGCATAGCCGGCCTGCATGCCCAGGCTGAAGCGCTCGGGGTCGGCGGCCCGTCGCAGGGCGGTGGAGCCGTCGCCGCGGGGGCGGAAGCGCCCGGCGCCCGCGTCCAGCCAGGTCGCGCGCAGGTCCCACAGGCCGGCCTGGGACGGGACCCGCTCCTGGGGGACGCGGCCGAAGGCGCCGGGCTCGACCAGTTGCACGAAGCGCACCGTGGTCAGCCCCTGCGCGCGGGCCCAGGCGCCAAGGCTGCGGCCCACCTCGGGCGGCGGCGGGCTCCCCGCGATCGCGCCGATGACGGCCGCCTCCAGCGCGGCGGGGGCGTCGTCCTCGGTCAGCTCGGCCCGCACGTCCAGGACCTGTTCGGCGGGGGCCTGCACCTCGCCCACCCAGGCGGCCCGGCGGCCCGCGCGCTCGACGGTGACGCGGTGCCAGCCCTGGGAGACGACCAGCTCCACCGGCGCCGGACCGGCCAGGCGCCCGTCGACGAAGACGGTGGCGCCGGGATGGTCCGACAACACGCGCAGCGTCGCCTGCCCCTGGGGGCGGGAGGCGACCTCCAGGTAGGCGCCGAGCGCACCCGCGGACATCTCGGGCAGGTCGTAGACCCGCGCGCCGCTGGAGGAGGAGGCGGCGAGGAAGGCGGCCTCGGCGCCCGCCGGGTCGCCGCGGTCGAAGCGGGCGGCGCCCAGGGCCAGCCACAAGGCGAAGGGCTCGGCCGGCGGCAGGGTGAGCGGCGTGCGCCGCAGCGCGTCCCGCGCGGCCTCCCAGGCGTCGAGGTCGGCGTGGGCCGTGGCCGCCACCAGGGCCTGGTCCAGCTCGGCCCGCGCGTCCCCGCCGGCGGGGCCCGCCAGCGCCACGTCGTCGAAGTCCAGCACCGGCAGGCCCAGGGCCGTGCAGTGGTCGGCCAGGGCCTGCCAGGCCACGCTGCAGCCGTCGGGCTGGTCGCAGACCATCACCGTGACCGCGGTGGCCCCGGCGGGCACGGCGGTGACCGGCTGGGCGCCGGCGGGAGGGGAGAGCAGGGTGAGCAGGGCCGCGGAGGCGGCGACGAGCGCCGGGAGCATGGCGCATCCTATACTGCCGACGTGCCCCTCCTGCTCACCGCGGCGCTCGCCCTGGCCGGCCTGGCTCGGGCCGGCATGGTCACCGCTCCCCCGCCCGGCGCCGCCGAGGTGGGCGTGCTGCTGTGCGCCGGCGACGGCTGCAACGACCGGATGTTCTGGGTGACCCACGACTCGGGCCTGGGGGATCTGCCGGTGCTCAGCGTCGACAGCCTGCTGGCCGACGAGGCGGCGGCGCGGCGCGACGAGCAGGCCTCCCAGCGCCTCCGGGCGGCGCTGGAGCAGGCCCGCCAGGCGCTGCTGGAGGGCCGCCCCCAGGTCGCCGACAACGCGCTGAACGAGGCCACGCGCGCGCTGGAGCAGTGGGCGGGCAGCCCCACCAACCAGGAGCTGTTCACGCTCTGGTTCCTGCGCGGCGCCGTCTCGCTGGAGGGCGGCCTCCACCGGGTCGCCCAGCAGGAGCTGCGGCGGGCGGCGGCGATCGCCTGGAACCGCTCGGTCGCGCTGCCCGAGGGCAGCGAGCGGTGGGCCGAGGCCTACTACGCCGAGGTGGAGGCGCTGCTGGCCGAGGGGACGGGGCAGCTGGTGATCACCGAGGGGGAGATGGAGCTGCAGTACGCGCTGGACGGCGTGCCGCTGGGGCCGGCGCCCATCCGGGTGCACCTCTTCCCCGGGCTGCACCGGCTGACGGCGGACCACGGCCGGCAGGGCCACGCCTGGACCCAGGAGATCGAGATCGTCGCCGGCCGCACCGCCACGACCCAGGCCCGCACCGGCAGCGAGGGGGACGCGCGCTGGGCCACCTACCAGCTCGTGCTGGCGGTCGAGACGATGCGGCTGGACCCCGAGCTGGCGCGGGTGCTGGACGCCTGGGCCGAGCGGCACGGCGTGCGCAGCCTGCGCCTGCTGCGGCTGGACCTGGACCACCAGGTCGAGCTGGACGAGATCGACCGCGAGGTGGGCGGCACCCTGCCCACCTTCCGGCTCAAGGCGGCGCGGTACGAGCCCGCGCTGCGCCGGATGTCGCCGCTGGGCGACTGACCCGCCGGCGCCTCCCGACCCCGACCGGAGCAGGTACACTGCCGACTCTCCCGGAGTCTCCGTGCGCCTCTCCGCTCTCCCCTCGGCCGTCCGCTCCTGCGCCCTGCTCGCCCTGCTGCTGGCCGGCTGCTCCGACTACAGCTTCAAGCCCGCGGGCGCGGGCAACGAAGGGGCGACCGACAGCGGCGGGCCGCCGGGCCCGTCGGACGGGGGTGGGACCCTGCCCGGCGACGGCGGCAGCGACGAGGACTGCACGGTCGACGAGCCGCCGGCCGGCACCGCGCGCGTCGACGAGGACTGCGTGGCGCCCGACCTGGAGGTGCTCGACCCCTGGAACGTGATGATCGAGTGGCAGTACACGGTGCGCTCGGGCACCGGCGTCATCGTCATGCCGGCCATCGGCAACCTGACGGACGACAACGGCGACGGCCGGGTCGACCAGGACGACCGACCGGACATCGCGTTCACCACCTGGGGGGCCAACACGCTGGTGGCGCTGCACGGCGACGGCTCGGGCACGATCTTCGAGGTGTCCGGCTTCGACGGCAACGGCGGCGTCGCCATCGCCGACGTGGACAACGACGGGGCGCCCGAGGTGATCGCGCCGACCACGGACAAGCGGGTGGCCGCCGTGAACGGCGCGGGCACGACCGAGTGGCGCAGCGCCCCCTTCGCCTGGCAGATGTACCCGCAGCCGGTGATCGCCGACCTGGAGGGCGACGGCGACGTCGAGATCGTGATGGACATCGCGGTGGTCGAGGGCAGCGGCGGCGCCACCGTGGCGACGCTGTCGGGGATCACCTCGAGCTGGCGCGCGCCGGTCACCGCCGACGTGGACGCCGACGGTACCCAGGAGATCCTGCTGGGCGAGATCGCCTACGACCACCGCGGGGCGCGGGAGTGGAGCGTCTCCCGGACGGGGGACAGCACCTTCCAGGCGGTGGCCGACATCGACGGCGACGCCGGCGGCGAGACCTTCTGGGTGACGGGCAGCCAGCTGCACATCGTCGACGACGACGGCCGGCTCATCCGGACGGTGAACCTGAACAGCGGCAGCACCCGCCCCGGCCCGCCCTCGGTCGCCGACTTCGACGGCGACGGCCAGGTCGAGGTGGCGGTGCCGGCCAGCACCATGCTGGAGGTCTTCGAGGTGGACGGCACCCGGCTGTGGCAGGCCGCGATCCAGGACGCCTCGGGCATCGCCGGCGCCAGCGGCTACGACGTGGACGGCGACGGCGCCTACGAGGTGCTCTACGCCGACGAGGTGCAGCTCCGCATCTTCGACGGTCGCACCGGCACCCAGCGCTACGCCAACAGCAGCCACACCTCGGGGACGGTCTGGGAGTACCCGACCGTGGCCGACGTGGACAACGACGGCTCGGCCGAGATCGTCATCGCCAGCAACGGGTCGCGCTGGAAGGGCGTCACGGTGCTCGGCCACGCCGGGGACGGCTGGGCCAAGTCGGGCACGACCTGGCCGGTCCACGACTTCGCCATGACCCAGGTCGAGCCCGACGGGCACGTCCCGTCGCCGGCGGCCCGCTCGTGGGACGTCTACAACGTCTTCCGGGCGCGCCCCACCGTGGACGACGCGGCCATCGACCTGTCGGTGGAGATCGTGGACTCCTGCTTCGCCGGCTGCGAGGCCGACAGCTACGTCGCGCTGGCCGTGCAGGTGGCCAACGTCGGCGGCCTGCCCAGCAACGAGGGCATCCCCGTCGCGCTGTACGCCATGGACGGCGGGGCCGAGACCCTGCTGGAGGTCAAGACCCTGCCGCGGGCGCTGGAGCCCGGGACCACCAGCGCCGCGATCGTCTTCGAGACGACCCGCGGACAGATGGGCCCCGAGGGCTTCATGGTGCGGGTGGACGACGCCGGCGGCGGCATCGGCGCCCAGAACGAGTGCGACGAGGGCAACAACGAGGCCTGGTTCACCGACTGGCCCTGCTGATCAGCCCCGCAGCTTGCCCCACTGCCGGCGCAGCCGGCCGGCCAGGCGGGCGCCGGCCCGGGACAGGGCGCCGGCCTCGCCGGGCAGGAAGGCGCGGGCCTGGTCCAGCGCGGCCCGCACCTCGGCGGTGCCCTGGTCGATGACGGCCTGGACCTCGGCCGGCCAGGTCTCGCGGCCGCGCGCGCGGTCGGGGCGGAACAGGTAGGACCCCGGCACGCGCAGCCAGTCGCACAGGCCGGCGAAGACCTGCGGGTCGTCGACCAGGTCCTCGTAGCGCACGACGGCGATGCGCTCGCCGTGGGTCCGCAGCGCGTCCAGGGCCAGGCGGTTGCGCTGCGACCAGTGGACGGCGAACTCCGCGGGCCGGTCGCGGAAGCCCTGCCAGCGCTCGACGTGGCTGTGCCAGCAGTTGACCGGGTCCCGGTAGATCCACGGCACGACCGGGTCGTAGGCGGCCAGCTCGTCGAGCACGTCGCCCACGCCGCGGCGGTTGGTCTCGCTGATGGGCTTGAGCACGACGGGGCCGTCGTGGGCCTGCAGGTGGGGGCGCAGCTCGGGCTCGGGCCGCAGCAGCACGTCCTGGAAGAAGGCGCTGTCGGGCGCCTCGTTCACGCCGAGCACCGAGGGGTCGCTGGTCAGCGACTTGAACAGCGCGTTGGTGCCGGAGCGCTGCACGCCCATGATGAGGACCAGGCGGGTCATGCCGCCCTGTAGCCCCGCCGACCGGCGCGCGCCTCCCGGCCGGGTGGGGCGGCGCGTTAGTCGGCCTGCGAGGTGACTTCCATGCTCATCCTGCTCCTGCAGACGGCCCTCGCGGCGCCCGGCGACGACGGGGCCACCCGCGGCTCCCGCATCCACGGCGGCGACCACCTGGTCCAGGGCCAGGGGGCCTTCACGATCGTCGACGGCGAGGGGCTGCTCACGCTCAGCGCCAGCTACGAGTACGTGCTCAAGCAGACCCCGGTCGGCCTGGGCGGGCAGATCCAGCTCGTCGCCGGCAGCGGGGCCAGCCTGCTGGGCATCGGGCCGCGCGCCACGTACTGGTTCACCGGCGGCGACGCGCTGACGCCCTACGCCGGCGGCTCGCTCACCCTGTACACGGGCGACTACCAGGAGGCGATCGGCCTGGGGGGCCACGGCGGCATCGCCCTGTGGATGTCGGAGACCTCGGCCATCGACCTGGGTGGACGCCTGGACCTGCTGATCGCCGACGGCGAGGTCTACCCGCAGATCGTGGTGGCGGCGGGGGTGCTGGGGGTCGGGCGCAAGCGGGGCTGACGGGCCCCTGCGCGCGCCCGCTGGCAGGGCCGCCTCTTGCCGTCCGCCGCTCGACATACGCTCCGCGGATGCCGCCGCTGACACTGCTCGCCACCCTCGCCGTCCCTCTCGCCACGGCCGCTCCCGCCGCCGAGCGCGTGCCGCTGCACCTGACCCTGTTCGAGGCGCCGCAGATGGTGGCGCCGGCCGGCTGGCCCTCGATGTCCGCCTCGGCGGACCTGGCCGCGAGCGTCGACCGCGCGGTGGTCCTGGGCCTGCAGACGGCGTGGTTCGAGGCCTTCCCCGAGAACGAGGGGCTGCGGACGGGGCTCGGCATGGCCAGCGTGGGCGCCGCGAGCTTCGGGCTGTTCCTGGTCAACGGCTGGGCCCACGAGGAGTGGCACCGCGCGGTGATGCGCCACCGCGACATCTCCAGCCGCAACGGCATCTACCACCCCGAGGCCTGGTCCAGCGGCACCATCTCGGTCGACCACGTCCTCGACGAGGACCTGGCCCGGCTGAAGGCCCAGCACCCCGCCGAGACGGTGCGCTTGATGTCGTCGGGGATGGAGGCCGAGCAGGCCATCGTCGACCGGCTGGCCGACGACCTGTTCTGACACGACCAGGTCGGCACCTGGCGGGGGCCGCTGTACTTCGGCGAGTCCTGGATGAGCCCGCCCCTGCTGGTCGGCGAGCTGAGCCCCCTGCTCTACGACCTGCGCTGCGCCTCGGAGGCGAGCGACGAGGTGACCGACGTGGAGAACCAGCTCCGCCTCACGGTGGAGTCCCGGGACTTCACCGGGCTGGACTGCACGGCGTGGGTCTACGACATGCGCCGCCCCGACGAGCCCTACGGTGACCGGGGCCCTCACCCCTATGGAGAGGGAGTCGACCGCTACCGCTCCTGGGAGGACCTGACCGGCGACGAGCAGGCCTGGCTGGAGCAGCAGGTGCTGCTGGGCCTGCTCAACTTCGCCAACCCCCACCTCTTCGGCGTCAACGCCTTCGGCGACGCCGACCGCCGCTTCATGGCCCGGCTCTCGCAGACCGCCACCCCCTGGGGGCACGAGATCGCGGTGGTGGCGGCGACGCGCGGCCACGGCGCGGGGCTGGAGGCGACCCTGCACAACGGCTTCGCCCAGGCCGGCTGGTTCCCGGGGCTGGACCTGGCGGTCGTCGACCTTCCCGTGTCCGGCGAGGCTCTGCACGCCGAGGTGGGCGTCGGCCTGTGGCTGCAGCCCGAGGCGCAGCGGTGGGATCGCGCCCGGCGGGCCCCCGGGGGCCGGCTGGACGTGGACCTGTCCTGGCGCCTCTCGCCCGGCTTCGCCCTCACCGCCGGCGGGATGGCCAAGAGCCGTGGCTGGGTGCTGGGCGAGGAGTCCCTGGATCCGGCCGCCAGCGGACGGGTCGGGCTGACGGGCTGGCTGCCCGGACCCGGATAGGGCCCACCCACGGAGGCCCCGATGCGCGAAACCCCCGCGCCGTGGAAGCACGGCGTCGTCCTGGTCTGCAACAACGAGCGTCCGCCCGGCGCGCCCAAGCCGAGCTGCGGCCGCGCCGCGGGCACGGGGCTCAAGTCCTGGCTCAAGGACGCCGCGCGCGAGGGGGGCGGGCCGGCCGCCGAGTGCCGCGTGCTCAACAGCACCTGCCTGGACCTGTGCCCGGCCGACGGCGTCGCGGTGGCCATCCTGCCCGGCGACGAGGTGCTGGTCGCCGACCCGGTCGCCGACCGGCAGGCGCTGCTGGCCCGCGTGCAGGGCCACATGGAGGAGGTGGCCCGCCAGGAGGGCGGCGGCGGTGGCGGCGGCCTGCGCGGGGCGCTGGATCGGCTGCGCCGCCGCTGAGAGGCCGCGTCGATCAGCGCTTGTCGTCGCGCGCCGGCAGCCACAGGTTGGCGACGACCGGGGCGTCGACCAGGGGCCCCTCGGTGACGCGGTTGCCGTCCACGATGCTGATGACGCCGTCGGTGCCTTCGTCCCACATCTGGCCGCGCAGCGGCACGGCCATGGCCGCCTCGATGTCGGCGTCCAGCGCCCGGCCCGCCAGGCCGTAGCTCTCGGCGGCCTCGGCCAGGGTCAGCTCCTTGATGTCCTGCCGGTCCACGTCGGCGGGCTCGGGCCAGCCGTCGTAGCCCTCCCAGGTGTCCAGCCAGGCCCCCCGCGGCGAGGTCAGGATGGGCGCCACGACGCGCTCGGCGCCCTCGGCCGTCACCTGGTCCCAGGCGTCGGGGAACCACGAGTCCGACCCGACCAGGACCGCCAGGCGGCCGGCCGGGGTGTCGACGACCGGCAGGCGCCCCACCGCGCCCGGCTCGATCGCCTCCTGCTCCTTGGCCGTGGGGTAGCTCTCGGGCACGCCGTTGGTCAGGACGTTGCCGTCGCGGTCGAAGATGAAGCTGCTGTTGCGCAGCTCCCGCCCGGCGGTGGGCACGATGCGGCTGTCGACGATGCTAGGCTCGGGCAGCACGATGGAGCCGCCCACCAGGGTCACGCCGTACTCGGCGGCCAGGTTGCCCATCACCTGCTGGTAGGCGTCGGCGACCTGGTCGGCCTTCATGGAGTAGACGGCGTAGACGTTCTCGTCCTCGGCCGGGGCGCCGTCCCGCGCCAGCAGGAAGGCGGGCATGTGGGCGGTCACCAGGTTGCGCAGCGCGGTCTCCGCGTCCTCGGCCTCGATGACGTCGGGCCCCTCGTCGACCAGCAGCAGCCAGGTGCCCATCGTCTCGGGCAGGACGACGACCGTGTCCGGGCGCAGCCACTCCTGGTCCTCGGCGTCGTCCAGCCACAGGCGCAGCGTGTCCTCGAGCACCTCGGCCGAGGCGAAGCTGGTCGGCTCCACCCAGGCCTGCACGCCGACGATGTTCCCGCCGCCCTCGTTCTCGCCGACCTCGAGCAGCTCGGCGCTCTCGGTGGGGATCTCGACGACCTTGGTGCAACCGACGAGCATCAGTGCGGCGGCCAGCATGCTTACTCCGAGGAGACGCGCGTCTGATAGCAGGCGGCGGCCACCAGGAGGGGCGCCGTCGCAGGCTTTTCACCTGGCGCGACAGGCCGGGACGAGCCCGGTGTCGCCGCCGCTCACCGCGCGGGCAACCACAGGTTGGCCAGCACCGGCCCGTCGACCAGCGGCCCGTCGTGGACCTGTCCCTGGTGCACGAGGACCGCCGCGCCGTCGCTGCCCAGGTCCCAGATGTGGCCGCGCAGGGGCACGCTCAGGCCGAAGGACAGCCCCTCCTCCTCCAGGCGCCCGGGGAGGCCGTAGCGGCGCTCGGCCTCGCTGAGCGAGAGCTGGCGGACGTCGTCGGGGTCGACGTCGGAGGGGGGCTCGAAGCCCGTGTAGCCCTCCCAGGGCTCGGACCAGGCGCCGTCGGGCGAGGTGTAGTGCGAGCCCACCGCCACCCGGGGCGCGCCGAAGGCCATCGCCGCCCAGGCGGTCGGGTACCAGGCGTCGTCGCCCAGCAGCACCGCGACCGGCCCCAGCGGCGTCTGCGTGACCTCCAGGCTGGCGGCCGCGCCCGGCTCGACCACGTCCAGCTCGTCGGCGTCGGGGAAGGCCTCGACGGTCAGCTCGGGCAGCAGGCTCCCGTCGGCGCCGACCACGAAGGAGACGTTGCGCAGCGGCTCTCCCGGCGCGACGGTCAGCTCGCCGTCGATCAGCTCGGGGCCCGGCAGCAGGGCGGACCCGGCGACCAGGTTCACCTGGTAGTCGACGGCCAGCGCGGTCGAGACCTCGACCCAGGTCGCCGCCACCTCCTCGGCCTTGAGCGCGAAGAGGGCGTACTGGTTGCGGTCCTCGGCGGGCGCGTCCGCGCGCAGGGAGAGGAAGCGCCCGAGGTGGCGCGGGATCATGCGCCGGAGCGCCTTGTCCACGGTCGGCGCCGAGATGACGTTGTAGGGCTCGTCCACCACGACCAGCCAGGTCGCCAGGTGCTCGGGAAGGACGACCACCGTGTCGGGCCGCAGCAGGTCCTGCTCCCGGGCGGTGTCCAGCAGCTCGCGCAGCCGCAGGTCGAAGGCGTCGGCCGAGGACCAGGCCGTCGGATCCATCCAGGCCTGCACGCCGAGCACGTTGCCGGCGCCCTCGTCGACCCCGACCTCCACCACCTGGGCGGGGGGGGCGTCCATGAGCGCGACCGAGCGGCAGCCCAGGATGGCGAGCGGGACCAGCACGATCAGGATGCTAAGGTCAGAGGCGGGCCACGCACGGCCTGTGAGGGCTTCTTGACAGCCCGTCTCAGGATCGCGCCGTTCCCGGGGCGGGAAGATCCCTCAGAGCCCCAGCTCCCGCATCTTCCGCCACAGGGTCGAGCGGCTCATCCCCAGCGCGGCGGCCGCCTCGCCCTTGCGCCCCCGCGCGACCCGCAGGGCCTGGCGGATGCGGTCCCGCTCGTCGTCGACGGCGGTCGCCGGCCGCGCGGAGTCCGGCGGGTCCTCGCCGCGCAGCTCGGGCGGCAGGTCGTCCAGGCGCAGCGCCTCGCCCACGCCGACCGCCCAGGCGTGCTCGACGGCGTTGCGCAGCTCCCGCACGTTGCCCGGCCAGCGGTAGGCCAGCATCGCGTCGAGGGCCCGGGGGTGGATCTGGGTGATCCGGCGCCCACCCCGGGCGTTGAACTCGTCGACGAAGTGCCAGGCCAGCGCCTCCACGTCGCCCTCGCGCTCGGCCAGCGGGGGCAGGAAGATGGGCACGACGCGGATGCGGTACATCAGGTCGGCCCGGAAGCGACCCTCCTCCACGTCGCGCCGCAGCGCCCGGTTGGTCGCGGAGATGACGCGCACGTCGACGTGGATGGGGTCGGTGCCGCCGACGGGGACGAAGGTCTGCTCCTGCAGCACGCGCAGCAGCCGCGCCTGGATGTCCAGCGGGATCTCCGAGACCTCGTCCAGGAAGAGGGTGCCCTTGTCGGCGACCGAGAACAGGCCCCGGCGGTCGCGCACGGCGCCGGTGAAGGCCCCGCGGACGTGGCCGAACAGCTCGCTGGCCAGCAGCTCGGGCGTGAAGGTGGCGCAGTTCACGGCGCGGAAGGGGCCCCGGGCGCGGGGGCTCAGGTCGTGGATCGCCCGGGCCACCAGCTCCTTGCCGGTGCCGGTCTCGCCGCGGATGAGGATGCTCGAGTCGGTGCGGGCGACCCGCTCGACCAGGGCGAAGAACTCGCGCATCCGTGGGCTGCGGCTCACCATGCCGTGGAAGTCGATCAGCTCGCCGGGGAGGGGTCGTGTCATGACGCGACAACGTGCAACGTCGTCGCGCCCGGTGCAAGGCCAGCCCCCCTGCACATCGGTCGCAGGCGCGGATAGCGGGGCCCTCCCGCCCGTTGGAGCGCCCCATGCCCCGCGACTTCCTCTCCCTCGCCGACCACAGCCCCGAGCAGATCCGCGCCTACCTGGACCTGGCCCGCCAGGTCAAGCTGCACCCCCAGGGCTTCCGCGACGTGTGCCGCGGCCGCACGCTGGCGATGATCTTCCAGAAGCCGTCGCTGCGGACCCGGGTCAGCTTCGAGACGGGCATCTACCAGCTGGGCGGCCAGGGCCTGTACCTGGGGCCCAAGGACATCCAGCTCCACCGGGGCGAGACCATCGCCGACACCGCCCGCGTCCTGTCCCGCTACGTCGACGGCATCATGGCCCGCGTCTTCGCCCACCAGGACGTGGTCGACCTGGCCGCCTACGCCGACGTGCCGGTGATCAACGGCCTCTCCGACCTGCTGCACCCCTGCCAGGTGCTGGCCGACCTGCAGACCATCGAGGAGAAGCTGGGCAGCCTGGCCGGCCGCAAGTGGACCTACATCGGCGACGGCAACAACATGGCGCACAGCATCCTGTTCGGCGGCGCCCTGGCCGGCATGACCGTCGCGGTCGGCCACCCCCGCGGCTACGCGCCCGACCCCGAGATCGTGACCCGCGCCCGCGACATCGCCGCCCGCACCGGCGGGGCGATCCAGGTCACCGAGGACCCCGGCCTGGCGGCCCAGGAGGCCGACGTCGTCTACACCGACGTGTGGGCCAGCATGGGCCAGGAGGCCGAGCACGCCGAGCGCCTCAAGCGCTTCGAGGGCTTCCAGGTCGACGAGGCGATGATGGGCCGCGCCAGGCCCGGCGCCATCTTCATGCACTGCCTGCCCGCCCACCGCGGCGAGGAGGTCGCGGCCGAGGTCATCGACGGCCCGCAGTCCGTCGTCTTCGACCAGGCCGAGAACCGCCTGCACGCGCAGAAGGCCGTGATGATCAAGCTGATGGGTGACCGCTGGTGACCCGCCGACCGCCGGGTCGGGCTCGTCGCCCGGCCCGCGCGGGTCTATGATGCAAGCGGCGATCTGTGGATCGCCCTCCTCCACCGCTCCCGCGAGGCCCTCGTGAGCCCACGGCAGACCCTCTCCTCCTCGGCGCCCGACGTGCTCGCCCCCACCGGCGTGGTGCGCATCTACGAGGTCTCGCCCCGCGACGGCCTGCAGAACGAGCCCGAGATCCTGCCGGTCGAGGCGAAGCTGCGGCTGGTGGCGGGCCTGGTCGAGGCCGGGCTCACCGACATCGAGGTGACCAGCTTCGTGCGCGCGAGCTGGATCCCCCAGCTCTCCGACGCGGCCGAGCTGGTGGGACGCCTGCCCCGGGTCGAGGGCGTCCGCTACTGGGGCCTGGTCCCCAACGAGCGGGGGCTGGAGCGGGCGGTCGAGGTCGGCCTGCGCCACGTGGCGACCTTCATGAGCGCCAGCGAGACCCACAACCGCAAGAACGTCAACCGCACCCGGCAGGAGAGCCTGTCGGCGCTGCGCCAGGTGATCGGCGCGGCCCGGGACGAGGGCGTGGTGGTCCGCAGCTACCTGTCGACCGTCTTCGGCTGCCCCTACGAGGGCCCCGTCGCCATCGCCGACAGCGTGAACCTGGCCCTGTCGCTGATGGAGGCCGGCGCCGACGAGATCGCGCTCGGCGACACCACCGGCATGGGCGACCCGGCGCTGGTGCAGCGGGTGATCGCGGCCATGGTGCAGGCGGGCGTCCCGCTGGAGCGCATCGCCCTGCACATGCACGACACCAAGGGCACGGCGCTGGCCAACATCCTGGCCGGCTACCAGGCGGGGGTCCGCACCTTCGACGGCAGCATCGGCGGCGTCGGCGGCTGTCCCTACGCGCCCGGCGCCTCGGGCAACGCCGCGACCGAGGACCTGGTCCACATGCTGCACGCGATGGGCGTGCACACGGGCGTGGACCTCGACCGCGCCTGCCAGGCCGGCCAGGCCCTGGCCCAGGACCTGGGCCGCCCGCTGCCCGGTCGCTACCTGCGCTACTGGCTGGGCGCCCACGCCCGGACCGCGGCCGCGCGCACCGCCTGATGGCCACCGCCTTCCTCAAGGTGGTCAGCGGCGCGCGGCAGGGCCTGAACGTGCCCCTGTCCGAGGCCGAGCCGCTGATCATCGGCCGCAAGCGGGGCGACCTGCTGCTGGACGACCCGCTGGTCAGCGGCAGCCACGCCCAGATCCTGCCCCGCGAGGACGGCTGGGTCATCCAGGACCTGGGCAGCACGAACGGGACCCTGGTGGACGGCCGGCTGGTGCGCGAGGCGGCGCTGCGCCCGGGCGCCGAGATCAGCATCGGCAGCAGCAAGCTGGTGCTCTTCATCGGCCTGGCCGAGGCCAGCGTCAGCGAGCAGCAGGCGCCCCGGCAGGCCGCCGCCCGCAAGAACCAGCTCGAGATCGCCTGGCTCCTGGACGAGGAGCTGGTGGAGCTGCGCGTGCCCAGCGAGCGCACCCGCAGCCCGGCCGACGTCATCGACCAGGACCTGCGCCTGCCCCCGGGGCTCAACGCCATGGTCGAGGTGGTGGCCGGCGCCGACGCCGGCAAGGTCTACCGCTTCACGCGCGGCAACATCACGATCGGCCGCAAGATGGGCGAGGTTCCGCTGTCCGACCTGGAGGTCAGCCGCCGGCACTCGGTGGTCGAGGTCTTCGGCCGCGAGATGATCTTCCTGCGCGACCTGGGCAGCACGAACGGCACCTACCACAACGGGCGCCAGGTCTCGGTCAGCCGGCTGGTCGACGGCGACACCATCGGCGTCGGCCGCAGCGTGCTGAAGCTGCGCATCGCCCGGTAGCCCGGCCGCCTGCGGCGGGGCCGACCTACTGCACCTGGGCCTGCCCCCAGCGGCGCCAGGCCTCGCGCTGCTGCTCGGGGGTGCGGCCCTCGCCCATCGAGAAGCCGCCGATGCGCTCGAAGGCCGGGATCGCGGCCTCGGCCACGCCGGGGTCCTCGTCGTCCAGGGCGCGCAGCAGCGCCGGGACGGCGTCCTTGTGCCCGATGCTGCCCAGCGCCAGCACGTAGTGGCGCCGCACCCACAGGCTGGCGTCGCGGTGGTAGCTGGCGCGGGCGTCGATGGCCCGGGACAGGGCGGCGACCGCCGCCGGATCTCCGATCTTGCCCAGCGCGGTGGCGGCCTCGGCCCGGACGATGACGGCCGGGTCCTCCAGCAGGGCGACGATGCGCGCCGTGTGGGCGCGCTTGCCGGTCTCGCCCAGGGCACCGACGGCGGCAGCCCGGATCGCCGGCTGCGGGTCGGCCAGCAGCGAGACCACCGTGCCCTCGGCGCCGTCCCCGCCCACGTGGCCCAGGACGCGGATCGCGACCCAGCGGCGCCGCGTGTCCTCCGCCTCGGTCGTCGCGACGCGGGTCACCAGCCCCAGGTCGGTGGTGCCCAGCGCCACCAGGCGATCGAAGGCCTCCTGGCGCGCCTGGACCGGCAGCTCGGCCGCGGCGGCCTGGTGGAGGTCATCCTCGGGGGCGGCGGCCGCGGACAGGACGAGGGCGAGCAGGATGGGCAGCAGGGTCATGCGCGGTCCAGTGCGACGCGGAGCGCGCCGAGCAGGAGGATCAGCACCAGCGGGCTCCAGTCCCATCCCCGGGCCTGGCTGACCCGCCGCAGCGGGCGAAGGACCGGCTCGGTCAGGGCGTGCAGCGGGCGGCGCGGCCAGCGGTCGGTCTCGGGCTGGACCCAGCCGACCAACAGGTCGACCACGACCAGCAGCATGGCCAGCTCCAGCGCCAGGACGAGGACCCCGGTCATCAGAACTCGAAGGCGATGCGGGACTGCAGCGTGTAGAAGTTGCCCACCGGCTTGCCGTCCTTGGTGGTGAAGGCCAGGCCGACGCTCTCGTAGGGCAGGCGGTCGGTGGTGCGGGCGTAGCCCGTCTCCAGGCTGAACAGCACGTGCTCGTGGAAGCGGTGCTTCACGCCCAGGTCGGCCTCCCAGCCGATGCTCTTGGCGGTGGCCGGGGTGCTGGTGCACTCCACCGCGTCGTCAGGGGCGCACAGGATGCGGCTGCCGTCCGGCTTGTCGGGCCAGGCCATCAGCCAGGCGCCGATGATCTCCCAGTTGTCCATCGGCCGCCAGGTGACCTGGGGGTAGATGTAGCGGCTGTTGTAGACGCCGCCGTTGCTCCACAGCCCCTCGGCCGAGTCCGTCCAGGTGGCCGCCGTGACGTAGGCCAGCACCTCCTCGTACAGCAGCAGGCCCACGTTGTAGTCGGGGTGCAGGGGCCGCCCGGTGAACTCGGCGTCGGCGGGGTTGTCGTCCCCGCTGGCGTAGCCGTGCTCCATCACGAAGCTGTAGCCCTCCTGCTTGTAGCCGGCGCGGGCGACGTAGCCCCAGATGTTGGCGTCCTTGTACAGCGCCTTGTCCAGGCCCGAGTCCGCGTCGAGCACCCCCGCCTCGTCGGCGTTGAGCGCGCCGGGCAGCGAGATCGCGTAGGTCTTGCCCTGGATGGTGAGGCCCTCGGCCTCCAGGTAGATGCCGCGCCACAGGAACTTCAGGTAGGCGTCCGCGATGAGGACGTTGGACGCGGTCTCCTGCTGCTTGCGGTTCACCAGGTAGGCGCCCGCCACCAGGTCGGCCTTGCTGCCCGCCAGGTCGATGCCCTCGCCCCGGTAGATCAGCGCGTAGACCATCTCCCAGACGTCGTCCTGCTGGTCGGCCCACCAGGTCGGCCCGCGGTCCTCGTCGACCCGGTCGGCGTCGAACTCGTGCGAGAGGGTGTGGTAGCCGTCGCTGTCCGGGTCGCAGCGCGGGTCGTAGTTGGCGTCCCCCTCGACGATGGGCGTGCCATCGGCGTTGCTCGTGGTGCAGTTGAAGCCGTAGTACTGGGTGAGCGGATCCTCGACCAGGCGATCGACGCCGACGGCGAAGTACAGGGGGATCGGGTCGGGGTCCTTGCCGGCGATGGTCTGGATGATCGCGATGGGCTTGGTGGCGAAAATGGCGCGGTCGTAGGTCGAGCCGTAGTGGTTCTCGCCGAAGGTGTCGTCGAAGCCGTCGCCGTGGTTGGCCAGCAGGCCCATGCCCCAGGAGCTGGCCTGGCGCCCCACGCGCACCACGCCCACCGGGACGTTGAACTCCATCCACGCCCGCTTGAGCTTGAAGACGTCCTGCTCGACGCCGTCGGTGCCCGTCGCGGTGGGGTCACCCGCGAACAGCGCCGTGCTGGCCATCGACTGGTTGTCGCCCCAGGCCACGTCGTCCAGCACGTCGGTCTGCAGGAAGAACTTGGCGCGGTTCTGGAAGTTGATGCCGGGCTGCAGGCGCAGCCGCTGCACCATCATCCGCGCGTCGCCCTGCTGGTCGGCGTAGAAGCCGACCTTGTCGCTGCCGAACAGGCCGTCCGCCAGCAAGATGGCGCGGTTGCGGTAGTAGCCCTCGAGCTCGAACTCGAAGTCGTCGGGCACGGCGTGGGCGGGCGCGGTCAGCAGCAGGGCGAGAGCAGGCAGCAGCATGGGTCCTTCCGGGCTGGATGCGACGCGGGCGCGCCCCGCATGGACGAGGCGCGCCCGACGGAGCGCAATCTACCGCACGCGAGGCGACTGCCCGCGTCGCAGGCCTAGAGCAGGCAGATGTCGGGGTAGCGCTTCCCGTCCTCGAAGCCCGTGTAGATGTTCGAGATGAGGATGCTCTCGGGGAAGATGTAGGCGGGGCTCTTGCCGATCAGGGTGTGACCACCCGCCGGGTCGGCCACGTACAGCTCGACCACCCAGTTGCCCTCGGGCACGTTGATGGCCACCCACAGCCCGTCCGCCGAGGTGTAGGGCTGGTTGCGGTTGGGGAACTCGTCCACGAAGTACTTGACGACCAGCGACTCGGGGATGGCGCCCGTCTCGGCGTCCTTGACCACGATCTGCGCGCCCTCGATGGGCTGCCCGCCGCAGTCGTAGGCCGTGCCGGCGATGGTGCCCTTGTCGCCGTCCGGCGACACGCCGAGCAGCGAGGGGATGATCGCGTAGGTCGTCGACGAGACCGAGTTGAACTCGGTCACGATGGTGCCGTCGGTGTACGGTTCGATCTGGTTCAGCTCGTAGGTGTCGACCGTGGCGTCCAGCGCGGGGTCGGTGCTGACCTTGTAGGCCACCGGCTTGCAGGTGTAGAAGGTCGACGTGACGTAGCCGTCGCCGTCGCCCACGACCGAGTAGTCCGGCGCGCCCACGGTGGGATCGTTCTCGAACCACAGGTCCAGGGTGGCGTCCGCGACCGGGTCGCCGGTCTCGAAGTCCAGGATGTCTCCGTTGAGCGCCGAGGCCACCTGGAGGTTCGGGTCGGGCGTGTGGCTGATCCAGTTGGCGCCGTTCCAGCAGTCGCTCTCCGCGCCGACCAGGTCGCAGCAGGAGTCGATGTCGCCGGCGTAGGGATCGGTGACGTTGATGAAGTCCTCGATCGAGGGGCCGCCGGTCCCGCCGTCGCCGGTCCCACCGTCGCCGGTCCCACCGTCGCCGGTGAGGCCGGTGTCGTCGCCGCCGTCCTTGTCGCCGCAGCCGGCCAACAGCAGGGCCAGCATGGTGATGGTGCTCATGTCTCCTCCAGGGCGCCTGTTGCGCGGGTGGGGTCGACCCGGGGCGGGCGCGACCAGGCCCGGAGCATAGCCCCACCGAGCGGGACCGGGCTACACCCCGGCTGCCTCCCCCGGTTCGGCGGCAGCGCCGGTCAGAGGGGCAGCCCCGCGCGCACGTCCTGGTCGTACAGCGCCGCGAGCTGGCCGGCCAGCGCCTCGGCGTCGGGTCCCCCCGAGGCCGGCGGCGTCGGCCGCAGCACCAGGATGAGGTCGCCGCGCCCATGCGCCAGCTTCATGCCCTTGCCGCGCAGGCGCAGCTTCTGCCCCTGCTGGGACCCCGGCGGCAGCGTGACCTTCACCTCGCCGTCGAAGGTGGGCACCGTCACCCGCCCGCCCACCAGCGCCTCGGCGAAGGTGATGGGAAGGTCCAGCTCCAGGGTCTCGCCGTCCCGACGCAGGCCAGGGACGGGCTCGATGCGGATGGTGATCCGGAGGTCGCCCGGCGGGCCGCCCGAGGGCGACTCCCCGCCCTTGCCGCGCAGCACGATGGTCTTGCCGTCCTCCACCCCCGGCGGCAGCCGGACCTTGAGCTTCTCCTCGTGCAGCGTCATCGTCGGCTGTCCGCCGCCTCCGCCGCCGCTGACCACCGGGCGCCGCAGCTCCAGCTCGATGGGCTCGGCCCGGGCCACCTGCAGCAGGCTGACGTGGACCTCGGCCTGGATGTCCTGCCCGGGGCGAGGGCCCCGCCGCGCCCGGGCGCCTCCGAAGAGGGAGCCCAGCAGGTCGTCGGCGTCGACGAAGCCGCCCCCGCCCCCGCCGAAGCCGCCGCCCAGGTCGGGTCCGTCGCTGGACCAGCGGAAGCCCCCGCCGGGCGTGCCGCCGAAGCCCCCGCCGCTGCCGCCGAAGCCACCGCCGCTGCCGCCGAAGCCCCGGAAGCCGCGGCCCCCGGCCATGTGCTGGTACGCCCGCGCCTGGTCCGCGTCGAAGCCCGGCCGCGTGCTCACCTCCCCGAACTCGTCGAAGAGCCGCCGCTTCTCCGCGTCGCCCAGGATGTCGTGGGCCGCGTTGATCTCCTTGAAGCGCTCGCCGTCCGCCTCGGACTTCGCCAGGTCGGGGTGGTGCTTGCGGGCCAGCTTCTTGTAGGCCTTCTTGATGTCCTCGATGCTGGCGTCCTTGGCGACGCCGAGCACCGCATACGGGTCGCGCATGGGGTTCCTCCGTCGGCCAGACGGTAGTCACGCCGGCCGGAGACGCAAACAGGGGCCGCCGCCGGGGGCGCGCTCAGGGCTCCCAGGACAGCAGCAGCGCAGCCCGCTCCTCGATGAGCGGCGTCGCCGCCGGCCCGATGGAGTTCGTCTCCTCGTAGTGGTGGCCCGGCGCCTCCTCCAGGTACGGCACGCTCTCGCTGAGCTGGTAGTCGTAGGCCGGCACCAGGTAGCCGATCTCGTCGTTGCCCAGGCCGATGATCCACGGGAAGGGGGTGAGCAGGCGCTCCTTGAGGTAGGGCCCCGGCGGGGCCGCCGACAGGTCCGGCGGGTTCTCGTTCTCCGGGTCGATGAGCGTGTCCTCGGTCGTGTGGACCTTGGAGCCGTCGTAGCCGCCGATGGCCACCTCGGGCGCCAGCTCGCCGGGCACGGTCAGCATGCCGATGCCGCCGACCCGCAGCACGTCGATACCGGTGAGGATCTCGGGCTGGTTGTCCTCGTCGAGATCGGCCTCGGGATCGTAGTTGTACAGGGCCCGCTCGAAGAGGCCGATGAGGAAGAGCGCCTGGAAGGCGTAGTTCTCGACCGGGATGAACAGCTCGGTGCTGCGCAGCGACAAGGCGGGCTCGACCTGGGGGCTGGCCGCCTCCACCGCCTGCAGGGCCAGGTCCGCCAGCACGCGGCCCAGCGCGTCGGCCTTCTCGAAGGTGTCGCCCGACCAGTCCACGCCGTCGAGATCGGTGACCGTGATCCCCAGCGGCGTCATCAGGCCGCCCACCGTCCCGTTGAGGAAGACGCAGGTCCCGCCCAGCCCGGCGCGCCCGCCGACCCCCTGCTCGACGTAGGTGCGCAGGTAGTGCGCGAAGTCGCTGGTGATGAGCAGGTTGTCGCTGCCCACGGCCTCGGGGTGGTTGCTCCAGTTCACCAGGGTCGCGACCGGGCTGCCGTCCAGCCCGTCGAGCTGGGCCACGGACAGGAACTCGTCGATGATCACCGGGTCGCGGCTGTCCCGCACCGTGTTGCGGGTGCCCTTGTCGCCGAAGGGCGCGGCCGTGTCGATGGTCCCCGCCCGCAGGGTCACCGGCTGGATGCCGTCCAGGGCCTGGCCGATCGCCTGGGCGCTCCACGCCACGACCTGGTCCATGTAGGCGCGGTCGGTGCCCGCGTGCGTCAGGTTCGGCCCCCACTGCCCCATCGTGTCGGGCCCCTCGTGCTGGTGCGTGGCGTGCACGATCACGTGGTCGACGTCGAGCCCGGCGTCGGTCACCGCCCGGCGGATCGCCAGGGTGTCGTCGTAGAACCAGCCCACCACGTCCAGCGCCACCACCGCGACCGTCACCTCGCCCTGCCGCAGCACGACCACCCGCGCCCACAGGTCGTCGTGCACGCCGTTGGCCGCCCGCGCCTGCCCGAAGCCCGCCAGCCAGACCGCCTGGAACTCGCCGTCGCCCTCGCCCTCGTCGGGGCCCGGCCAGCCCTCGTCCCCCTCGCACAGCCGGTCGCAGCCGCAGTCGTGGAAGACCTCGCTGCTGGCGCTGTAGGTCGCGTTGCCGTCGGCGTCCTCCCAGCCCTCGAAGCAGGGCGGCGTGATGGCGACCGCGGCGGCGCCGGCCTGCAGCTCGCCCGCGCCGGACACGCAGCCGGGGTCCCCGGGGCAGACCAGGTCCGGGCGCCAGGCGGCCCCGGTGTCGTCGGCCGGCGCGGCGGTGTCGTCGCGGCCCTTGTCCTTGCAGGAGAGCAGGGCCAGGGCGAGGGGCAGGGAAGCGAGCACGGAGGCCTCCATCGGGCCCGCAAGGCTACCCCAGGCCGAGGTCCCCCGGGCGCGGTGGCCCTACTGCCCGAACAGGACCTGGCAGTCGGCCAGCACCTCGGAGGGGTGGGTGCCGATGGCGCTCACCTGGTACTCGAGCAGCAAGGTGCCGTCGGCGTCCAGCACGCGCGTCACCCGCGAGGGCACCGGGCTGCTCTGCGAGGTGGCCGCCCCGTAGGTCAGGGCCAGCGTCTTGTCGTCGTCGGTCCACAGCTCGAAAGTGAAGCCTTCCTCCGCCGCCCACTTCGCGTTGGTCGCGGGGTCGTCGAAGCCGACCCCCACGATGGTCACGCCGAGCGCGTCGAACTGTTCCTGGAGGTCGCGGTACCCGCAACCCTCGATCGTTCAACCACCGGTCCCCGCCGCCGGGTAGAACCACATCACGGTGGGGTGGCCCAGCAGGTCCTCGCGCGCGCGGCCGGTCCCGTCCATGTTGGTGGCCACGAACTGGGGCGCGGGGATCTGCTCCTTCGCCCACTCGCCGTACAGGTCGGCGTCCGTGCCGCCGCCGTCCCCACCGCCACCATCGGAGACGCCGCCGTCGCCGGTGGTGCCTCCGTCCGCGGTGGCGCCCCCGTCCGCGGTGGTGCCGCCGTCGAGCGCGGTGGCGCCGTCGCCGGTGTCGGGATCGGGGGAGCAGGCCAGCAGGAGCAGGAGCGGTGCGAACATGGGCGAGGGATAGCCCACCCCACACCCACGTCCAGCTTCAGCGGGCCGCCTCCAGGTCGCCCGCGCTGCGGGGCTCCAGCTTGCGGTGCGAGTAGGAGTAGTTCAGCACGCCGGCGAGGCGGTCGTACTCCGCGCCGACGGCCGGCTGGCTGCCGAAGTCGTAGAGGAAGTCGTTGACCCGCAGGCAGCCGGCGACCTCGAACTCGCCGTAGTCCGAGGGGCTGTCCGGGTTCTGGCTGCTCACGGTGACATCCTCGACCTGGACCAGCATGCCCTCCAGCTCCTCGCCGCGGGCGCCGTCGTCGCCTGCGTCGCAGGGGTTGGCCAGGGCGACGGGCGCGGGCGCCG
The DNA here is from genome assembly GCA_023150805.1 of Myxococcota bacterium. Taxonomy (GTDB): domain Bacteria; phylum Myxococcota_A; class UBA796; order UBA796; family UBA2385; genus UBA2385. The sequence goes on along the minus strand of JAKLKF010000019.1, from coordinate 49,658 downwards.
AGGCGCTGCCGGTCACGGTGCTCTCGGGGTCGGTCAGCTCGGTCAGGCCGTAGTACTCGGTCACCGTGCCGGTCACCGTCACCACGTCCCCCGTGTCCACCCCCGGCGAGCCCCCGCTGTAGACGTAGATACCGGCCCAGGCCGACAGCGACGGGTCCTGCGCGAAGTAGCCCGAGCTGCTGACGGCGGTGACCACCAGGCCCTCCAGCGTGACGACGGCGCCCTCGCCCACGTAGCCCTCGTGGTCGGGGTTGCGGACCATGTCCACCGTCGCCGAGCAGGCGCTGTCCCCCGGGTTGTACTCGTCGGGGCAGATGTCGCAGACGTCGCCGTGCCCGTCGGCGTCCCGGTCGCCCTGGTCGTCGTGCAGCCAGGGGCACAGGTCCGCCCCGTTGGCGACGCCGTCGCCGTCGATGTCGGCGGGGTCGTGGCGGCAGTCGGTCACGTCGGCCGCCAGCGGACAGGGGTCGCAGGCGTCGCCCCAGCCGTCGCCGTCGTGGTCGGCCTGCCGCGGGTCGTACCAGCCCTCGCACAGGTCGACCGTGTCGTCCACGCCGTCGCCGTCGGCGTCGGCCGCCGTGCCGGCCCCCTCCCGCGGATCGCAGGAGGAGAAGCTGTCCTCGCAGTCCCACAGCCCGTGCAGCTCGCCGGCGTAGGCCAGGTCCGCGGGCATGTCGGTCCGGCCCAGGGCCGCGGCCAGCGTGTCGGCCAGCTCCTCGGCGGTCATGCCGGCGGCGCCGCTGCTGCCGGACACCGCGCAGAGCGTGCGGCTGGCCGTGCAGGCCTCCACCGTCTCGCAGTCCGCCGTCGAGTCCGCCGCATCCGCGACCAGCTCGCTGACCCCATAGAGCGCCTGGCCGTCGACCACGACCAGCCGCACGTCCTCGGCGCCGCTCTGCAGCACCGCCCGGTAGGGCTGGTCCGACCAGGCGAAGACGGAGATGTCCGCGCGCATTCCCTCGTCCAGCGCGCCCAACACCCCGTCCAGGCCGACCACCCGGGCCGCCTGCGCGGTGATCATGTCGTGCAGATCCACGTCGGAGAGCGGGTTGCCGCGCGCGCCCAGGTACTCCACCGCGCAGGCCGCCTCGTGCGCCGGGTTCATCGAGCCCGACCAGGTCCAGTCCGGCCCCAGGGCGACCGGGACGCCCATGCGGGCGGCGATGTCGGCCGGCGTGGTCTGGGCGTACAGGTCCAGGTTGCTGCGCGGCGACCAGACGATGCTGGTGCCGTCGACGGCCATGCGCGCGAGCTGCTCGGTGGTGGCGTCCGTCGCGTGCACATAGGCCATGCCCGGGCCGGTCATCTCGACCGACAGCATCCAGGAGAGCTCGCCCTCGCCGCTGCCGTCGACGCCCTCGGCCACGTGGTTGAGGATCGCGTCGACCGCCCCGCTGCTGAGCTGGCCCTGGTAGTAGTCGCCGTCACCGTCCTCGTAGGAGTCGGTGACCGTCCCCGAGGAGTAGTACAGCTCGTAGCCGTCCAGCTCGTGCGCCCCCTCGTCCTCGTCGAGGTTGCGCACCAGGCCCTCGATGCAGGAGTCCCCGGAGCTGCCGACCGCCGCCGTGCCGCCGCCCACCAGCACCCGCAGCTCGGCCCAGCGCATGATCTCGCAGGTGTAGTCGTCCTCGATGTCGTCGTAGGCCTCGCGGTAGTCCCAGTACGCGTCGTCGCTGCGCCAGTCGTAGCGGTCCTCGAACAGCGCGTCGTGCTGCCAGGGGGGGATCACGTTGTACTGGAGGTGGTTGTGGGCGTCGATCAGGCCCGCGGAGATGACCCCTTCGGTGCAGACCACGGTGGCCCCCGCGGTGCTGCACGCCTCGCCGGCGCAGGCGATCTCGCCGGTGCCACGGTCGTAGACGACGTGGCCGGCGACCGGGCCGCCGGGGGTCAGGACCACGCCCGAGAGCGCCACCCGGTCCGAGGCGTCGGTGGTCGGCGTGCAGTCGGGCAGCGCGGGGCCCTCGGTCCAGACCAGCTCGTCGGGGAAGGGCGTGCCCCCGTCCCCACCCCCGCCGTCCCCACCGCCGCCGTCCCCACCGCCGCCGTCGCCGCCCGTCCCGCCGTCCGCGGTCCCGCCGTCCGGGGTGCCGCCGTCCTGGGCGCCACCGTCGCCGCCCGTGTCGTCGAGGACCGTGATGTTGTCCTTTCCGGGACAGGCGACCAGCAGCAGGGCGAGCAGCGCGGCGGGGGAGGTGGTGACCAGGCGCATGGGGAGCTCCGGGGGGCCAGGGGAGGCCGGGGGGGGAAGTGCGCCAAGGTAGCGCCCGCCGGCGCCGGTCGTGGTGGCGATTCCGCGACGAGCCGCCGCGCGTGCTAAGCCAGCCGCCCCAGCCAGGGTGAGCCATGCGCAGCTTCCGCCGGGTCTGTGTCTACTGCGGCGCCTCCGACGACGTGCACGAGCGCTGGCGGGCGCTGGCGCGCGAGGTCGGAGGGGCCCTGGCCGGCCGCGGCATCGCCGTGGTCTACGGCGGCGGCAACGTCGGCCTGATGGGCGAGCTGGCGGACGCGGCGCTGGCGGCCGGCGGGCAGGTGCTGGGCGTGATCCCCGAGCGCCTGCAGGCCCTGGAGCTCGCCCACGGCGGGCTGACCGAGCTGTTCGTCGTCGACAGCATGCACGCCCGCAAGATGATGATGGCCCAGCTCAGCGACGCCTTCCTCGCCCTGCCCGGCGGCTTCGGCACGCTGGAGGAGATCTTCGAAGCCACGACCTGGACGCAGCTCGGCTTCCACGACAAGCCGGTCGGCCTGCTGGACGCCCACGGCTACTACCAGCCGCTGGTGCAGTTCGTGGCCCAGGCCGTCGAGCTGGGCTTCATCCGGCCCGAGCACCAGGACCTGCTGGTCAGCGCGCCCACCGCCACCGAGCTGCTGGATCGGCTGGCCGCCGTCCAGCTGCCCGTCCGCACCCGGTGGGTGACCCGGCCTTGAACGAGGCGCCAGCGCTCCGCCGCGAGCTGCCGCTCCCGGTGCCGCTGGACCTGCGGCGGACCTTCGGCCCCCTCTCGCAGGAGCCGCGCGGTCGCCACGAGGGGCCGGTGACCTGGTGGGCCACGCGCACCCCCGACGGGCCGGCCAGCCTGGCCCTGCAGGTCGAGGAGCGGCCCGAGGGCGAGGTGCTGGTGGCCGCGAGCTGGGGCCCCGGCGGCACGCGGGCCCTGGGCGAGATCGAGGCGCTGTGCGGCCTGGCGGACCCCGCCGAGGCGCTGCACACCGAGGATCCCGTCGTCGAGGAGGCCCGCCGGCGCGGGCGGGGCCTGCGGATCGGTCGCACCGGGCGCGTCTTCGAGGCCCTGGTCCACACCGTGCTCGGCCAGCGCGTCACCACCGCGGACGCCATGCGCAGCCTGCGGGAGCTGACCGTGCGCTACGGCGCCCGCGCGCCCGGCCCCGGCCGGCTGTGGCTGATGCCCACCGCGCGCGACCTGGCGCCCTTGGACTATGCCCACTTCCACCCCCTGGGTGTCGAGCGGCAGCGTGCCCGCATCCTGATCGGCGCCGCCCGCCGAGGCGACTGGCTGGAGCAGGTCGCGACCCTGCCGCGAGCCGAGGCCTACGCAAGACTGTGCAGCCTGGACGGCGTCGGCCCATGGACGGCGCCCCTGGTGATGGCCAGCGCCTGCGGTGACGCCGACGCCGTGCCGGTCGGCGACTACCACCTGCCCAGCACCATCGCCTGGCACCTGGCCCGGGAGCGCACCGCCGACGACGCCCGGATGGTCGCGCTGCTGCGGCCCTTCACCGGGCATCGCTGGCGCGTGATCCGGCTGCTCATGCAGCTCGGAGCCCGGTCTCCCCGGCGCGGACCGCGGACGGAGGTGCGCGACATCCGCGGGCAGTAGCGCGGCACCTCGGCGCCAGGGGACGACAGCAAAGATCGCACCTCCGGCACCTCTGGCACCCCGAGCAGATCCGCGCCACCTCGCGCTCCTCGCCGGATCTGACAGGTCAAGCCCTGACCGGATCCGGCACCTGATCCGGCCGCCAGGAACCTGGTTTCCGCCACTTACGCTGGCACACCCTCTGCAGAGGGCCTCGCCGCGGTGTGAACCGGCAGGGATCTGAACCGGCAGCGAGGTGCCAGGTGGCGATGGTCGTGTGTTCAGGAACGGTCGAGGGCGTCGACGGCGTGCCCATCCAGGTCGAGGTGGACCTGCTGCGCCGGCTGCCCAACGTGGTCATCGTGGGCCTGCCCGGGGGTGCGGTGCGGGAGAGCGCCGACCGCGTCCGCTCGGCCATCCAGCAGGCGGGGCTGGAGTTCCCCAAGAAGCGCGTGGTGATCAACCTGGCGCCCGCCGACGTGCGCAAGTCGGGCACGGCCTTCGACCTGCCCATCGCCGTCGGCATCCTGGCGGAGTCGGGCCAGGTGGCCCGCGAGAAGCTGGAAGGCACCGTGCTGTTCGGCGAGCTGTCGCTGGAGGGGCAGCTCCGCCGGGTGCGCGGGGCGCTCTCGCTCACGCTGATGGCGCGGGACCGGGGCGCGAAGCGGGTGGTGCTGCCGGCCGAGAACGGGCCCGAGGCGGCCGTCGTCGACGGGGTCGAGGTCCGCTGCGCCCAGGACCTCGAGCAGGTGGTGGCCTGGCTGGACGGTCGCGCCAGCCTGCCCCTGGCCCAGGCGGCGGCGCCGGCGGTGGACCGGGAGCCGACCCTGGACCTGGCGGAGGTGCGCGGGCAACCACGCGCCCGGCGTGCGCTCGAGATCGCGGCAGCGGGGGGGCACAACCTGCTGATGGTGGGGGCGCCGGGCTGCGGGAAGACCATGCTGGCCGCCCGGATGCCCGGCATCCTGCCGCGCCTGGGCTTCGACGAAGCCATCGACATCACGCGGGTGTGGTCGGTGGCGGGGCTGCTTCACGACGGCCAGGGGCTGGTCACCCACCGGCCCTTCCGCGCGCCGCACCACACGATCTCGGCGGCGGGCATGGTGGGATCGGCCAGCCTGCGGCCGGGCGAGGTGAGCCTGGCGCACCACGGGGTCCTCTTCCTCGACGAGGTGCCGGAGTTCTCTCGGCACGTGCTGGAGCTGCTGCGGGGCCCGCTGGAGGACCGGGTGATCACGGTGACCCGGGCGGCGGGCACGGTGCGGCTGCCGGCCAGCGCGGCCCTGGTGGCGGCGGCGAACCCCTGCCCCTGCGGCTTCCTGGGCCACCCCAGCAAGCCCTGCACCTGCCCACCGTCGGCGGTGGAGCGCTACCGCGGGCGGCTGTCGGGGCCGCTGCTGGACCGCATCGACCTGCAGGTCTGGGTGCAGCCCGTCGACCCCGAGGAGCTCAGCCGCGGCCCGCGGGGCGAGCCCTCGGCCTCGGTGCGGGCCCGCGTCGAGCAGGCGCGGCAGGTGCAGCTCGCACGCGCGCGTGAACAGGGCCTGGCCGTGACCTGCAACGCCGAGCTGGCCGGCGACGCGATCCGGGCGGCGGCCCAGCCCACGCCCCAGGCGCTGGCGGTGCTGGAGGACACGATGGCGCGGCTCGCCATGTCCGCGCGGGGCTGGGCCCGGACGCTCAAGGTGGCGCGCACCATCGCCGACCTCGACGGCGCCGAGGTCGTCGACGCGACCCACGTGCTGGAGGCCAGCAGCTACCGCCTGACGGACGTCGAGGAGGCGCCATGAGCCCCGACCTGCTGGGGCCGGCCGCCCTGACCCCGGCGGTGCTGACCCCGGCGGTGCTGACCCCGGCGGTGCTGAGCCCGGCGGTGCTGAGCCCGGCGGTGCTGGCGCCCCAGGTGCAGACGCTCACGGTCCAGCCCCCCGCCGTGCTGGTGACGGTCGACCGGGTCGAGCACGGGCCAGGGCCCCCGGCAGACGGCTGGGTGGTCCTGGAGTGGCAGGACGGCAGCCTGGACGAGCTGCCCCTGGCGCTGTGGGCCTCGCCCCCGCGCGAGGGCGCCCGCCTGCGCTTGCAGGCCGACCCGGACGGCCCGCCACGCCCCGCCCGGCCCTCCCCTCGCCCGGCCGCGCTGCCCGACGAGGTGGACCTGACCTCGCCCTGGCGCCCGCCGGCGCTGGACTCCCCCTCTGCCGCGGCCCCGGTGGCCGCTGCTCCCCCGTCCGCCGCCATCCCGGCGTCGGGCACTCCCCCCACGGCCGCTCCGGCCGTCTCCCGAGGTGCTCCATGACCCCCCACTCCTCCCCCAACCTGGACAAGGCCCTGGCCCAGATCCACAAGCAGTACGGCGCCAGCTCCGTGTGGCGCCTGGGCGACCGCGCGACCGAGCAGGTCGAGGTCATCCCCACCGGCAGCCTGGGCCTGGACCTGGTCACCGGCGTCGGCGGCTACCCCCGCGGCCGCATCGTCGAGATCTACGGGCCCGAGTCCAGCGGCAAGACGACCCTGGCGCTGCACGCCATCGCCAACTGCCAGGCGGCCGGCGGCACCTGCGCCTTCATCGACGCCGAGCACGCCCTGGACCCCACCTACGCCGAGAAGCTGGGGGTCAAGCTGGACCAGCTCCTGGTGTCCCAGCCCGACCACGGCGAGCAGGGCCTGGACATCGTCGAGCAGCTCGTCATGAGCGGCGAGGTCGACCTGGTGGTCGTGGACAGCGTGGCCGCGCTGGTGCCCAAGGCCGAGCTGGAGGGCGAGGTCGGCGACCAGTTCGTCGGCCTGCAGGCGCGCATGATGAGCCAGGCCATGCGCAAGCTGACGGGGCCGGCCAACCGGCACGGCACCTGCGTGATGTTCATCAACCAGCTCCGCCAGAAGATCGGGGTGACCTTCGGCAACGGCGAGGTCACCACCGGTGGCAACGCGCTGAAGTTCTACGCCAGCCTGCGCCTGGACGTCCGCCGCATCGGGCAGGTCAAGAAGAACGACGAGCAGCTGGGCAACCGCACGCGGGTCCGCGCGGTGAAGAACAAGCTGGCGCCGCCCTTCCGCCAGATCGAGTTCGACATCATGTGGGGCACGGGCATCTGCACGGCCGGCGACCTGATCGACCTGGCGCTGGAGCGCGGGGTGCTGCGCAAGAACGGGAGCTGGCTGGCCTGGGGGGACGAGAACCTGGGCCAGGGGCGCGAGGCGGTCCGGGAGCGGCTGCGGACCGACCCGGTGCTGGCCGACGCGCTGGGCCGGCTGGTGCGCTCGGCGGGCAGCCTGCCGGTGGTGATGGAGGCCGAGGCCTGAGACCGGCGCTGTGCCGGGCGCGTCGACTCCCCCCGACCCAGGCCGCCATCGCCGACCCCCGACCCCTCGGAGGGTGCGCGCGAGCGAGGTGTGGACGACTTCGAGGTCCGAGGTCGCGGGGACCGGCGCGCCCGGCGCCGAGGCTCAGGTGACCTGCCCCACCCAGTCCATGGACAGGGGGGGCAGGTCCAGGGCCGGCTCGGCGGCGCGGGCCTGCTCCCACCACGGGAGCTGGCGGAAGAGCTGGGCCTGGTCCTCGAACAGGGGACAGGTGATGTCCAGCGTCTGCCCGTCGGGCAGCGGCAGGACCAGGCGCAGGCAGTGCAGGCCCAGGCGGTTCAGGCCGTGCTGCTCCCGCCACCAGCGGTTGACCCGCGAGTCGCCGTGGTCGGCGTCGCCGATGATGGGGTGGTTGACGTCGCGCACGTGGCGGCGCACCTGGTGGTGGCGGCCGGTCTCCGGCTGCACCCGGAGCAGCGAGCAGCGCGGCTCGGGCGCGTGGCCCAGCACCTCGACGGTGCTGGCGGCCTCCTTGGGCCCGTACTCCGAGGGGATGGGGGTCTCCACCCGGAAGGGGCCCTCTCGCAGGCAGTCGCCGCGCACGAAGGCCAGGTAGGTCTTCTGGGCCAGGGGCGAGGTGACGGCGGCGGAGAGGGGGCCCGCCAGCTCCTGGCGGGTGGCCAGCAGCAGGCAGCCCGAGGCCCCGCGGTCCAGGCGGTGGGCCAGGTAGACGCGGGCGCCGACCATGGTGCGCACGCGCTGGAGCACGGCCGGCACGTGGGGCATCTTGGGGTTGCGGTGCACGATCACCCGCGGGGGCTTGGCGACGACGATGTAGCCGTCGCCACGTGCCAGGACGGGCAGGGGCGGGAAGCGACGGGCGGCGGTCGCCTGGGCAGGACCCAGGTCCTCGGGCTCCCCCTCGTCGCCGGGGACGACGAGGGCTTCGAAGGGATCGGTCACGGCGGCCTCGGCCCGCGGGCATGGTGGGAAGCGCTTGCGGATGCGCCCCATACCGTGCGATGAAGCTGGCACGCCACCGGAGGAATGGATGCGCGCGCGTGTTCTCGCCCTGCTCGTACTGGGCGGCTGCAACGACTACGATCTGGTCCGCCCGGACGAGAAGAACGTCGGCACCGAGCCCGAGGTGACCGACCCGACCGATCCGGTGGAGGCGGAGCCCGACATCGAGGTCTCGCCCCTGTCGCTGGACTTCGGAGGCCTCCCCAAGGACTGCGCCTCGGACCCGCAGGTGATCACGATCACCAACGTGGGGGAAGGGCCCCTGGAGGTCGACGCCGTCGACCTGGCCGGCGAGGGGGTGAGCGCCTTCGCCCTGTCGGGGGTCACCGTGCCCTTCACGCTGGCAGCGGGCGAGTCGGTGCAGGTCGAGGTGGTCTTCGAGCCCGGCGCCTGGGTGTCCTACAGCCCCGCGGTGAAGGTCGGCAGCAACGACCCCGACGAGGCCGAGGTCGAGGTGGCGCTGGACGGCTACGGCGCGGACGACGCCTTCCACGAGCAGAGCTTCGTGCAGGACTACCACGAGATGCTCGACGTGCTGTGGGTGGTCGACAACTCGGGCTCGATGAGCGACGACCTGCGCACGGTGAGCGCCAACTTCGAGAGCTTCATCACGGTGTTCACGGAGCTGGACGCCGACTGGCAGGTCGCGGTCATCACGACCGACATGGACAACCCGACGGACTCCGGCCGCATCGAGGGGCCGATCATCTCGGCGGCCACCGCCGACCCCGTGGCCGAGTTCATCGCCCAGGTCGACCAGGGCAGCAGCGGCTCGGGCACCGAGCAGGGCTTCAGCGCGGTGATGGCCGCCCTGACCGACCCGCTGCTCAGCGGCACCAACGCCGGGATCATGCGGGCGGACGCGGCGCTCGCCGTGGTGGTGATCAGCGACGAGGACGACAGCTCGTTCACGGGCGCCGACAGCTTCTCGACCTGGTTCACGGGCCTGAAGGCGGACGACGACTGGACGACCTTCTCGGCCATCTGCGAGGACTTCTTCATCTCCTGCTACAAGTACGGCGAGGCGGCCGACACGACGGGCGGCATCGTCGGCGACATCGCCAGCACCGACTACATCACGGTCCTCGAGGACATCTCCATGACCAGCGCCGGGCTGACGGTCAGCTTCGACCTGGAGCAGGTGCCCAGCGACCTGGCGCGGATGTCGGTGGTGGTGGCGGGCACCGCGGTGGACCAGGACATCACCGACGGTTGGACCTACGACTCGCGCGACAACGCCGTGATCTTCCACGGCGACAGCATCCCGGCGCCCGGCGAGTCGGGGGTCATCTCCTACCCGGTCGCCACCGAGTGCCCGACGGAGTGAGCCGCCCGCCCGGGCCGCCCCCGCTCAGCGCAGGTAGCGGACGGGCGCGGCCAGCGGCGGCTCACCGGTGAGGCGGCCGTCCTGGGCCACGACGCGGCCGCCCACCATCACGAGCAGGGGAGGCACGCCGACCTCGCGGCCGACGTAGGGGGACCAGCCGGCCGAGGAGCGCAGCTCGCCTTCCTGCAGGCGGCGGGTCACGCCCTCGGTGAACAGCAGCATGTCGGCGTCGGCGCCGACCTGGATCCGGCCCTTGCCCTGCAGGCCGAAGATGCGGGCCGGCGCCTCGCAGCACATCTCGACCAGCCGCTCCAGGCCCAGGCGGCCGTTCTTCACGGCGCCCAGCAGCAGGGGCAGCAGGGTCTCCGCGCCGGGCAGGCCGCCGGGCGCGGCCCAGTAGCCACCGGCCTTGTGGGCGCGGGACAGCGGGACGTGGCCGCTGGAGAACACCTCGACCCGGCTGCGCTTGATGGCCGCCCACAGGGCGCGGCGGTCGAGCTCCGGCCGCACGGGCGGGTCGGTCTTGAGCAGCCCGCCGGCCTGGTCGGTCGTGTCGGTGGACAGGAAGAGGTGCTGGGGCGTGACGCCGGCCGTCAGCGGCACGTCGTCGTGGAAGGGGTCGTAGAGGTTGAGCTCGCCGGCGGTGCTGAGCTGGTGGACGTGGACCGGCCGGGGCGAGGCGCGGACGAGGGAGAGGATCTCCCGCGCGGCCTCCAGGGCGGCCCTGGCGGGGTGCACGTCGTCGTGCAGGGGCGCGGGGTTGCCGGCCCACCGTGCGCGCGCCGCGGCCACCACGGCGGGGTCCTCGGCCAGCACGCCGAGCAGGCCGCGGGTCTCGGCGTGCAGGGCCCGGAGGCGGTCGAGGTCCGCCGCGTCGTCGCTGACCCGCAGGCTCAGGCCCACGGCCCCCCCCTGCGCCACACGCTCGGCCAGGTCGGCGTCGGCCCCGGTGCCGGCGACGGCCCACTGGCCATGGGAGATGACGCTGCCGGCGGCGGCCGCGGCGGCGGCGGCGTCGAGGTCGGCCGGCGAGGTGGGCCGGGCGGCGCGGTGCAGGAAGGTGGTCACGCCGCGGGTCACGGCCGCGCGGGTCTCGGCCGCCCAGAGCGCGGCGGGGTCGGCCCCGGGGGCGTCGATCCGGACGTCGCCGTCGATGCAGCCGGGGATGAGGAAGCGCCCGATGCCCGAGAGGTCCTGGCGGGCCGGGCCGGCCGGGTTGCTGCCGACGAAGACGATCCGCCCGTCCTCGACCGCGACGTCCGCCACGAGCCGCCCGCCCGAGTGCACGATGGTGGCGTCTCGAATGATGAGGTCGTACACGAGCTGCTCCGGTGGGGCGGACCCGCGGACCGCGGCCACCAGCCGTGTCGGCACGCCCACCGACCGCCGGCCGGAAGACGCCGACGGACCCGGTCGGGGCGGCCTTCGTCCGCTCGACGCGCCTGCGTGGTATCCGATTGGACCGCCAGCGTGCTACCCGCCCCCCCGGACTGCCTGTGCGCCCTGCCCCCACCCTGCTGCTCGCTGGTCCGCCGACCTCGGCCCGGATGTGGGACGAGGTGGCGCGCCGCCTGGGACGCCACGGCCCGGTGGAGGTCCGGGACCTGCTGGACCCGGTCCCGTCGGACCCCAGCGTGGAGGGCCTCGCCGCCGACCTCGTCGCGCACCTGCGGGCGGCGGCCCAGCCGGTGACCCTGGTGGCCCACGGCCTCGCGCTGCCCGTGGCGCTGCGCGCCGCGGTGGCGGTTGCCGGCACCCGGCTGGTGCTCTGCAACGGTCCGGTGCTCCACCTGGACCCGGTGACGGCGCTGGGGGCCCGCGCGGGCGCCGTCCCGGGGCTGCTCGACACGCTGCTGCTGCGCCCGGGCCTCGCGCTGCCCTGGCTGGCCTCCTCCGCCGGCCTGCGGCGGGCCGTGCGCAACCCCTATGTCATGGACCGCGACACGGTTGTCGCGATCTGCGGGCCCACCCTGGCCACGGCGCGACACCGGCGCGCGCTCCGCGCCTACCTGCAGAGCCTCCCCGCCGCCCTCCGTTCCACGCCCGTCCACGACGGCCCGGCCCTGCTGGTGTGGGGCGACGAGGACCGGCTCTACCCCCCCGCCTGCGTCGACGAGGCGCGCCGGGTGCTGCCCCGCCTGCGGCACCACCGCGTCGCGGGAGGGCGCTGGCTGCACCCCGTGGAACGCCCCTGGGAGCTTGCCGACGTGGTGGCCGAGGGGGTGGGGGCCCCATGACCGCGACAGGAATGTCGCGATCTGGCCCCCCGGCACCGCCAGAGCGCCTGCAGACGACCGACAAGAGTCCGTAGTTTCGATGTCTTGCAGGATCTTCGCGCGACTGGCACGCGACCTGCAATGCCCCAGGGCGGAGATGCTGACAGGCCCGGCGGACGATCCCTCGCCGACCTCACCGCATGGACGCCCGGCCCCCCAAGGCCGGGCGTCTCTCGTTTCGGCTCCTCGGCCCGGATACCGGGCTTGCATGTCCCACGCGCCTGCCTCGCGGAAGCCCTCGCCCCTGCGCACCAGCAGGGCTCCCCTGGACCTGGACGCCTGTCGCCGCGACCTCTGGCCCCGGGACACGCTGCGGCTGGCCCAGGGCGCCCTGCCGCCGGCCCCGACCGAGGTGGCCTGGCCCGAGGACGACGACCAGGTGCGGCAGGCGCTCCGCCGTGCGGCCGACCAGGGCCTGGTCGTGGTGCCCTTCGGGGCCGGCTCGGGCGTGTGCGGGGGCGCCTCGGGCCGCGGCGACGCGCTGGTGGTCGACCTCAAGCGGATGAACCGCGTGCTGGCGCTCGACCCCGACGCCCGCACGGTGCGGGTGCAGCCGGGGGTCCTGGGGCAGCACCTGGAGGACTGGCTGGCCCGCCGCGGCTTCATGACGGCGCACAGCCCCTCGTCGATCTGGTGCTCGACCGTGGGCGGCTACGCGGCGGCCCGCAGCGCCGGCCAGTTCTCCAGCCGCTACGGCGTGTTCGACGACATGCTCCTCGCCGCGCGGGCCCAGGCGCCGGCGGGGCCCTTGCTCGCCGGCGCCTGGACGCCGCCGGGCGAGGAGGACCTGCTGCCGGTGCTCTGCGGCTCGGAGGGCGCTCTGGCGGTGGTCACCGAGGTGCTCCTGCGCGTCGCCCCCCTGCCGGCGACGCGCTGGCTGCGGGGCTACGCCTTCCCCAACCTGCCGACGGCCTGGTCGGCGATGCGCGGCCTGATGCAGGCGGGCCTGTGGCCCTCGGTGGTGCGGCTCTACGACCCGCTGGACACGCGGCTGAACCGCACGACCCAGGGCGGGCGCAAGCACAAGGAGCCCGACGCCGGCGGACTGCTCTCGCGGCTGCGCCAGGCCGTGGCGGCGGTGCCGGGGCTGCAGGGGCACCTGGCTGACCTGCCGCTGGCGCTGCCCGGCCTGGTCAACAGCCTGGCCGGCGGCCTGGGGTCCGAGGTGGCGCTGATCCTGGGCTTCGAGGGCGCACCCGAGGCGGTGGCGGCCCAGGTCGAGCTGGCGGGCCCCCACCTGGCGGCCGGCCGGGACCTGGGCCCGGGGCCCGGCGAGCGCTGGTTCGCGCACCGCCACTCGGTCTCCTACAAGGCAGCGCCCATCTTCATCGCCGGCGGCTTCGCCGACACGATGGAGGTGGCAGCCCCCTGGTCCCGGCTGGAGGCGCTGCACGACGCGGTGCGCGCCGCCATCGGCCGCCACGGGGTCGTGATGGCCCACTTCAGCCACGTCTACCCCGAGGGCTGCTCGATCTACTTCTCCTTCGCCGCCCAGGGGCGCCTGCAGACCTACGACGCCCTGTGGACCGAAGCGCTGGCTGCGGCTCGGGCCGCCGGCGGCACCGTGACCCACCACCACGGCGTGGGCCAGCTCAAGGCCCGCGCGGCGGCGCGAGAGGCCGGGGCGGCCGTCCGGGTCTGGCGGGAGCTGAAGGCCCGGCTGGACCCCGAGGATCGCATGAACCCCGGCCGGATCTTCCCCGGCGACGAGCCCCCGGCGCCTGGCCCCCCACCGCCCGACGGCGGCCCGGTGTTCGCGGTCGACCTGGACAGCACGCTGGCCGAGGTGGACCCGCAGGCGGATCCCCGCGCCATCGAGGAGGAGCTGGCGCGCCGCGGCCTGGCGCCGCGCATCCGGCCCGACCGCCCCTGGGCGCGGTGGCTGACGACGCTGCGCCGCGACAGCCTGGACGCCTGGGAGGCTCCCCTCTTCGCCGTCCAGGCGCGCTTCCCCGACGGCGCCAGCGCGAGGATCGGACCCGCCCCCCGCTCGGCCGCCGGACCCGACCTGCGCTACGGCCTGCTGCGCCGCGCCCACCCCGAGCTGGTCCAGATCCCGCTGCGCCGCTTCGACCCGGCCGTGCCCGACCTGGTCCTTCGCCCGCGGCCGGGCGCGCCCGACGCCCGCGACCTGCGCCCGACCTGGCGCAAGGACGACCGCTGGGGCTTCGCGCCGGAGCTGGCGGCGCTGGCGGCCACGGTCCCCTCGGAGCCCGCCCGCGGGACGCCGCCCCGTCGCAGCCCCTCGGTCCCCCGGCGCGACGCCGCCCCTCCGACGCCCCTCGCCCCGGACCCCGGCCCCTCGCCCGATCCCGGCCCCTCCCCCGCCCCCGAGAGGCCCTGATGTCCCTGCCCTCGGCCGCCGACCTGGCGACCTGCGTCTACTGCCCCAAGCTGTGCCGGCACGTCTGCCCGGTCGCGGTCGGCACCGGCCACGAGGCGGCGGCCCCCTCGGTGATGGCCCTGCACCCCTTCCGCTTCCTGCGCGGCGAGGGGGGGCTCTCCCTGGCGATCGAGGCGGCCTCGCTCTGCGTGGAGTGCGGCGCCTGCGAGGCGCACTGCGAGGTCCACCGCCCGCTCGGGTCGCTGCTCGGCACCCTGCGCCGTGGCCTGACCCCGCCGCCGTCGGCCGAGCCCCTGGCCCCGATCGAGGGCGAGGGGCGCCTGGTGGCCGTCGAGGAGGACGACCGCGCCTGGGCCCCGGCCCTGGCGGCGCGGACGGGCAAGGCCGTGGCGCGGCTGCGCACCGCGGATCACCTGGGCGCGGATGCCCTCGACCACCCCCTCGCGCCGCCGGGGCACGCCCAGGCGCTGCAGGCGGCCTTCGCGCACCGGGTCGCCGTCGTGGCCGACCACCGGACCCTGCTGGCGCTGCGGCGCGCGGGCGTCGAGGTCGTGCACCTGGCCGAGCTGGTCGAGCTGCCCCAGGACGGGCTGGCCCACGCGCCGTGCGCCGGCCCCCGCCTGGCCGGCCCGAATGCCGCGGCCGCCGGCTGCTGCGGCGCGCGGGCGGCGCTCCCCACCGTCCACCCCCAGCGGGCCGAGGACGTCGCGCGCCACGCGGTGCGGCTGCTGGACGAGGAGCGGGGCGACGCTAGGACCCCCGTGCGCAGCCCCGACTGCACCTGCGCCCGCGCCCTGCGGGACGCCGGCCTGGACGTCCTGGACGCCGTCGACCTGCTGCTCGGGCCCGCCGTCCGCCCCTCGCACGCCGCCTGAGCCCACACCCCCGGGAGCCCCGTTGGCCTTCGTCGACTTCGAGCGGGTCCCTCGCCAGCTCAACGAGCACGCCTACAAGACCTCGGTCAACAGGTCCGAGCCCCTCTGCCTGGTCGTGAACCCGCGCGCCGGCGCGGGTCGGGCCGGCGCCCACCTCGACGACCTCAAGCGCGCCGCGGACCGCGCCTTCGCCCAGTGGGAGCTGCGGCTCACCGAGGCGCCGGGGCACGCCGCCTTGCTGGCGACCGAGGCCGTCCAGCAGGGCTTCGCCATCGTCGCGGCGGTGGGCGGAGACGGCACCTGCCACGAGGTGGTCTCGGGGATGGTGGTGGACCGGCGGGCCCGCAGCAACCGCTGCGCCTTCACGACCATCCCCTTCGGCACGGGCTCCGACCTGATGCGAACGCTGGAGATCCCGCGCCGCCTGAACGAGGCGCTGTGGGTGGCCGCCACCGGGATCACGCTGCCGACCGACGTCGGCCTGGTGCGCTGGGCCGACGGGGCCGGGGCGTTCTCGGCCGACAGCGCCCAGGAGCTGTTCATCAACGTCGCGGGCTTCGGCGCCAACGGCGAGGTGGTGCGAACCGCCAACCAGATGGACAAGCGCGCCGGTGGGCGGGCGACCTTCCTGCTGGCCAGCCTGCGCGCCGCGTCGACCTACCGCGGCGGTCCGGTGGAGCTGCGCTGGCAGGACGAACACGGGGCGATCGGGGGCTGGACGGGCACGGCCTTCGCCGCCTTCGTGGCCAACGGCGCCTGGTGCGGCGGCGGGATGTGGGTGGGCCGTGGCGGCACGATGCAGGACGGCCTGCTGGACCTGACCGTCCTGCCGCCGGCGCCGATCACCCGGCGCATCGGCGAGGCACGTCGGCTCTACGACGGCAGCCTGGCACACAGCCGCGGGGCGCTGCACCTGCGCGTGGAGTGGCTGGAGGCGCGCCCCCTGGAGGGCGCCGCCTTCCCGGTCGACCTGGACGGCGAGACCCGTCCGCCGCTGGCCGCCCGCTTCGAGGTGATGCCGGCTGCGCTCCAGGTGCGCGGGGGGTGGCTGGCGAACCCGGTTCGAGGCGATCGCGGCCGAGAAAACCGCTGATCACAAGTATTGTTAGAATTGTGATTTTAACCGGTGCCGGCGGAACGAAAAAAACCGCCACGCCCGCTCGCATCTCTGGCGAAACCAAGGTACGACCGTATCGCCTGCCGGAGACCCCTCCGCTGGGGTCCAAGCCAGGTCGTCGAGCAACGCCGACAGACACCGGATAGTCATAACAATCACAATCCGGCCCCCTCCGCCCCCTCTCCGCCACCTGGAGCCGCCATGAACAAGGCCGATCTGACCACCGCCCTCGCCAACGAAGCCGGCATCCCCAAGGTCCGCGCCGCCCAGTACATCAACCTCGTCTTCAACACGATCCACGACGCCCTGGTCCGCGGCGAGAAGGTCACGATCAGTGACTTCGGCACCTTCAAGGTCCAGCACCGCAGCGGCTTCACGGGTCACAACCCCAAGAACGGCGACAAGATGAGCGTCTCCCCGGTCCGCATCCCCGGCTTCCGCGCCGGCAAGGGCCTCAAGGAAGCCCTCAACGTCTGATCCGGGGCAGCTGCCACGCCACGATCCGGTCGCGGCGTGCACTTGCGCGGGTGGAGGTGCGCCTCCGCCCGCGCGGCGTTTGGGGGCCGCAGGCCGGGCGCGACGGTTGCCCCGGTTGACGCGCCTGCCCACGCCACTAAGAGGGGAGGGCTCTCACCAGAGCCCCCCAACAACGGCACACGCGTGGCCGTCGGCGCAATCCTGCGCCGAGAAGGGTGAAGAACCCACGCGGCTGCCTGCCGGCAGTCGCAGGTCGGCGCCGAGCGCCGCCCGTCCCAGGACACGGAGGCAGGCTGATGAAGACCATGCGGAAGACCCAGGACAACATCCACGCCCTCGTCAGCGTCGGAGCGCGCGCGCGGCTGCCCAGCCGCTTCGGCGACTTCGACGTCTACGCCTTCGAGAGCGTCATCGACGGCAAGGAGCACGCCGTCATCGCTCGCGGCGAGCTGGAGGGGGCGACCGACCTGCCGGTGCGCATCCACAGCGAGTGCTTCACCGGCGATGTGATGGGCAGCCTGCGCTGCGACTGTCGCGACCAGCTCGAGGCGGCCCTGACCTATATCGGCGGCCAGGAGCGCGGCGCGGTGGTGTACCTGCGCCAGGAGGGCCGGGGCATCGGGCTGGTCAACAAGATCCGCGCCTATGCGCTGCAGGAGCAGGGCATGGACACCGTCGAGGCGAACCACGCCCTGGGTTTCCCCGACGACATGCGGCGCTACGACGTCGCGGCCGAGATGCTGCGCCAGCTCGGCGTGGAGAGCGTGCACCTGATCACCAACAACCCGAACAAGCTGCGGGGCCTGGCCGAGCACGGCATCGAGGTCACCGGGCGCATCCCGCACGTGATGCGGGCCAACCACCACAACTCGTTCTACCTGGAGACCAAGCGCGCGAAGTCGGGCCACCTGCTGTAGCCGCGCCGCTCCAGACACGGCGTTGACATCCAGGTCGCGCGACGGCTACAACGACGCCGACGCCGTCGTGCCGCGACCCCCTGGAGCCGAACCATGAACCGCGCCCTGCACCTGCTGATCCCCGGGCTGCTCCTGGCTGCTTGCCGAGGCGACCAGGTCCAGGAGGTCGAGGTCTGCTACCCGATCATGACCACGTCGACCGAGTCCCTGGACTTCGGCTCGCTGGCCTGGGGAGAGAGCGAGACCCGGCGGTTCTGGATCCAGAACGAGGGCGACATGCCCCTGGGCGTGGGAGACATCACCCTGAACGTCGACGAGATGGAGGAGAACTGGTCGGTCTCCTACGACTTCGTCAACGTGAGCTGCCCCGACGGGCAGGGCGGGGACGGTGGCACGGGGGATGGCGGCGCCGGGGACGGCGGCGCCGGGGACGGCGGCGGCACCGACAGCGGGTCGGGCGACGGCGGCTCGGGCGACACGGGCGGGGCCAAGGGCGCGCCGGTGCCGATCTCGCAGGTGGACACTGGCGGCTGGGGTGGCGACGGCGGCGGCGACATCGACGTGGCCGACCGGATCGTGCCGCCCGGCTGCAAGCTGCCGGTCGACGTGACCCTGCAGCCCGAGCGCATCGGCTCGATCTACGGCTCCGTCACCATCGCCACCGAGACCCAGACCAACATCGGGGAGGACGAGGAGCAGCTGTACTGGGACGACCCGAACACCGCCTTCCAGACGGTCCTGCTGACCGGCGCCGGCGACAAGGGCGCCCCGAACATCTACGTCTCCCCGCGTGCGCTCGACTTCGGCACGGTCTGGGAGGGCGACGACCTGACCCTGCTCGTCGACGTGGCGAACACCGGCGAGGGCGATCTCCTGCTCGGCGCGCCCTACCTCGACGCGACCTGCGAAGAGGGCTTCGCCATCGACTGGAGCTGGGGCCTGGACACGGTGCTGGCCGCCGACGCGCTCACCGGCGTCGAGGTGACCTTCACGCCCCTGTCCGACGACGGCGTGAACTGCGTGCTGTGGATCCCCTCCAACGACCCCGACGAGCCGGCCGTCGACATCGCCATGCAGGGCAACGTCGGGACCGACCCCGAGGAGTGCAAGCCCAGCGTGACCATCGTCTCGCCGACGGTGGGCTACGAGCACCTCAACGGACAGGACCTGGACGTCGTCTTCGAGGTCTGGGACTGCAACCAGCCCGCCGACACCCTCAAGCTGACCATCCGCTCCGGCGTGCTGAACACCGAGACGCCGACCCTGGTCGAGACCTTCTACGCCCCCGACGAGAGCGGCTACGTCGAGGCCAAGGTGCCCCGCGACAAGCTGGGGCGCGGCACCGACACGATCATCGTCCGGGCCATCGACAGCGCCGGCAACGTCACCGACGCCGCGACGACCGTGCTCTACCGCACGACCTACCCGGCCAGCGACGACGACGGCGACGGGTACGGGACCGACGGCGAGACCGCCGTCGACTGCGACGACGGCGACCCGAACAGCTTCCCGGCGGCCCGCGAGCGCTACGACGGCGAGGACAACGACTGCGACGGGACCATCGACGAGGGGACGGAGGGCACCGACGACGACGGCGACAGCTACTCCGAGGCCGCGGGCGACTGCGACGACGACGACGACGCGACCTTCCCGGGCGCCGAGGAGACGCCGGACTACCGCGACAACGACTGCGACGGACGCGCCGACGAGGGCACCACCCTCGCCGACGACGACGGCGACGGCTACTCCGAGGCCGAGGGCGACTGCGACGACGGAGAGGAGTCGATCAGCCCGACGGCGACCGAGTTCTGCGACGGCGTGGACAACGACTGCAACGGCCTCTCCGACGAGCGCGACGGCTGCGTCGACCTCGACAGCGACCCGCTGATCATCGGCTGCATCCGCGCGGACAAGACGACGATCGCCGTCGGGGAGCAGGTCACGCTGAAGACCTTCGTCTTCGACGGAGACGGCGACAACGTCTCCTACTCCTGGCAGCAGGACAGCAAGCTCACCGCCCAGGGCTACAACGGCCTGGACCTGCTGGCGGCGCCCTCGGTGACCTTCACCGCGCCGGCCGCCATCGAGGGCAACAAGGACAAGGAGACCTACACCTTCGCGGTGCAGGTGGCCGACCCCAGCATGAACGTGGACTTCTGCAACATCGACATCACCGTCGTGGCCGAGGGTGGTGGCGAGTGCGAGGTGCAGGAGTCGACGGTCAAGTCCGGCTGCGGCGGCGGTAGCAGCGCCCTGCTGGTGCCCGGCGCCTTTGGCCTGCTGGCGCTGGCCCGGCGCCGCAAGGACCGCAAGACCCAGGCCTGAGCCGACGGCGCCGCGCGGACTCCGGCGCGCGCTCAGAGCAGGCGCGCCAGCGCCGCCGCCACCGCGGTGTCCACGCGCAGCACGCGGGCACCCAGGCCCTCGGGCGAGAAGCCCGACGCGACGGCCTGCTGCACCTCGGCCTCGCTCAGTCCGCCCTCGGGGCCGACCAGCAGCGCGCAGGGCGGCACCGCCGGCGCGCGCCGCGGCCCGCCGGGGACCAGCACCCGACGCTCGAGGTCGAGGGGCACGGCCGCCAACGCCTGGTCCAGGCGCCGCACCGGCGCGATCTCGGGCAGGTCCGCGCGACCACACTGGGCCGCCGCGCTCTCGGTGATGCGCTCCCAGCGGTCGACGCGCTCGCCGGTCGCCACACAGCGCGAGGTCAACACCGGCTGGATCCGGCGCACGCCCAGCTCGGTGGCCATGCGCAGCAACAGGTCCATCGCCGCGTGCTTGCTGACGCCGATCAGCAGGTGGACCTCGGGGACGGCGACCGCGCGGGCGGCGCCGACCTGGGTCAGGCGGGCACGCCCCGCGTCCGCCCCCACCAGGACGGCCTCGGCCTCCTGCCCGGCGCCGTCGAAGAGCAGGACCGCCTCGCCGGGCGCCACGCCGGTCACGCGCAGCAGGTGGTGCGAGGAGTCCTCCTCCAGGGTCACCGGCAGGCCGGGACCAGGGAGGACGGGGGCGCGGAAGCGCCTCACCCCGCCCCCTCGGGGCGCTGCAGCACCAGCGCCACCCACTCCCCCTCGTCCTCGCGGGCCTGGAGGACCAGGCCCTGCGCGCCCATCGCGGCCAGGACGGCGTCGGCCCGGTCGGCCAGGATGCCCGCCAGCACCAGCCACCGCCCGGTGCGGCGCGCCAGGTCCGGCGCGAGGCGGACCAGGACCTCGGCGAAGATGTTGGCCACCACCAGGTCGAAGCGACCGGGCACCCGCTGCAGCGGCGTGTCGTCGAAGTCCGCGACCACCCCGTTGCGCGCCGCGTTCTCGCGCGAGGCGGCGACGGCGTCGGCGTCGATGTCGATGCCGCGGGCGGCCATCCCCCGGCGCGCGGCCAGCAGGGCCACGACCCCCGATCCGGTGCCGACGTCCAGGCAGGACCCGCCGGCCTGCGCCAGGCGATCCGTCCACCGCAGGCAGGCGCGGGTCGTGGGGTGCTCCCCGGTGCCGAAGGCCATGCCCGGGTCGATGACCAGGTCTCCCTCCCGGGCCAGCCAGGGTGGCGCCACCGCCACCTCGGCGCTGATCTCGACGCGCTGGAAGGCCGCGCGCCAGGTCTCCGCCCAGTCCTCGTCCCGCACCGGGACCCACCGCGGCGCCGCTCCGGCCGCGCGGGCGATGGCGCGCTCCAGCTCCCCCCAGCCTGCGGCGAAGCCCTCTCCCGGCCACCAGCCGCGCAGCAGCACGACCGGCGGCGGAGGCGGCGGCGGGCCCTTCTCCCAGGGCTGCTTGTACTGGGGCGCCGTGCCCGGGGGCAGGTCCTCCTGCAGCCCGACGGCGCCCAGGTCCATCATGCGCGTGCTGAGCAGGTCCAGGCGCTCACGCGCCACCATGACGGACACCTCGGCCCAGGCTGCCATGGCCGCTCAGTGGTCGTGGGGGGCGGGCGGGGGCGGCGGCGGCAGGGTCTTGCCCTGCGCGTGGGCGCGCACCAGCAGCTCGGCGCCCTCGGGGCCGGCGGTCAGGGCGACCCACTGCCCTTCGGCGATCCCGTGCAGGAAGAGGGCGGGCGTGCCGTCGATGCCGAGCCGCTCGCCGGCCGCGACGTCGGCCTGGATCGAGGCCAGGGTGGACGGGTCGCCCATGCAGGCGGTGAAGGCGGCCGCGTCCAGCCCGACCTGCTCGGCCATGAAGCTGATGCCGTCGGCGTCCAGCTCGGTCTGGTTCTTGAAGAGCAGGTAGGTCATGTCCCAGAACCGGCCCTGCTGGTGGGCGCACTCGGCGGCGGAGGCCGCGCGGCAGGCGTTCTTGTGGAACTCGCGGCCGATGTTCGGGTTGCAGATGTTCGACAGCGGGTACTGCTTGAACACCACCTTGACGTTGGGGTTCCGCTCGACCAGCTCGTGCATCATCGGCGTGACGGAGGCGCAGGCGGGGCACTCGAAGTCGGCGAACTCGACGACGGTGTAGGGGGCGCCAGGGTCACCGAGGACCGGCTCGGTGCCGTCCAGCGTGAGCGTCCCGCGCGTCTGCTCCATGAGCTGGGCATAGGCCGCCGTCTCGTCCTGTCCGCCCTGGGCGCCCTTGACCTCGGCCACGGCGCCGCCCTTCTGCATGTTGTACCAGCCCATGCTGGCGACGAAGACGACCAGCCCGGCGGTCAGCATGGTCGACAGGGAGCGGTCCTCCCGGTCTCCCAGGGCGGCGACCAGGCCGTCGGGGTGGCGCGAGGTCCAGCCGCCGACCAGCAGGAGCAGGTTGACGCCGTACATCGAGATGCACAGCAGGCACCAGGCGCCGAGCTTCACGCTGGCCCAGGCCAGGAAGGCCGAGTACACGACGCTGAGCGCGGCGCCGGCCAGCACCAGCGAGCCGGTGCGGGGGTACTTGTCCGGGTTCAACCGCCCCAGCACCGCCGCGGCCAGCACCGCCGCGTAGAAGCCGGCTCCCAGCAGGGCGATGGGGATGCCCATCACCTCGGAGTACTGGCTGCGGTTCACCTTGTCGCAGTCGAAGACCTGGTTGATCGAGCAGAGCGAGGCGCCCGCCGAGTCCAGGTGCTGTGCGCCCAGGTACAGCGCCACGAGCAGGCCCATCGCCGAGGCCATGGCGATGCCGAGGCGGCGGTCCTTCCACAGGAGCAGGCCGCTGAGGGTCCAGCCGACGAGCACGCCGCCGACGACGAGGAGGAGGTTGCCTTGCATTGCCGGCGATTACCCCAGCCCGGAGGGCGGGGCAAAGCCCGACCGGTGCAACGTTCGCGCAGGGGCGGGCTCAGCCCCGGCCCATGGCGCGCCGGGCCTCGCGCTCGCCCTCCCGCTCCTTGATGGCCTCCCGCTTGTCGTGCAGCTTCCGCCCGCGCGCCAGCCCCAGCTCCACCTTGACCCACGGCCCCTGGAAGTAGAGCACCAGCGGCACCAGGGTCAGCCCCTTCTCCTGGGTGCGCTTCTGCAGGCGGACCAGCTCCTCGGCCTTCAGCAGCAGCTTGCGGGGGCGGGTGGGCACGTGGTTCTGGTAGGGCCCCGCCTGCGGGTAGGGCGAGATGTGCGCGTCGACCAGCCACGCCTCGCCGTCCTCGATCCGCACCCAGGCCTCGGCCACGTTGCCCTTGCCGTCCCGCAGCGACTTGGTCTCGCTGCCCAGCAGGACCAGCCCGGCCTCGATGCGCTCGAGGATCTCGTACTCGTGCCGCGCCTTGCGGTTCTCGGCGATGATGCGCCGCGGCGCGTCCTTGCCGGCGCCAGCCGGCTCCTTGCGGGCCATGGCCCCTCCGCGGGCCCCAGGGGCCCCGCTGCTCCTATCGCGGCCCGCCTCTCCCGCGGCGCCAACACCCCGCGCCTCCCCCCCTGGGCTCCTCCGACCCCCGGGCGGCCCCCGGGAGCCCGCGGGTCGATCCACTTCGATCCACCTCGCCCCCACCCGGCCCGCGCGGGTCCGTTCCACGCCGGAGCCCGACCCAGCCGGGCTGCGCAGGCCGCTGCGCAGCCGCAGCCGCACCCGCCCGCCGCCGACCGTCGGCCGCCCGCGGCCGCGCCCCCCCGTTCCACGAAGCGCGCCCCACCGGCGGATCCGGCCAGGATCCCCACCGGGACGCGAAGGACGGCCAGCCCGCGCCGACCCGGGATCCGCGCGCCCACCGCCCGCGTGGCACAGGGTCCGCCCCCCGTCCGGGGTGCGAACCGGATTTCACGGACCGGGGGGCAAAAACCCCGAAAACGGGTTGAGAAGTGGGCTGAAGTGGGTGATGGTGGATCGCGGTGGAACGAACGCGCGCGCCGCGCCTCGTCTCGCCCCTCCCTCTCGGCCGCCTCCCTCCTGGCCACCGCCCTCCTGGCCACCCATGCAGTACGAAGAGTTCCACACCCAGCTCACCCTGGACCCGAAGGGCCGGCTCACCCTGCCGTCCCCGCTCCGGGCGGCCCTGAAGAAGGCCGAGGTGGACTCGCTCGTCGTCGTGGCCAACCAGGGCAACCGCGGGGGCCTGTCCTTCTACACGCCCGAGGACTACCGCCGCATCGTCAAGGGCCGGGTCCGCGACGCCGATCCCTTCGCCGGCAAGACCATCGTCTACCTGCGGGCCATCGACTCCACCAGCCAGGCCGTCGACATCGACAACAACGGCCGGGTCCTGATCCCGCCGATGCTGCGCAAGCTGGCGGGCCTGGACCGCGAGCTGGTCGCCTACAGCAGCCTGGACTGGTTCGAGGTCTGGGACGCCGGCCGCTGGGAGCGCGCCTTCGAGCAGGCCATGAGCCTGTGGGACCAGGAGACGGGCACCACCGGCCTGTCCAGCCTGCCCGCCCCCGGGGAGGACCGGTGAGCCCATGGACCACCCGCCCTTCCACCACCAGAGCGTGCTGCTCGACGCCACGGTCGAGCTGCTCGACCTGCGCCCCGGCGGCACCTGGCTGGACGGCACCCTGGGCGGCGGCGGCCACGCCGAGCGCATCCTGCAGGGGACCGCGCCGGACGGCCTCCTGCTGGGCATCGACCGCGACCCCCAGGCCCTGGCCGCGGCGGGCCGGCGGCTCTCGGCCTACGGCGACCGCTTCCGGGCCGTCCGCGGCGCCTTCGGCGACATGGCGGCCCTGGTCGGCGACCGGGCGCCCTTCGACGGGATCCTGCTCGACCTGGGCGTCAGCAGCCCGCAGCTCGACCAGGGCGCGCGGGGCTTCTCGCTCCAGCACGACGGCCCGGTCGACATGCGCATGGACCCCGAGCACGGCCAGCCGGTCGCCGCGCTGCTCGACGGCCTGGACGAGGCCGGCCTCGCCCGGATCCTGCACGAGCTGGGCGAAGAGCCCCGCGCCCGCCGCATCGCCCGGGCCGTGCTGGCAGGCCGGCCCTGGACCAGCACCCTCGCCCTGGCCGACTGCGTCGCGCGGGCCTCGGGCTACCACGGCAGCCGGGTCCACCCGGCCACCCGCACCTTCCAGGCCCTGCGCATGGCCGTCAACGACGAGCTGGGCCAGCTCGACCGCGCCCTGCGCGACGCTCCGGACCTGCTGGCGCCCGGCGGGAGGCTGGCCGTGATCAGCTTCCACTCCCTCGAAGACCGCATGGTCAAGCACCGCTTCCGCGAGCTCTCCGGCGTCGGCGCCCCCACGGACGCCTACGGAGCGCCCCTCGCCCCCCCCGCCTTCGAGCTGGTCACCCGCAAGGGCCTCACCGGCGCGGAGGCCGACCCGGCCAACCCCCGGGCCCGCTCCGCCCGCCTCCGGGTCCTCCGCCGCCTGCCGGCCTGACCACCCCCCCGCCCCTCCTCCCCCCGACTCCTCCCCGCTGCTCCCGCTGACGCTCCCGCGGAGTCCCCATGCGCCGCACCTCCCTCGCCCACGCGTCCAACGCCATCGCCTCCACCGCCCAGCGCGCGTGGCAGGCCGTCACGCCGGCCCTCCCCCGGCCGGTGCCTGCCCGCCTGGCCGGCCTCGACGCCAGCCACCAGGGCCACGTCGAGATCGACCGGCTGGGCAGCTACCTGGCCATCTTCGCCCTGGTCGGGGCCTGCCTGCTGATCAGCGCCTGGTCCCGCATCGACCTGCGCCGGACCTCGGTGGAGCTGCACCGGGCCGCCGCGGCCTACGAGAGCGCCCAGGCCGAGAACGCCCGCCTCCAGCTCGAGCTCGCCACCATGCGCGACCCCAGCCGCCTGCAGCAGGCCGCGCTGCCGCTGGGGCTGGTCCCCAACGTCCCGGTCGTCGACCTCTCCACCCGCTGAGCCCGCCCGCCCCACGCCGAGCCCCCTCCATGTCCGCCCGCCGCCCCTCCCCCGACTCCCCCCGCAAGCGCCGCGACCCGCGCCCGCTGGCGGTGGTGGACCACATCGCGCTGCGGCCGGCGGTGGAGCGCGAGTCCGACGGCGCCCTGCGGGCCCGCTCCACGGCGCGGGTGCTCTTCGTCGGCGCGATGATCCTGGCCGGCTACGGCGTGCTGTTCGGCAAGGCGGGCGCGCTGATGCTGCTGCCGGACGAGCGGCTGGAGAGCCAGGCCAGCGGGCAGTTCGAGGCCACCATCGAGGTGCGGGGTCGCCGGGGCGAGGTGCGGGACCGCAACGGCGCCATCCTGGCCACGACGGTCGACCTGCGCGAGCTGCACGTCGACCCCGGCGAGCTGTCCGAGGACGGCCGCCGGCGCATGGCCCAGGTCATGGCCGCGCCCACCGGCGCCGACCTGGCCGAGCTGACCTCGCGCCTGCTCGTGCCCGGCAAGCGCGACGTCCGGCTGGCCCGCGGCCTGACGCCCGAGGAGCTGTCCCAGCTGCGCGGCCTGGTCGAGGGGGACAAGGAGCTGGAGCGCAGCCTGTTCGTCCGGCGCGACCGGCGCCGCTTCTACCCGGGGCGCGCGGACGCCGCCTCGCTGCTGGGCGTGGTGGGCGCCAACGGCATCGGCCTGGCCGGCCTGGAGCGCGCCCTGGACGGCCACCTGCAGGGGCAGGTCGTCAAGTTCGTCCAGTGGCACGATCGCAAGGGCCGCTCGGTGACCATGGACGAGCGGGACGCCGAGCCCGGCTCCGACGTCGTGCTGACCATCGACCGGCGCATCCAGCGCGTGACCGAGCAGGCGCTGAACGACGCGCTGATCTCCACCGGCGCCACCACCGCCTACGCCGTCGTGACCGATGTCCACACGGGCGAGATCCTGGCGATGGTGACGGTGCCGGGGATCAACCCCAACGACCAGGCCGACCTCGACATCCAGCTCCTGAAGAACCGCGCCGCCATGGACGCCATCGAGCCGGGCTCGGTCTTCAAGCCCTTCGTGGCCGCCGCCGCGCTCGACACCGGGATGGTCACGCCGACCACGGTGCTCGACTGCGAGGGGGGCGCCTGGATGGTCGGCACCAAGCTCATCAAGGACGAGCACGGCTTCCACGAGGGCACGCTACGCGAGGTCATCAAGTTCAGCAGCAACGTCTGCGCCGCCAAGCTGGCCCTGGAGCTCGGCCCGGAGAAGGCGCTGGGCTACCTGTCGGCCTTCGGCTTCGGCCGCTCCACCGGCCTGGACCTGCCGGGCGAGACCCGCGGCCTGCTGCGGAGCCCCCAGGGCATCCGCCGCATCGAGCTCGCCACCACGGCCTACGGCTACGGCGCCAGCGCCAACGCCGTGCAGCTCGCCAGCGCCATGGCGACCCTGGGCAACGGCGGCGTGCGCATGGAGCCCCGCCTGGTCAAGGAGATCCGCGATCCCCGGGGGGACCTGGTCGCCCGCTACGAGCCCGAGGCCGAGGGGCGCGTGGTCGCCGAGGAGCACGCCCGGACCATCGTCGAGATGATGGTGGCGGTGACGCAGAAGGGGGGCACCGGCACCAAGGCCGCCGTGCCCGGCTACCTGGTGGCCGGCAAGACCGGCACCGCCAAGAAGCTGGAGGGTGGCAACTACTCGGGCACGGCGCGCATGGGCTCCTTCGTGGGCCTGATCCCCGCCGACGACCCGGTGCTGTCCATCGCCGTCGTGGTCGACTCGCCCACGATCGGCCCCCGCTTCGGCGGCTGGACCGCTGCGCCGGCCTTCAAGCAGATCGCGCAGAACAGCATGCGCATCCTGGGGGTGGCGCCCGACCCGGTCCTGCTGGCCGAGGCGACCCCCTCGCGGCCCGCGGCCGAGCCGGCCACCGAGCCCGCCGAGCCGCTGGCCCCCGTGGCGCCCGCCGAGCTGACCTGGCAGGCCGACGGCTCCCTGCGCCTGCCGGACCTGTCCGGCCTGTCGATGCGCGACGCCCTCGTCTCCCTGCAGGGCGCCGGCCTGGCCGTGCGCGTCACCGGCAGCGGCCGCGTCGCCGAGCAGGTGCCCGCCGCCGGCTCCCCGCTGCGGCCCGGCGCCGAGGTCGAGGTCCTGCTGCGCTGAGGCGCTCCGCTCACCCCTCTCCCGCTCTCTCAAAACCTGTGACCGTCGGCGCCGCCGCCCTCCTCGCGTCCCCCGCGAGGCCGCGGCCGGCCGACACCGAGCCCTGCCGGGCGGCCCCCCGCCGCCCGCCACACGGCCGCGCGACGGGATCCCCCCTCGGGTGGACCCTCCCCCGGAGACAGGCACTCCCGGACTCCCTCCTTCCGGCACCTCCCCGCCTCTCGCCTCGCTCTCCCCACCCGCCCCGTCGCTGACGCCCGGCTCGAACCCCGCTGCCGCACCCCTGCTGCCCCTCCCGCCCGGGCCGACCCGGCCTCCGCGGGGGACGCACCTCCCTTCCTGGGGAGCGGCGACGGCGCCACGGTCGCTTCCTCTCCCGCTCCTCCCGGAGCGGGCGGCCCTGCTCGCAGGGCCTGGTCGGGCGCGGGGACTCCACCCCCCGCGCACGGCACCTCCCCCGCGCTCCGGTTCCCGCCGGTGCCACCTGTCCTCCGCGTCTCCATCCAACCGGCGAGGGTGACCTCGTCCCACCCCAACATCCCGGCGCAGCCCCCGGCTGCGGGCCGTCCCGGAGGAGGGGGGCATCCGCTCCCCTCCTCCGTCGCCGCCCTCCCCTCGCCATGCTCCTCGCCACGCTGGTCGACGCCCTCCACCCCCTGGCCGTGCACGGCGACGTGCAGCGCGACGTGGCGCGCGTCACCCACGACTCGCGCCAGGCCGGACCCGACGCCGTCTACGTCGCCGTGCGCGGCGGGCGCGTCGACGGCCGCAGCTTCGTCCCCGGCCTGCAGGTCGCCGCCGTGGTCGCCGACGGCCCGGTCCAGGCCGCGCCCGGCGTCACCGTCATCCGGGTCGACGACGCCCGCCTGGCCCTGGCCCGCGCCGCGGCCGCCCTGGCCGGCCACCCCTCGGCCCACCTCCCCGTCGTCGGCATCACCGGCACCAACGGCAAGACCACCGTGAGCTGGATGGTCGAGGCCGTCGCGACGGCCGCCGGCCTGGCCGCCGGCGTCATCGGCACCACCGGCAACCGCGTCGCCGGACAGCCCCTGTCCACCGCCTTCACCACCCCCGAGGCCCCGGCGCTCCAGGCCCTGCTGGCCACGATGCGGGACGCCGGCTGCGGCCTGTGCGCGATGGAGGTCAGCAGCATCGGCCTCAGCCAGCGCCGGGTGGACGCCACCTCCTTCGCGGTCGCCGTCTTCACGAGCTTCAGCCAGGACCACCTCGACTTCCACGGGACGATGCGGGCCTACCTCGACGCCAAGCTGCGGCTGTTCTCCGAGCTGCTGGCGCCCGACGGCACCGCGGTCGTGCACGGCCTGGACCCCGTCGCCGACCAGGTCCTGGCCGCGGCCGGGCCGCGCCGGGCCTGGCGCTACGGGCGAGCGGAGGGCCTGGACATCTCGGCGAGCGAGGTGCGGCTGAGCCTGGACGGCGCCACCGCCCACGTGTCCACCCCCGCCGGCGAGGGGACCCTGCGCCTGCCGCTGCCCGGCGCCCACAACGTCGACAACGCGCTCGCCGCCCTTGGCGCCGCGCTGGCCCTGGGCATCCCGCTGGACACCGCGCTGCGCGGCCTGGCCGCCCTGCCCGCCGTGCCCGGCCGCCTGGAGCGGGTCCCCGACCCCCACGGCGCCCGCACCGTCCTGGTCGACTACGCCCACAGCCCCGACGCCATCGAGCGCGCGCTGGCGACCCTGCGCGCGCTGCACCCCCGCCGCCTGTCCATCGTCTTCGGCTGCGGGGGCGACCGCGACGCGGCCAAGCGCCCCCTGATGGGCCGCGCCGCGGCCGAGGGCGCCGACGCCGTCTGGATCACCAGCGACAACCCCCGCAGCGAGGACCCCGCCGCCATCGCCGCCGCCGTGCTGGAGGGGGTGGCGCCCGCCGACCGGCCCCGGGTCCAGGTCGAGCTGGATCGCGCCCGCGCCGTCGCCCTGGCCGTCGCCGCCGCGGGCGAAGGCGACGCCGTCCTGGTCGCGGGCAAGGGCCACGAGACCACCCAGACCGTCGGCGACCGCGTGCTGCCCTTCGACGATCGCCTCGTCGCCGCCAACGCGCTCGCGCGGCACCCCCCCGCGGCGCTCCCCTCCTCCTCCGCCCCCCGCCTGGAGACGCAGTGATCCTGCGCGACGACGACATCGCCACCGGCACCGGGGGCACCCTGGTGCGCCACGGCGCGCCGGGGGTCATCGCCACCGACAGCCGCCGCCTGGCCCCCGGGCAGTGGTTCCTGGCCCTGTCCGGCGACCGCTTCGACGGCCACGACTTCCTGCCCCACGCCCTGGCCGCGGGCTGCGCCGGGGCGGTGGCTCGCCACGTCCCCGAGGGCTGGGACCGCGGCTTCGTGCGGGTCGACGACGGCCTGCTGGCGCTGCAGGCCCTGGCGGGCTGGGTCCGGCAGGGCTTCCGCGGCCCCGTCGTCGGCGTCACCGGCAGCGCCGGCAAGACCACCACCCGGGCGATGATCGCGAAGATCCTGGGCCAGGGCGAGGAGCGGGGCCCCTGCGTGCACGCCACCGAGGGCAACCTCAACAACCACGTCGGCGTGCCGCTGACCATCCTCTCCGCCCCGGTCGAGGCCGACGCCTGGGTCATCGAGCTGGGCATGAACCACCTGGGCGAGATCCACCTGCTCCAGGAGATCGCCCGCCCCACCGTGCGCCTCATCACCAACGTCGGCGCCGCGCACCTGGAGGGCGTGGGCAGCCTGGAGGGGGTGGCCCGGGCCAAGGGCGAGCTGTTCGCGGGCGCGCGCCCGGGCGACGTCTGCGTCGTCAACGCCGACGACCCGCGGGTGCGCGCGCTGCCCATCCCCGAGGGGGTGCACGTCCTGCGCTACGGCACGGCGCGCGACCCAGGGTCGAAGAGCATCGACGTCCGGTTGACGGACGCCGTGGTCGACGCGACCACGCTGGCGACCCGGTTCCGGGTGGAGACCCCTGGCGACGGCGTCGTGCTGGGCAGCCTGCCGGTGCCCGGCCTGCACCTGGCCCAGGACGCCTGCGCCGCCATCGCCGTCGGCGTCGCCCTGCACGTGCCCGTCGAGCGCATGGGCCCGCGCCTGCAGCGCTACGAGGCCGTCGGCATGCGGCAGCGCCTGGAGGACGGCCCCGGCGGGCTGCGCTTCATCAACGACGCCTACAACGCCAACCCGGTCAGCATGGCGGCCTCGCTGGCCACGCTCGCCGCGGTCCAGGGGGCCCGCCGCGTCGCCCTGCTGGGGGACATGCTGGAGCTGGGCAGCCACGAGGATCCGGCCCACCAGGACGTGCTCCGCGAGGCGCTGGGCCTGGGGCTCGACCTGGTGGGCCTGGCCGGGCCCCGCTTCCAGCGGGCCGCCCACGCGCTGGGCGCCGAGGCCAGCCTGGTGCTGGCGCCGGACGCCGCGACGCTGGGCGCCCGGGTTGCCGGCCGGCTCCGGCCGGGCGACGTGGTGATGGTCAAGGGCAGCCGTGGCATGGCCATGGAACAGGCCTTGCACTCCATCCGGTCGGCCGGCCCGGGCTGACCCTCTCCTCCGCGGCGCGCCCCGCCTCCTCCCCTCCCGCGCGCCCCCCGTCTCCCCCTCCTCCTCCCGCGCCGTCCCTCCCCCGCTCCCCCGCGCCCCCATGCTCTACCACCTGCTGGTCCCGCTCTCCGACGAGCACCAGTTCTTCAACCTCTTCCGGTACATCAGCTTCCGGACGGCCTGGGGGATGGTGACGGCCCTGGCCGTCTGCTACTGGCTGTACCCGCCCTTCATCCGCTGGATGCGCGCCCGCCGGATGGAGCAGATCATCCGCACCGAGGGCCCCCAGTCCCACCTGGAGACCAAGGTCGGCACGCCGACGATGGGCGGGGTGGTGATGCTGGTCGGCATCCTGCTCAGCTCCCTGCTGTGGGCGCGGCTGGACCAGCCCGTCGTCTGGATGGCCCTGTTCATCCTCTCCGTGCACGGGCTCATCGGCTTCATCGACGACTGGAAGAAGGTGATGCTGCGCAGCAGCGACGGGCTCGCCGGGCGCTGGAAGCTGGTGGGCCAGTTCGGCAGCGGCGCGGTCGCGCTGGGCCTGGGCTACCACTTCGGGATCATCGAGCCCGACCTGGTCCTGCCCTTCTTCAAGGAGGCGACCATCCGCTTCGACGAGCTGGTGCCCGGCGCGCCGTGGCTGGGCTGGCTCTACGTCGCCTTCGGCATGTTCGTCATCAGCAGCTTCAGCAACGCCGTGAACCTGACCGACGGCCTGGACGGCCTGGCCATCGGCCCGGTGATGACCTCGGGCGTCACGCTGGCCATCCTGGCCTACATCGCCGGCAACGCCGTGCTCTCCGAGTACCTCTTCGTGCCCCACGTCGACGGTGCCGGCGAGCTGACCGTCTTCGCCGCCGCCATCGTGGGCGCCGGCCTGGGCTTCCTGTGGTTCAACGCCTACCCGGCCCAGGTCTTCATGGGCGACGTCGGCAGCCTGGCCCTGGGCGGCGCCCTCGGCGTCCTGGGCATCCTGACCAAGCACGAGATCCTGCTGGCCCTGGTGGGCGGCGTCTTCGTGCTCGAGAACGTCAGCGTCCTCTTGCAGGTCGCCAGCTTCAAGCTGACCGGCAAGCGCATCTTCCTGATGGCGCCCCTGCACCACCACTACGAGAAGAAGGGCTGGAGCGAGCCCAAGATCATCGTGCGCTTCTGGATCATCAGCATCCTGCTGGCCCTGGTGGCGCTGACCACCCTGAAGGTGCGCTGATGCTCACGGACCGTCGCGTGGTGGTGATGGGCATGGGGCGGTCGGGCCAGGCCGCGGCGCTGCTGGCGCGCGAGCTGGGCGCCCAGGTGATCACCACCGACCTGCGGGGCGAGCTGCCCGCGGTGCCCGGCTGCGAGGCGGTGCACGGCCAGCACCGCGAGGCCGACTTCCGCCAGGCCGACCTGGTCGTCGTCTCGCCCGGCGTCGCCGCCGCCCACCCGATGCTCGCCGTGGCGAGGCAGGCGGGCGCCCAGGTGCTGGGCGAGCTGGCCTTCGCGCTGCAGAGCTGCCCGGGCCTGCCCGTGCTGGCCGTCACCGGCACCAACGGCAAGAGCAGCACCACCTGGTTCCTGGGCCAGCTGCTGGAGGGCGCCGGGCGCCACCCCTTCGTCGGCGGCAACATCGGCGTGCCGCTGTCCGGCCTGGCCCTGGCCCGGCTGCAGGGCCAGCCCAGCGCCATGGCCGTCGACGTGCTCGTGCTCGAGATCAGCAGCTACCAGCTCGAGCTGCCCGGCGACCTGGCCCCCCTGGCCGGCTGCGTGCTCAACCTGACCCCGGACCACCTGGGCCGCCACGGGGACATGGCCGGCTACGCCGCCGCCAAGCGCCGGCTGTTCGAGCGGACCGGGCCGCAGGACACCGCCTGGCTGGCCGCCGACCGCGGCCGGGTGCAGGCCATGGCCCCGGGCCTGCCCTGCGCCGTCCGGTGGCTGGGCGACCACCCCGGCGTCACCGTCCAGGACGACGCGCTGCACTTCGTCGGCACCCCCGACGACGGCCCGGTGCCCCTGCGCGAGCTGCGCCTGCTGGGCGCCCACAACCGCGAGAACGTCGCCGCGGCCTGCGCCCTGGCGCTCAGCTTGGGCGTGCCCCGCGCGGCCCTGGACCTGTCGCGGCTCTCCGCCCTGCCCCACCGCCTGCAGCTCGTGCACCAGGCCGGCGGCGTGCGCTGGATCAACGACTCCAAGGCCACCAACGTCGACGCCGCCCTGGTCGGCATCCGCGCCATGGACCGCCCCGCCGTCGTCCTGCTGGGCGGCCTGGGCAAGGAAGGCGCCGACTACGCCCCGCTGGCCCCAGCCCTGGCGAAGGCGCGCGCCGTCATCGCCTTCGGCGCCTCGGGCAGCGAGATCGCCGCCACCCTGGGCGCCCGCCGCGTCGGCACCATGGCCGAGGCCGTGGCGCTGGCCGCCCGGCTGGCCGGCCCCGGCGACGCCGTCCTGCTCTCGCCGGCCTGCGCCTCCTTCGACGAGTTCCAGGACTTCGAGCACCGTGGCCGGGTCTTCGCCGACCTGGCCCGCGCCACCTCCGGGGAGCCCCAATGAACCGCCGCACCGACCTCTGGCTGCTGCTCGCCGTCGGCGCCCTGGTGCTGCTCGGCCTGGTGATGGTCTACTCGGCTTCCGCCGTCGTCGCCGGGGACACGGCCGGCGACCCGCTCTACTTCTTCAAGCGGCAGCTCATCGCCGTCGGCGTGGGCGGCGTCGCCTGCGCGGTGACCGCGTTGACGCCGCTGTCCCTGATCCGGCGCTGGCGCCTGGCCGCCTACGTCGCCTGCCTGGTCGCGCTGGTCCTGGTCTTCGTGCCCGGCCTGCAGCACAAGGCCAACGGCGCCGCCCGCTGGATCGGCTTCGGCAGCCTGCACATCCAGCCCAGCGAGTTCACCAAGATCGTCGTGCTCATCATGATGGCCGACTTCCTGGACCGCTGGCGGGGCTTCCTGGGGGACTGGCGGGTCGTGCTGCGGGCGGTGCTGATCCCGGTGCCGGCCCTGGCCCTGATCCTGCCCGAGCCCGACTTCGGCACCACCGCGATCCTGGCCGGCCTGTCGGGTCTCATCCTGTTCATCGCCGGCATGCGCCTCTCCCACATCGCCATCGTCGGCGGCGCGGCCGTGGCGCTGGGCATCCCCGTGATGATGGCCGAGGCCTACCGCATGGAGCGCCTCACCAGCTTCCTGGACCCCTGGGCCGTCGCCGACGCCGAGGGCTACCACACCATCCAGAGCTGGGTCGCCATGCACAGCGGGGGCCTGTGGGGCCAGGGCCTGGGCAACTCGATGGCCAAGCTCTACTTCCTGCCCGAGCCGTGGACCGACTACATCGGCGCCGTCATCGCCGAGGAGCTGGGCCTTCTGCGCCTGGGCCTGGTCATGGCCGTCTTCGGCGTGCTGGTCTGGCGCGGCCTGGCCATCGCCCGCAAGGCGCGCGACCCCTTCGGCCTGTTCCTGGCCAGCACGATCACCGCGATGATCGGGCTCAACGCCTTCTTCAACCTCGCCGTCATCATGGGCATGGTGCCGCCCAAGGGCCTGGTCCTGCCCTTCATCAGCTACGGCGCCAGCGCGATGATCGCGAACCTGTGGGCGGTGGGCCTGCTGCTGTCGATCTCGGCCGAGGCCGAGGCCGGGCCGGTGGCGGTCGCCTCGCCCGTCGAGGGCTGGCCCCTGCGCCACGAGCTGCAGCCCGAGCCGGGCCAGGCATGAGGGGGGGCGCCATGTTCCGCGGGAAGTTCCAACAGATCCACATGATCGGCATCGGCGGCACCGGCATGTGCGGCATCGCCGAGGTGCTGCTCACCATGGGCTACCGGGTCACCGGCAGCGACATGAAGGAGTCGGCCACCGTCAAGCGGCTGCGCGCCCTGGGCGGCGTGGTGCACATCGGCCACGACGCCGCCTGGGTCGAGGGCGCCGACGTCGTCGTCAAGTCGACCGCCATCCCCGCCACCAACGTCGAGGTGCGCGCCGCCGAGGCCAGCCACGTGCCGGTCATCCCGCGGGCCGAGATGCTCGCCGAGCTGATGCGCATGAAGTACGGCGTCGCGGTCGCCGGCACCCACGGCAAGACCACGACGACCTCGATGGTGGCGGCGTGCATGGCCCGGGCCGGCATGGACCCGACCATCGTCATCGGTGGCCGCCTGGACCAGCTCGGCAGCACCGCCCGGCTGGGCGCGGGCGAGTTCCTGGTCGCCGAGGCCGACGAGAGCGACGGCAGCTTCATGCTGCTGGCGCCCACCGTCGCGGTCGTCACCAACATCGACCCCGAGCACCTCGACCACTGGGGCACCGAGCAGGCCCTGCTGGAAGGCTTCGCCGCCTTCGCCAACAAGGTGCCCTTCTACGGCTTCGCCGCGCTCTGCCTGGACCACCCCAACGTCCAGGCCCTGCTGCCCCGCCTGCGCCGCAAGGTGGTCACCTTCGGCCTGGGCGCCCCGGCCGAGGTCCGCGGCGTCGACCTGCGCTACGAGGGCCTGGAGACGCGCTTCACGGCGATGCACCTGGGCCGGCCGCTCGGCCAGGTGCGCCTGGCGATGCCGGGCCAGCACAACGTGCTCAACGCCCTGGCCTGCATCGCCGTCGGCCTGGAGCTGGGCCTTCCCTTCGAAGCGCTGCAGGCCGGCCTGGATGGCTTCACCGGGGTCGACCGCCGCTTCAGCATCCGCGCCGAGGTCGCCCCGCAGCCCGGGACCGCGCCGGTCACCATCATCGACGACTACGGCCACCACCCGGCCGAGATCCGCGCCACCCTGGCCGCCGCCTCGGGCGCCTGGCCCCACCGGCGCCTGATCGCGGTGGTCCAGCCCCACCGCTACACCCGGGTCCGCGACCTCTTCGACGACTTCGCGCGCGCCTTCAACCAGGCCGACCACGTCGTCGTCTGCCCGATCTACCGGGCCGGCGAGGCGCCGATCGAGGGCATCGACCACCACCGCCTGGGCGCCGCGCTCACCGAGCACGGCCACCGCTCGGTCGCCGTGGCCGACAGCCTGGACGAGGCCACCTCCCACCTGTCCCTCACCGTCCGCCCCGACGACGTCGTCATCACCCTGGGCGCGGGCGACGTGAACCGGATCTGCGAGCTGCTGGCCCAGCACCTGGCCGGCGCCGCGGCCGACGGCGGGAGCGGCGCCGGTGGCTGACCCGGTCGCCGAGCGCGCCACGCTGCGCCTGGATCCCCAGGTCGCGCTCGACGGCCTCTGCGCCGCCCTCCAGGGCGTCCCTGGCGTGTCCCTCCGCCGCCGCGAGCCGATGGCCGCCCACCTGCCCCTGCGCTGCGGCGGCCCGGTCGACCTGTGGGTCGAGGTCGCCGACCTGCCCGCCCTGCGCGCCGCGCTGGAGGCCACCCGCCAGGCTGGCCTGCCCTGGCGCGCCTGCTGGCCCTTCGAGGAGCTGCTGGTCCGCGACGGCGGCCTGCGCGGCGTCGCCATCCGGCCCGGCCGTGCCTTCGAGGGGGCCACGCTGCTGCCCGAGGACGGCCACGGCCCCGCCCGCCTGCGCCTGGGCGCCGCCGAGCCCTGGTCCGCCTCCCGCGCCGCGCTCGCAGCGCTCGCGGTGGGCCCCGCCGGCCCGGTCCTGCACGGCCCCCTCTCCCAGGTCGCGCCCTGGCCCGGCTGCCCCGGCGGCCTGCTGCACGGCTCCGACCTGCAGCCGCTCGAGGGCCTGCTGCACGCCGTCTCCTGGGTGAAGGGCAACCGCGTCGAGCGCACGGTCCTGGCCGAGGGCGCCGTCCCGCCCGCGCTGCCGGCCTCGGCCATCCTGCTGTCGGTCGAGCTGCCGCTCTCGCCCATCGCCGGCGCCCGTCGCTCCAAGCACCGCCCGATCCCCCTGCCGCCCGGGACCCTCTTCGCAGACGACGGCCCGCTGCGCACGGCACCCCAGCTCGTCGCCGCGGGCCTGTCCGGCACCCGCCTGCGCGCCTGGCGCCTGTCCCCCACCGAGCCCGGTGTGCTGGTCAACCTCGGCGGCGGCGACTGCGCCACCGCCACCCTGCTGGCCAAGGGCCTGGCCGAGCACGTCCACCGCGCCCGCGGCGTCGACCCCACCCTGCGCATCCCCGTGATCGGCCTCGAGGCCACCCGCAAGCAAGGCGCCCCGCCTCCCCGTCGCCGCTGACGCCCCCGACTCTGGAGCCCCCATGTCCATCCGCTCCCAGCTCCACCCCCCGCTGCGCGCCACCGGCCAGGGCCGCGTCGGCGTCCTGTTGGGCGGCCTGTCCACCGAGCGCGAGATCTCGCTCAAGTCGGGCAAGGCCGTGCTCGCCGCCCTGCAGGCCCGCGGCTGGGACGCCGTCGCCATCGACGTCGGCCGCGACCTGCCCGCCCGCCTGGTGGCCGAGGGTGTCGACGTCGCCTGGCTGGCCCTGCACGGCGTCTTCGGCGAGGACGGCTGCGTCCAGGGCCTGCTGGAGCTGATGGGCATCCCCTACACCGGCAGCCCCGTGCGCGGCTCGGCCATCGCCATGGACAAGATCGCCACCAAGCAGGCCGTCGCCGGCCTGGGCCTGAACCTGGCCGCCGACTGGATCTGGCACCACGGCGACCCCATCCCCGCCGGGCTGACCCCGCCCTGCGTGGTCAAGGTGCCCGAGGGCGGCAGCACCATCGGCACCTGGGTCTGCCACGACGGCGGCCAGCTCGAGGCCGCCCTGGTCCAGGCCCAGGACATGTCCCGCCGCGTCCTGCTCGAGCAGTACGTCAAGGGCGAGGAGATCACCGTCGCCGTGCTCGACGGTCTGCCCCTGCCCGTCGTCGCCATCCGCCCCCGCTCGGGCTTCTTCGACTTCGAGGCCAAGTACACCAAGGGCCAGACCGACTACATCGTGCCGGCGCCCATCCCCGACGGTGTGGCCCACACCGCGCGCGAGCACGCCGCCCGCGCCTACCAGGCGCTCGGCCTGGCCGGCGTCGCCCGCGCCGACTTCATCGTCGACGGGGACGGCCGCCCCTGGTTCCTGGAGATCAACACCATCCCCGGCATGACGGCCACCAGCCTGTCGCCGATGGCCGCCGGCGCGGTCGGCATCTCCTTCGAGGACCTGGTCGACCACCTGGCCCGCACCGCCCGCACCCACGTCCAGGCCGCGGGCCAGGCAGGCTGAGGGCCGGAGGGGGGCCAGGCGCTGATCGGAGTCTCGGGGGAGAGTGCTCCTCAACGTACAAGCACGCAGAGCGCACAGAGGGCAGCGGCAGAGGCGACGCTTGCGCAGGAGCCGGACCCCCGCCACGTTCCTCCCCCTGGCGACAGCCGGGGGGAGGTGGCCCGAAGGGCCGGAGGGGGGCCCGTCCGATGGTCAGATCTCCAGGTTCATCTGCGCCCAGGCCCAGGCGTCGGGGTCCTTGTCCGCCGTGTACAGGAACATCGAGCCGCCGCCCTGCAGGCTGAGCGCGCCCGAGACCTTGCCGGACAGCCACAGGTCAGCCTCCTGGCCCAGCATCGTGTCGTCGGTGGCGGGCGCCGCCGCGGCGAAGACGTGGGCGTCCAGGTTGACCGCCAGCGCCTCGACCGGCTTCGCCGACAGCTTGAGCGCCGCGTCGTGCAGGCCCTGGCCGTCCAGGGCGCCGCCCACCAGGAAGGTCATGATGTCGATCTGGCCGTAGAACTTGTGGTTCGTGGCGTACAGCGTGTCGAAGGCGTTCAGCGCGTCGTCCGCCGCGTCGCCGTCGCCCGAGAGCAGGTCGTACCACAGCGTGATCTCGGGCTTGAAGCTGGCCTCGGGGGCCAGCGTGCCCTGCACGCCCACCATGCCGGCCTGGATCGACAGGTCGCCCACGCTGCCCACCTGGCCGTAGGCCTCGACCCGCCCGCTCAGGATCCCGCTGCCGCCCTTGGCGTAGACACCCGCGGTCGCCCGCGTCCGGTCCAGGGTCTCGTCGGTGTCGACGATGGCCAGCACGTCCACCACGGCGCCCTTGGCCGGCGCGATGCCGCCGCGGACGAAGCCCATCAGCCCGTTGGTCGTCACCACGCCCGAGTTCGCGTCCGCCAGCACCGCGAAGCCCGCGTCCGCCGACAGCTTCTCGCCCGTCAGCTTCAGCGTCGCGGCGTCGAAGGAGCGCCCCTGCTGGGTCCAGTCGACGTTGCCCAGCAGCCGGTGCTCGTGGGCCGTGATCTCCTGCCGGCCCACCCGCAGCGCCACGGCGTCGGTCGGCTTGTACTGCGCCCAGCCCTCGTGCAGATCGAAGGCGTCGGCCGTGAAGTCGAGCAGCGTGTGGCCCTCGCTGCCCCACATCCGCACGTCCTGCACCAGCACGCGGGCCGACAGCTTGGGCAGCTTGGCCGTGACGCCCAGCCGCGCCCGCTGGGTCACGAACATCAGCTCGCCGCCCGAGGCGCCGTCCTTGCCGGTCGAGTACTCGAAGCGCGGCCGGACCTGGACCACCGGGTTGAAGGTGGGCTCGTCGGCGAGGGCGAGGGTGGAGAGCGCGACCAGGGTGAGCAGCACAGGTACCTCCCAGGAGCCACTCAGAGGATGTCCGGCTCCGGTGAGCCCTGGAAATAAGCACACCGGAACATCACGCCCGCTGGGTGCGACAGCCTGACCGAACCCTCCCCATCAACATTGCCCCGGATCCACAGGTCCCATAACATGCAGGCCATCGAGGCAGACCCCATGCGCGCACTCCCCGCCATCGCCTCCCTGGCCGTCGGCGCCACCCTCGGCCTGGGCCTGTTCACCTTCGACTACGCCGAGGGACTGTCCTACCTGTCCGAGGACCCGCGGGCCTGCGTGAACTGCCACATCATGCGGCCGCAATACGACTCCTGGCAGAAGGCCAGCCACCACACCTCGGCGGTGTGCGTCGACTGCCACCTGCCCGCCGACTTCGTCGGGAAATACCTCGCGAAAGCCCGGAACGGCTGGTTCCACTCCAAGGGCTTCACGCTGCAGGACTTCCCCGAGCCGATCCTGATCACTCCCCCCAACGCAGAGATCCTCCAGGCCAACTGCCTGCGCTGCCACGAGGGCATCCTGCACGAGGCCAGCGCCAGCATGGGCGCGCCTCGCTGCGTGAGCTGCCACCTCGACGTCGGCCACGGCGAGCAGGTCGGCCTGGGCGGCGCCCTGCACGACAGCGAGCTGGAGCCCCGATGACCACCGCCTCCCCTGGCAGCCGCGCCCTCCCCTACGTCGCGCTCACCATCGTCGCCGCCGGGGCCGCCGCCGGCGTCACCGCCCTGCTGCTCAACGTCGATCAGCGCAAGGAGGAGGCGCGCACGCCCTTCGTCCGAGTGGTCGAGGTGACCGACGACACGACCGACCCGGCCGAGTGGGGCAAGAACTGGCCCAAGCAGTACGACACCTACAAGCTCACGGCCCAGAGCACGCGCACCCGCTTCGGCGGCCACGGCGGCAGCGAGGCCCTGCCCGAGCAGAAGATCGACCGCGACCCGTGGCTCAAGCGCATGTTCAAGGGCTACGCCTTCGCCATCGACTACCGCGACCGCCGCGGCCACGCCTACATGCTCCAGGACCAGGAGAGCACCGAGCGCCTGAGCAAGCCGCAGTCCGGCTCCTGCCTGCACTGCCACGCCAGCGTGATGCCGCTGTACCGCAAGCTCGGCGACGGCGACGCGATCGCCGGCTTCGAGAAGACCCATGCCATGACCTACCAGGAGACCAACGCCATGCTGCACGAGGTGGGCGGCGCCCACCCCGTCTCCTGTGTCGACTGCCACGAGCCCGACAGCATGGCCCTGCGCGTCACGCGGCCCGGCTTCATCCAGGGCATCCAGGCCCTGGCCGCCGGCGACGCCGAGGTGCCGCACCTGCCCAGCATCGAGCGCTGGCGGGAGGGTGACCGCGCCACCCCCTACGATCCCAACACCGACGCCACGCGCACCGAGATGCGGTCCTACGTCTGTGGACAGTGCCACGTCGAGTACTACTGCTCGACCAAGTTCAAGCTCACCTTCCCCTGGAGCAAGGGCCTGTCCGCCGACCAGACCGAGCAGCACTGGAACGAGACCACCTTCCCCGACGGCGAGCGCTTCTACGACTACAAGCACGCCGAGACCGGCGCGCCCATCCTCAAGGCCCAGCACCCCGAGTTCGAGCTGTGGAGCCAGGGCGTGCACGCCCGCAGCGGCGTGGCCTGCGCCGACTGTCACATGCCGTACATGCGCGACGGCGCGACCAAGGTCTCCGACCACTGGGTCCGCAGCCCGCTGCTCAACGTCAACCGCGCCTGCCAGACCTGCCACCACTTCGACGAGGCCGAGATCCTGGCCCGCGTGGACCTGATCCAGACCCGCAACCACGAGCTCTTGCAGAACGGCGGCGCCGCGCTGATGGACCTGATGGACGCCGTGGTCGCGGCCAAGGCCGCCGGCGCCACCGACGCCCAGCTCGCCCCCGCGCTGGAGCTGCAGCGCCAGGCCCAGTGGCGGCTGGACTTCATCGCCGCCGAGAACTCCATGGGCTTCCACGCCCCGCAGGAAGCCGCCCGGGTCCTGGGCGAGGCCGCCGACCTGGCCCGCCAGGGCCAGATCGCCGCGATGCAGTGGAACGCCGTCGCGTCGGCCCCCGCCGCCGAGGCGCCTGCAGCGCAGTAGCCCCCTCCTCCCGGCCCCTCCCCTCCGCCCGCCCGGCCCCCTCGACCGCGGCGGGCGGAGTCCTTTCGGCCACCGCGAGAAACCCGGGCACTTGCCTTGTCAAGGCTTGTCGCCCGAGGTAACGTCCCCCCACTGCGACGGCCCCGCGTGTCGGTGCCCCGCCGCAGCCCCCGCGGGTCTCCCCGGCCCGCACCGCTCCTCCGGCCCCTCCCCCTCGGCCCCGCGCCCCCTCTCCTCGGGCGCCCGCTGCACACCCTCCTCCCCCCGCGCGTCC
This sequence comes from Myxococcota bacterium, assembly GCA_023150805.1. Lineage (GTDB taxonomy): Bacteria > Myxococcota_A > UBA796 > UBA796 > UBA2385 > UBA2385. Next base: position 7,512 of record JAKLKF010000019.1, on the reverse strand, counting down.
CCCGCGCCCGCAGCCGTGAACGATCTCCTGCCCTCCCGCCCCTCGCCCTGGAAGCGCGCCGCCCGCGTGCTGGCCGCTGGCGTGCTCGGCGGCGCGGTGGTCACGGCCCTGGGGGTGGGCGCGCACCACGTCGACCAGGACGCCGCCTTCCGCGTCTACCAGGTCGAGATCGTGGGCGCGCAGCGGGCACCGATCGCCCACCTGCGCCACCTGGCCGACGTGCCCGTGGGGGCCCACCTGGCCCTGGCCGACCTCGACCAGGTCCGCCGCGGCGTGGAGCGCCACCCCTGGGTCGCGCGCGCCAACGTCTCGCGCGTCTTCCCCTCGACCATCCGGGTCGAGGTGACCGAGCACCAGCCGGTGATGCTGCTGGCGCTGGACCAGCTCTGGTACGTCGACGACGCCGGCCGCCCCATCAAGGTCGCCAGCAGCGACGACCTGGACTTCCCGGTGCTGACGGGCCTGTCCCCCGACCTGGAGCGCGCCCGCCCCGAGCTGGCGGCCGCGGTGGTGCTGGGCGCCATCCGCCTGTGGCGGGCCTGCGACGGCCAGCCCGTCGCCCCCTCCGACGTGAGCGAGATCCACCACGATCCCCACGCCGGCTACGAGGTGGTGCTGCGCAGCGGCAGCCGCATCCTCGTCGGCCACGAGGACCCCGCCCCCGCGATGGCCCGCCTCCGCCGCCTGGTCTCCCACGGCCTGGACCTGGGCAAGCCCCAGCAGGTCGACGTCGCCGCCACCGCGCTGGCCGTCGCCTCCCCCCTGCCCCCGCTGCACCCGCCGCCGGCGCCCCCCGCGGTGCCCGATCCGGCCGGCGCGGCCCCCGCCGTCGCTCTCCCCTGACCCCTTCCCCGTCTCCACGACCCGCGGCCCGCGGTCACAGGGCAGCCCCGGAGGACCTCCCATGATCGACCTCGTCGAGAACGAGCTGAGCCAGGCGCAGATCCGCGTCATCGGCATCGGCGGCGGCGGCGGCAACGCCGTGAACAACATGATCAGCAGCGGCATGACGGGCGTCGAGTTCGTCGTGGTCAACACGGACGCCCAGGACCTGGATCGGTCGCTGGCCCCGCGGCGCTTCCAGCTCGGCAACCAGCTCACCAAGGGCCTGGGCGCGGGTGCCAACCCCGAGGTCGGCCGCGAGGCGGCGCTTGAGGACCGGGACCGGATCGCCGAGCTGGTCGTGGGCTGCGACATGGTCTTCATCACCGCCGGCATGGGCGGCGGCACCGGCACCGGCGCGGCCCCCATCATCGCCCAGGTCGCCAAGGAGGTCGGGGCGCTGACGGTGGCCGTGGTCACCCGGCCCTTCCACTTCGAGGGCCGGCGCCGCCGCAAGCAGGCCGAGGAGGGCATCGAGGCCCTGCGTGCCAACGTCGACACGCTGATCACCATCCCCAACCAGCGCCTGATCAGCATGGCGAACGAGCGCACCACCATGCGCGAGGCCTTCGCCATGGCCGACATGGTGCTGTACCAGGCCTGCAAGGGCGTCTCGGACCTGATCAACTTCCAGGGCATCGTCAACGTCGACTTCGCCGACGTGCGCACCATCATGGCCAACAAGGGCCTGGCGCTCATGGGTGTCGGCACCGGCACGGGCTCGCACAAGACGGTCGAGGCCGCCCAGAAGGCCATCAACAGCCCCCTGCTCGACGACGTCAGCATCGCCGGCGCCACCTCCGTGCTGATCAACATCACGGGCAACAGCGACCTGACGATGTACGAGATCAACGAGGCCAGCACCATGATCCAGGAGGAGGCGCACGAGGACGCCAACGTGATCTGGGGCTGGGTCATCGACGACAGCATGAAGGACGAGGCCCGCGTCACCGTCATCGCCACCGGCTTCGAGGAGAAGCAGATGGCGGCGGCGCCCCCGGTCGAGGTCGCCCTGCACGCCGCGATGAACGGCCGGGCCGGCGGCGGCTGGCGGCCGGGCGGCCGCTCGGGCACGGGCTCGATGGTCAGCGGCCTGGACCCCAACGACTACGACATCCCGACCTTCTTCAAGAACGGCGACTGATCCGGGCCCCTGGGGTCGCCCTCGGGCGGCCTCGGGCGCCAGCCTGCTGCCCTCCGGCGCAGGATGGCGACCGGTGTACCCGGACCCCGGCGGACCTCCGCCGGGCCCGCCGCCCGGACTCCCCGTCTGTCCGTGGTGGCCTGCTGACGCTGATGTGGAGCGGCCCGTTCGCACGAGCGGGCCGTCAGCCGACGCTGAGTTGGATGGAGACGCAGAAGACGGGTCGTGCACCCCTGCCCGCCCTCTCGGTCCGCCGGGAGGGCGGGTCCTCGTCTGGGACAGGGCGCTCCCCTGGTGCGCCGATCCACTCCCTGCTTCCGGCCACCTGGACTTCGACACCTGGGGACACGCAACGTCCGCCTCGCCTGCGAGACTCCAGGAGGTCGGGAGCCCGTGTGTCCTCGCCCCACAGCCTGCTGCCCTCGCTGCCGCCGACCGAGACCCTCGGCCTGCACCGGGCCATGCCCTTCGTCTGGGAGTACGCCCCGGTCGGGATGGCCATGGCCACCCTCGACGGCCACATCGAGCACGCCAACCCGGCCTTCTGCCAGATGCTGGGCTACCGCGAGGCCGAGCTGCGGGCGCTGAGCTGGCAGGACCTCACCCACCCCGACGACGTGGCCCAGAACCAGGCCATGGACCGGCGCATGCTCGACGGCGAGCTGGCCTGGTTCGAGGTCGCCAAGCGCTACCTGCACCGCGACGGGCGCGAGATCCACGTCCAGCTCCGCGTGACCCTGGTCCGCGACGCGCAGGGTCAGCCCGCCAGCCTGCTCGGCGTCGTGCACGACGTCACCGAGCACATCCAGGCCCGGGCGCGGCTGCTCGACGCCGCGCTGCGCGACCCGCTGACGGGCCTGCCCAACCGCAAGAGCTTCCTGGAGCACCTGCGGCAGGTGCTCGCCAGCGGGCAGGAGGGCGACACGGCCGTCCTGCTGTTGGACCTCGACCACTTCAAGACCATCAACGAGAGCGTGGGCCACCACCAGGGCGACCGCTTCCTGTGCCTGGTCGCCGAGCGCATCCAGGGCTGCCTGGGCCAGGGCCACCTGCTGGCCCGCTACGGTGGCGACGAGTTCGCCGTCCTGGTCGCCGGCCCCGGCGCGGTCGCCACCGCCCGCGCGATCGCCGCCTGCATCCACCGCCGCATGACCAGCCCCATGCTGCTCGGCGGCCGCGACGTCTACGGCTCGGCCAGCGTCGGCCTGGCCGCCGCCTCCACCGCCGGCGCCGACGCCGACGCCCTGCTGCGCGACGTCGACACCGCCCTGTACCGCGCCAAGGAGCTGGGCCGCGCCCGCACCGTCGAGTTCGCCGCCACCATGCGCGCCGCCCTGCTGGAGCGCCACGCCCTGCGCCACGACCTGCACAAGGCCCTGGAGCGGGCCCAGCTCGGCCTTCACTACCAGCCCATCGTCGACCTGGGCACCGACCGCGTCGTCGGCTTCGAGGCGCTCCTGCGCTGGCACCACCCCGAGCGTGGCCTGGTGCCGCCCGACCTGTTCCTGCCCATCGCCGAGCAGCACGGCCTGTCCCCCGCCGTGGGCCGCTTCACCCTGCGCACCGCCATCTGCGACCTGGCCCGCATGGGCGACGACCCCCAGGGCCCCACCGTCGCCGTCAACCTCTCGATGCGCCAGCTCTCCGACCCGGGCCTGCTGCACTGCATCGACGAGCAGCTCGTGCTGTGGGAGGTCGACCCGCGCCGCCTGCGCATCGAGGTCACCGAGCAGGTCATGGCCGACGACCTGGGCCAGGTCCTGCGCGTGCTCCAGGCCCTGCGCGACCGCGGCATCGGCATCAGCATCGACGACTTCGGCACCGGCGTGTCCAGCTACGCCCACCTGCACCGCATGCCCGTCGACGCGCTCAAGATCGACAAGGCCTTCGTCGCCGGCATGGTCGACGGCGAGGAGGGCCGGGCCCTGGTGCGCTCCATCCTGGGCCTGGCCCGCAGCCTGGGCCTGCGCGCCGTCGCCGAGGGCGTCGAGACCGAGGAGCAGCGGGCCATGTTGAGGGAGATGGGCTGCGAGCTGGGCCAGGGCTGGCTGCTGGGGAGGCCGGCGCCGCTGCCGTGAGGGCAGGCTGCCCGCAGGGCCGGAGGGGGACCCGCAGGGCCGGAGGGGGGCCTCCCGTTCCTCCCACCGCGAAGCGGGGGGAGGTGGCCCGCAGGGCCGGAGCGGGGCCTCCCCGCCCCGCCAACAAGCTCGCCGCCCCGCTCCTCCCACCGCGAAGCGGGGGGAGGTGGCCCGCAGGGCCGGAGGGGGGCCTCCCCGCCCCGCCAGAGGTCCCTACCGCTCCCGCCCCGCCTCCGGCGCGCCCATCGCCGCCCGCAGCGCGCGCCACTCCTCGGTCCAGGTACCGTCCGCCTCGCGCACCGTGAGCGTCTCCCGCAGCACCTCCGCTTCCGGTTCCTCCCCCGCCCGCCCCGCCACGTACACCACGATGGTCGGCGTGCGCCCGCGCCGGAACACCACCTCCACCTTGCGCAGCAGGCACAGCCCCGTCGCCAGCAGCGCCGCCTCGGGCCGCGGGTCGCCCCAGGCGTGCACCAGCGCCACCCGGCCCCCCACAGCCAGCGCCCGCGCCGCCGTCCGGCAGTAGTCCAGCACGTCGCCGCGCAGCTCGATGCGGCAGGCCGCCCGCTGCGGGTGGGGCGAGACGTGTCCCTTCCCCACCGGGATGTAGGGCGGCGAGCCCAGCACCAGGTCGAAGCGCTCCTGTGCCCCCACCGCCGCCGGGTCCCGCAGGTCGCAGCACCGCAGCGTCACCCGGTCCACCAGCCCGTTGTGCGCCACCGAGCGCCGCGCGAGCTGGTGGCTCACCTCCTGCGCCTCGACCATCCACAGCCGCGCCCGCGGCCCCGGGCGCACCCGCCAGCCCGTCGGATCCGCCTCGTGGTCCAGCAGCCACAGCGTCGCCAGCCCCACCGAGCCGATGCCCGCGCCCAGGTCCAGCACGCGCGCCGCCCCCGGCCGCGCCAGCGCCCCGAACCAGGCCGTCACCAGGTCGTCGGTGCTGAAGCGGTGCCCCTTGCGGAGCTGGAAGACCCGCCAGTCGCCCGCCAGCAGGTCCAGGCTCTCGTCGGGGCCGGGCCCCAGGATCTCGGTCACCCCTGTCGCCCCTCGATCGCCGCCACCGCCGCCACCGCCGCCTGCCGGACGTCGGGGCTCGGGTCGTTGCGCATCTTCTCCGCCGCGCCCTGCATCGAGGGGCCAGCCAGCGCGCCGACCGCCTGGACCGCCGCCACCCGCACCCGCGTGTCGCCGTGGTCCAGCACCCGCCGGATGCTGGTCACGAAGGAGCGCCAGCCCGCCGCCGTCGCGATCCGGCAGGCCACGGCCACCTGCTCCGGCGCCGTGCTCTGGAAGAGCTGCCGCACCCGCTCCCGCCCGGCCGGGTCCAGCCCCTCCCGCGCGAAGGCCAGCAGCGCGGCGTCGACCTGGCCCGCGTCCAGCAGGGCCCACGGATCGGCGTCCGCGGGGGCCGCCCCGCCCTGCGCCGCCGCGGTGGGTGCCACCGGTGCCGGCAGCGCCGGGGCCACGGGCGCCGCCAGGTCCGGCAGCCCCTGGGCCGTCAGCACCGCGTCCGGCACCGCCCGCGCCAGGGCCGCCGCCGCCTGCAGGAGCGCCGCCAGGTCCCGCCCCGGCAGCTCCAGCGCCACCTGTCCGCCGCCCGGGCCGTTGTCCACCCGCGCGCCGACCGGCAGGCGCTCGGCCTCGGCCAGGGTGATCGGCGCGGAGCGGGAGAGGAGGAGGGTGGGCATCGGGACTCCGCAGGGTCCTTCCCCCTACTCCCCCGCCGGTCCCCGGGCGAGAACCAGCCGAGCAGAGCAGGAGCAGAGCAGGTGCCGGCTGTTATCCATTGATCGCTTTCGCCCGGCGCCGCGGTGCAGCGGGAGTCAGCCCGCTGCGGAGCGCGGTCGATTCTTCCGAGGTGTCCACCCATCCCGCGAGAAACTCCCACCACCTGGTCGGTATCCAAGCGCTTCTCCGCCATCCTCGCACTATCGACGCCATCCCGGTCGATTCCCGGCGGGTTGATCCCCATCCACCAAGGACCGACCGCACCACGCCCCACCGCGCCGCCCAGGGCACCCCCGCGCCTGCCAGCCGATCGCGTGCGCCGTCCCCTCTCGCCGGTCCGCCCCTGCTCCCTCCGCGTACACTCCCCCCATGCTGCCCTCCGACTCTGCCGCCCAGTGGGCCCGCTGGAAGCGGGTGCTCGCCCGCCGCCGCCTGCCCGCCGCCCTCGTCGACCTCGACGCCGTCGACCACAACGCCCGCGTGCTGCGCGCCGCGCTGGCCCGCGCCGCGCCCCCGGGCGCCGACCGCCCCCCCACCCTGCGCCTGGCCAGCAAGAGCCTGCGCTGCCCCGCCCTGTTGCGCCACATCCTGGGCCTGGACCCTGCCTTCCAGGGCCTGCTCACCATGAGCGCGCACGAGACCCTGGCCCTGGCCGACCAGGGCTTCGACGACCTCTTCCTGGCCTACCCCGCCAGCCGCCCCGACGAGGCCGCCGCCCTGGCCCAGGTCGCCGCCCGCGGCCTGCGCCTGGTCGCCACCGTCGACAGCCCCGCCCACGTCGCCCTGCTCTCCGCCGCCGCCCAGGAGGTCGACGCCGAGCTCGCCGTCGCCATCGACGTCGACATGAGCCTGCGCCCTGGGGGCCTGTCCGCCGCCCACCTCGGCGTGCGACGCAGCCCCGTGCGCGGCCCTGCCGACGCGCTCGCCGTCGCCGCCGCCTGCCGCACCCACCCGGGCGTCCGCCTGGCCGGCCTGCTCGCCTACGAGGCCCAGGTCGCCGGCATCCCCGACACCACCCCCGGCAGCCGGGCGCTCGACCCCGTGCGCGGCCTCCTCAAGCGCCGCTCCATCCCGCTGGCCCGCAACCGCCGCGCCGAGGTCCAGGCCGCCCTGCGCACCGCCGGCCACGACATCCAGGTCGTCAACGGCGGCGGCACCGGCAGCGTCCTCTCCACCGCCGCCGACCCCACCGTCACCGAGGTCACCGCCGGCTCGGGCTTCCTCTGCCCCCACCTCTTCGACGGCTACGCCGGCCTGCCCCTGCAGCCCGCCGCCTTCTTCGCGCTCTCCGTCTGCCGCCAGAGCGACCCCGGCTTCGTCACCTGCTTCGGCGGCGGCTACCCCGCCAGCGGTGCGATGGGCCCCGACCGCCTGCCCCAGGCCTGGCTGCCCGCGGGGCTCAAACCCCTCGATCTCGAAGGCTGGGGCGAGGTGCAGACACCGTTCTCCACGCGAGGATGCGACACGCCGCTCGGGCTGGGCGACCCGGTGTTGTGCCGCCACGCCAAGGCCGGCGAGCTGGCCGAGCGCTTCGGCGAGCTGCTGCTCGTGCGCGGCGAGGAGGTGGTCGAGGTCGCGCCCACGTACCGGGGGCTGGGCTTCGCCTTCGGGTGAGGGGGGGGAGGTGGCCCGAAGGGCCGGAGGGGGGCTGCTCTGTTCACGTCCCGGCCCCCCCCGACC
>JAKLKF010000199.1 GCA_023150805.1 Myxococcota bacterium | reverse complement strand
CCGTAGGATCTCGCGATCGCTACGGGCCTTGGGAGGGTGGTCGGGGTCACCGAATGCTTATCGAACTTTCTGGTTGAACCCGGAGGGGTGGTCGGGGGAGAGGATGCTGGCGTTCGAGGCGAGTCTCAGGTTGGGGTAACGACTCCTGCCACGAACCCAACGGGGAGCAGCCCCGGGATCAGCTCCGCCTGGTCGACGGCGAAGCCCGCCTCCTCGACGGCCACGCGCAGGGTCGCCAGGTCGAACCGCCGCCGCCCGGGGAAGGACACCAGGGTCAGCACGGTCGAGACCAGCCGCGCGCGAGCGTCTTGAGCGTGACAGTAGGTCGGCACGACCAGGCGCCCGCCCGGCCGTAGCACCGCTCGCATCGCCGCCAGCCCGCCGGGCAGATCCGGCAGGAGATGCAGCACGTTGGCGGCCACCACGGCGTCGAACGATCCCTCGGGCTCCCCCAGTGCGTAGAGGTCGCGGACCTCGCATCGCATATTCGGCAGGTGGCCGATCCGCGCCCTCGTCTTCTCGACCATGGCCGCTGCGTAGTCCGTGGCCAGCAACTCGCCGACGACGGGCGCGATGGCCTCGCTCACGAGCCCCGTGCCCGAGGCGATTTCGAGGACGCGCGCCGTCCCCGACACCGCGGCTGCCACGAGTTCCGCCGTGCGCGGAAGAGGACCACCCAGCAGGCCCATCGACCTGTCGTAGCGCGCCGCGTTGCTCTCCCAGAATCGTCGTCCGTCCTCCTCCGACATCAGCTCTCCTTCAGCGCCGCAGCAGGCGGAGCGCGTTCGCCACGACCAGCAGCGAGGCGCCCATGTCCGCGGCGATGGCGCCCCATAGCGAGGCCAGGCCGACAAAGGTGAGGACCGCGAACACCGCCTTCACCCCGAGCGCGAACGCGGTGTTGACCCGGATCACCGACAGCGTCGCGCGCGAGTGCTCGATCAACCAGGCGAGCTTGCTGAGGTCGTCGCCCATCAGCGCCACGTCCGCGGTTTCGATCGCGGCGTCCGTGCCGGCGGCGCCCATCGCGACGCCCAGCGTGCTGCGCGCGAGCGCGGGGGCATCGTTCACGCCGTCTCCAATCATCGCGGTGGGGCCGTGGTCCCGCTCCAGCTCTTCAATCGCGCGGACCTTGTCCTCGGGGAGCAGCTCGGCTTGGACCTCGTCCACGCCGACCTCGCGGCCCACGACCTCGGCAGTGCCGCGGTTGTCGCCCGTCAGCATGACCACCCGGGTGACCCCGGCGCCCCTCAGCGCGGCCACGCTCGCCACCGACTCGGGGCGCACGCGGTCGGCGACCGCGATGAGACCGCAGACGTGGGTCTCGTTGCCGACGACCACGATGGTCTGGCCGCTGTGCGCCATCGCTTCGAGGCGATCGTGGACCTCGGGCGTCTCCTGACCGCGCTCTTCGAGGAAGCGGTGGGAGCCGAGCCAGAACGGCTTCCCGTCGATTCGTCCCTCGACGCCCTTGCCATGGATCGCCGTCACGTCGCTCGCGGCTTGGATCGGCACCCCGAGCTCGCGGGCACGTGCCAGGACGGCGAGCGCTATGGGGTGCTGGGACTCTGCCTCCAAGGCGGCCGCGCGAGAGAGCAGGGCGGCTTCGTCGTGCTCCGCGAGCGGGACCACGTCGACCACACGCGGGCGCCCCTCGGTCAGGGTGCCGGTCTTGTCGAGCGCCACCACGCGGATCCGCGCGGGGATCTCGGCCACCCGCCCGCCCTTGAGCAGCACGCCATGGCGGGCCGACGCCGCAAGCGACGCGACGATTGCAACGGGCGTCGCGATCACCAGCGCGCAGGGGCAGCCGATGACGAGCAGCACCAGTGCCCGGTACGTCCAGACCGACAGCTCGCCCCCGAGCAGCGGCGGCATCACCGCGACGCCCACCGCGAGGGCGAGGATCGTTGGAGTGTAGATCCGCGCGAACTTCTCGACCCACTGCTCGGACACCGAGCGCTTCGCCTGCGCATCGCCGACCTGCCGGACGATGCGCGCGAGCGTGGTGTCGCCAGCAGCCCGGGTAGAGGTGACCTCGATCACGCCCGACCCGTTGATGGTGCCAGCGAACACCTCGTCGCCGACCTGCTTCGACACCGGCACCGACTCGCCGGTGATCGGCGCCTGGTCGACCTCAGTGGCGCCACGCTCCACGCGGCCGTCGAGGCCGATGCGTTCACCTGGCCGCACGCGGAACAATGCCCCGGGGGTGACCTCCGCTGGGTCTACCTCAACATCGCCGTCGTCCCGCACCAGCCGCACGCGGTCCGGCGCGAGCTTCATGAGCGCAGCCACCGCCCGCCGTGCTCGCCCAACACTCCACGATTCGAGCGCCAGGGACAGGGAGAACAGACAGGCGACCGTCGCCGCCTCGAACCACTCGCCGAGCGCCACCGCGCCTGCGACGGCGATGGTCATCAGCAGGTTCATGTCCGGGCGGACGTTCCGCAACGAGTACCAGGCCTTCGGCAGCACGACCCACAGCCCAGCCGCGATCGCGAGGCCGTAGGCCAGCCGCACGGGCCACGGGACCACGTCGGCGAGGCCTGCGCCCTCGGAGCCCACCGCCGAGGTCAGGCCGGCCATCAGGGCGTGCAGGCCGAACCCGGCGGCGGTGCCGAGGCCACTTGCGACGACGAGCGTGTCCCGCGAGGACCATGTGTGGCGCGCATCCGGCTCGCGCGCCTGCACCCAGGGCTCGGCGCGCATCCCGGTCGCTGCCACCGCGGCGACGACACCCGCCGCCGGCACCGATTCAGGTACGGACATCTTGCCGTTGAGCACATCGAAGCCCAGCTGGTCCTCGGGCACGAGCTCGCGGAGCGCGCCCTTGAGGGCGGTGACCTCTTCGGCGCAGTCCATCCCGTGGATCTTGAACTCAGCCATCACTCCGCTCCACCGACGGCATCAGCCTGAACAGGCTCGCGCATCCACCACGCATACAGGCTCGGCAGCACGACCAGGGTGAGCACCGTGCTCGTCATGAGCCCACCGATCACGACGGTCGCCAGCGGACGCTGGACCTCGGCGCCTGCACCGTGGCCGAGCGCCATCGGGATGAAGCCGAGTCCCGCCACGAGTGCGGTCATCAACACGGGCCGCAGGCGCAGCTCGGCGCCCTCGCGGGCGGCGGTCTCGGCGTCGCGCCCCTCCTCCTGGAGCTTGCGGATCTGGCTCACCAGCACGACGCCGTTCATCACCGCGATGCCGAACAGCGCGATGAACCCGACGGCCGCCGAGATCGAGAACGGCAGCCCGCGCACGGCGAGCGCGAACACGCCGCCCGTCACGGCGAGCGGGACGTTGGCGTACACGAGCATCGTGGTCTTGAACGAACGGAAGTTCGCCTGCAACAGGACGAAGATCAGCACCAGCACGAGCGGCACGAGGATCGCGAGGCGCGTGGACGCCTCGGCGAGGTTCTCGAACTGCCCGCCCCAGTCGAGCACGTAGCCCTTCGGGACGACGTCCGCGGCGGCGATGGCGGCCTGGGCGTCGGCGACGAATGACGCGACGTCGCGGCCGCGCACGTTCGCCTCGATCGTGAGCCGCCGTTGCCCGCTCTCGTGGCTGACCTGGAGGGGACCCTCCTCGATCGTCACCTCGGCGACCTGGTCCAGCGGAACCGAACCGCCCCCGGGCCTCGACACCAGGATCGACCGCACGCGCGCCTCGTCGGCCCGCACCTCGGGCGCGAACCGAACCTGCACCTCGAACCGCTGCCGGCCCTTCACCACCTGGGTGACGGGCCGCCCACCGAGGGTTTCGACCGCGTCCATCACGTCGGACGCGTTGAGGCCGAGGCGGGCGATGGCCTCGCGATCGACGTCCACCCGGAGCATCGGCAGGCCGGCGACCTGCTCGACCTTCACGTCCGCCGCGCCGGGGACCTTGCCGAGCACCCCTGCGAGCGCGTCGCCGGTGACCTTCAGCTGGGCGAGGTCGTCGCCGTACAGGATGAGCGCGACGTCCGAGCGCACGCCCTCGATCAGCTCGTTGGTGCGGAGCTCGATCGGCTGGCTGAACGCGAAGTTCACGCCGGGGACGTCCTCGCGCAGGCCCGCCTCCATGGCGGCGACCAGGCCCTCCTTGTCGTGGGCCTCCTTCCAGTCCTCGGGCGGCGTCAGCATGACGATGAGGTCGCTGAAGTCGACCCCCATCGGGTCGGTCGCGATCTCGGCACGGCCGGTCTTGCTCACGACGGTGCGAATCTCCGCCGGGAACCTCGCCAGGAGCGAGCGCTCGACGGACCCCGCCTGGACGACGGACTCCTCCAGTGACACCGACGGCGGGCGGATGATCTGGATCGCCACCGCGCCCTCGTCGAGCTTGGGAACGAACTCCGCGCCGAGGAACGAGCCGACGACACCGGAACACAGCAAGGCGAACACCGCCACCGAGGTCACGAGCCAACGCCAGCGCATGCCGAAGCCGAGCACCGGGCGGTACACCGCGTGCGCGAGCCGCAAAAGCCAGGTCTCGTGCTCGACAGCAGACTTCAGGAACGTCGACGCGAGCACCGGCATCAGGACGAGCGCCAGCGCCAGCGAGCCGACCAGCGCGAACACCACCGTGGCGGCCATCGGACGGAACATCTTCCCTTCGATCCCCGTCAGTCCCAGGATCGGCAGGTAGACGAGGATGATGATGCCCACCGCGAAGGTCACCGGGCTCGCCACCTCGCGGACCGCGCCCAGGATGACGGCGTCGTCGACCGGTAGCCCCTTCTTCCGGCGCTCCCCGACCACACGGACGACGTTCTCGATCATCACGACCGAGCCGTCGACGATGAGCCCGAAGTCGATCGCGCCGAGGCTCATCAGGTTGCCGGAGATGCCGAAGGTGTTCATCCCGGAGAACGCCACCAACATCGACAGCGGGATCGCGGACGCCACGATGAGGCCGCCGCGAATGTTCCCGAGCGTGAACAGCAGCACGGCGATGACCAGCACGCCGCCCTCGAACAGATTCTTCTCGACGGTGCCGATGGTCCGCTCGACGAGCTCGGTGCGGTCGTAGAACACCTCGACGGTGACCCCGTCGGGCAGCGTCGGCGCGAGCTCGTCGACCGCTTCCTGGAGCGCCGCCGACACCGTGCGCGAGTTGCCGCCCATCAGCATCATGCCGATGCCGGTGACCACCTCGCCCCGTCCGTCCCGCGTCACCGCGCCCTGGCGGATCATCGGCGCGAACTCGACGGTGCCGAGCCTGCCCACCGTGATCGGCGTGCCCTCGGGCGTGGTGGTGACGACGACCTCCCGGATGTGGTCGAGGTCCTCGTACAGCGCGACTCCGCGAACCAGCGTCTGCTCCCGTCCGCGGACGAGGTAGCCGCCTCCGACGTTGGTGTTGTTCTCGGCGAGGGCCTCGAACAGGTCGTCGAGGGACACGCCGTAGCTGGCGAGGCGCTCGGGCGTGACCTCGACCTGGTACGTGCGCAGCTCGCCGCCGAAGGTGTTGATCTCCACCACCCCGGGGACGGACCGGAGGCGCGGCGCGATCTGCGACTCCAGCACGTCACGGAGGACCATCGCGCGGTCCTGCTCCGGCAGGCCGTCGCCGCGCACCTCGAACTGGAAGATCTCGCCGAGACCGGACGAGATCGGCGCCATCTCGGGCTCGCCGAAGCCCTCCGGGATCGCGTCGCGCGCCTCGGTGAGCCGCTCGGACACCATCTGGCGCGCCCAGTAGATGTCGGTACCCTCGTGGAACACGACCGTGACGACGCTCAGCCCGAACCGGGACAACGACCGGATCTCCTCGACCTCGGGCAGACCCGACATCGCGCCTTCGACGGGGTACGTCACGAAGCGCTCGACCTCCAACGGGCCGAGGCCGGGCGAGTCGGTGAGGATCTGCACCTGCACGTTGGTGACGTCCGGCACCGCGTCGATCGGCAGCCGGAACGCCGCACGGATCCCGAACAGGGTGACGAGGACCATCAGTACGATCACGAGCAGGCGGTTGCGCAGCGACCACGCGAGGACGTGATCGAGGAGGCCGTTTCCGTCGCCGGACAGGAGCGCGGCGTTCTCGCGTTGGTTCTCCGGGCTCTGCGAGGGTTCAGTGTGCATGGCCTTCCCCCAGCTCGCTCTTGGCGAGCTCGCTCTTCAGGGTGAAGGCGCCCTCGAACACGACCCTCTCTCCCGCTTCGAGGCCCGAGAGCACGCGCAGCCGGCCATCCGGCAGCGGCTCGGTGCGAACCGGTCGCACGGCGTACCGGCCGGGCTCCTCCTCGACGAACGCGCTCGCCTTGCCCTCGACGTCCTGGACGGCGTCGGCGGGGATCACGAGGCCCTGGCCGTGGCCGTCGCCGCCCAGCGCCAGGCGCGCCTTGGCGAACATGTTGGGCTTGAGCCGGTGACCCGGGTTGGGTACGACGACCCGCACCTCGGCGGTGCGGCTGTCGGGGTCGAGCCAGCCGCCGATCTGGTCGACCGTGCCGGTGAACACCTCGTCGCCATAGGCGTCCGCGGTGAACGAGACCGGCGCACCGATCTGCACCTTGGCGAGGCTGCGCTCGTAGACGTCGAGGATCAGCCAGACCTCGTCGAGGTTGCCGACGTGGAACAAGGGATCCCCCGAGTCCACGGAGGCCCCCAGCGACACGTCGATCGACAGCACCTCGCCGTCGATCGGGCTCTTCACGGCGAACCGGGAGGAGAAGTGCTCGCCCTCCTTGGGCCGCACCCGCTCGGGCGACACGCCAAACACGCGCAGCCGCTCCTCGGCGGCCTCGGCCTCAGCGGCAGCGACCGTGTAGTTCGCTTCAGCCTCAGCCACTTCGGCGAGGGAGGAGAACCCACCGGCTCGGAGGGTCTCGAAACGCTCGCGACGGGCGCGTGCTGTCTCCAGCACGGCGGTCGCGGAGAGGTGGGCACCGATCGCGGTGCCGAGCTCGGGGGAGAGCACTGTGCCGAGCGAGCCGCCCGTCGCAATGCTGTCGCCGGGCCGGACCAGGATGCGCTCCAGGGTGCCGGCCGTCACCGCCGACACGCGGGCCTCGCGCCGCGGGTCGAGCATGATGCGGGCCGGCACGGTGGTTTCGGCGTCGAGCGCGCTCGGCGCCAGCTCGACCACGCCCAGCCGGGCGTTCGAGAGCGCCGTCGTTCCCAGGACGACCTCGTCGCCGTGCTCGTCGTGGCCTTCGTCAACCGTTTCGGAGTGTTCCTCTTTCGGGGAGCCGGAGCAGGCGATCAGGAGTGAGAGGACCGCGATGGCGGTCCCGCTTCGGGACAGGGATTTCATCGGTCCTCCAGGGCAGAGTCCGCCGGGATCAGGTGGGGGTCTTCAGTGGCAAGCAGGACATCGAGACGGGCCTCGACGGTGGACTGGCGGGCGTCGAGCGCCGCCACCCAGCCGTCGAGCACCTCGCGGCGCAAGAGCACCGCTTCAGAGACGCCGATCTCGCCGGTGGTCCAGCCGAGATCGATGCTGGCCAGGGCCTCACGGGCGTCCTGCTCGAAGTCGCCGAGACGACCGAGGGCCTCGGCAGCGTAGGCGCCGACCTCGGGCAGTGCGACCAGCTCGGCGCCGACGCGGGCGCGCACGCTTTCCAGCTCGGCGCGGGCGAGGTCCAGCTCGGCACGCGCAGTGCCGATCCCGCCCTGGTTGCGGTTCCATAGGGGAACGCCGACGGTGAGCTGCGGCCCGATGTCGAGGGGCCCGCCCTGGGCCTCGTCCCGCTCGAAGAACAGGCCAACCCCGAGGTGCGGCATCGTCGCCGCCCGCTCGCGGTGCAGCCCGGCCTCTGCCTCGCGAAGTCGGGCCTCTGCCGCCGAGATGTCCGAGCGCTCAGACCTGGCGGCGCTCGTCGGGAGCGCGGCCAGCGGGTCATCGGCGAGCTCCGCCGAGACGGCAGTGGGCGCGTAGAGCGCGAGGGCGGTGAGCGCCTCGGCCTGCTCGCGACGGGCGCGGATGGCGAGCTCGGTGGCCTCGGCCTCGGCCAGGCGCGCGAGACGCACGTCCAAGGGGCGGGCCTCGCCGACCGCCTCGCGGGCCTCGACGGCTTGTCGCAGGTGGGTGGACTGCTGCATCGCCTCGTCAGCGAGCTGCCAACGCTCTCGCGTGGTGACCGCCCAGGCATAGGTGGCGCGCGCCTCTGCGGCGACCCGAAGGTCGGTCCTGCGCGCGTCGGCCTCAGCGGCGTCGATCCCCGCAGTGGCCGCACGTCGGGCATGCCAGCCCTCGCCGGTGATCGAGATCGGCTGGTTCAGTGTGCCCTGGACGAGGCCGCCATCGACGGCGACCCCGACCGAGGCTTCGGGGTTCTCGAGGAAGGTGCCGACTTCGCGACGTCGGGCTTCGGCGGCGGGGACCGCGGAGGCCGAGGCCACGGCATCGGGGTGGCGCGACAAGGCGGATCGAACCACCTCGTCGGCCGACAGGGGTGTGGCCCACGCTGCGGTCGGCCAGAGGCCGAGCACGAGCGCCAGCGACACCCCGCGGGATGCGGGGATCACAGGTTCACCTGAAGTAGAAGTTCTCGGGAGCGCGCGAGCCCGGTCCGGGCAGGCGCACAGGGAGGCAGAGCGCAATGGCGCTCAGCCCTTCGTCGAGATCGACTTCAGGCGATGGGAGGGCGCAGGTTGGGCTTCACGCCCGGACTGGGAGGGCCCTGGGCTTGAACGGAGCGGTACTTCTTTCGGGCCGGCTGGAATTCGTGCGTGTTGAACCCCGGCGGACCCTGTGGCATCGCCATGATCGACACGCAACATTGGCAGCGATGCGCCAGGGGGGTGCAGCCGTGCTCGTCCGAATCACCGCAGTCTTCGAACGTTCCGACGCGGTCATGCTGTTCGGAATGCGGAAGGTGACCGTCGTGGATCAGGTGGGCGACCGACTCCACCAGCTCGTCGCTACCGGGGAACAGGCCGAAGACCAGCATCACGCAGATCATCACCTTCAGTACGCGCGACGCCTTTCGCCGCGCGATGCGAAGATCAGGAAGGCAGCGTGAGATGGCCGCGCGCATGGTTGCCCTCTATCGCCTTGTAGTCCGGCGTCGAGGTTCGGGATTGCATTTGACTGGGCTCATCCCGCCTCCACCCCGATCTCCCCCCACTTCCCCAGCGGCACCGCCTTCCGCATCCCCGGCCGCAGTCGCACCGCGAACTCCGCGACGAACCCGCCCCCGCCCAGC
>JAKLKF010000198.1 GCA_023150805.1 Myxococcota bacterium | reverse complement strand
GGCGGCCTGTCGGGCGACGCCGGGGCGGACGGCGGCGGAGGCGACGGCGGGGGCGGCGACGGCGGTGGGGGGGCCGGCGACGGCGGGGGCGGCGACGGCGGCGGCGGCGGGTCGAGCGCGCCCGAGCTCAGCTACCTGGCGGTGACCGAGGGCACCGGCCGGATCGAGGTGGCCTTCCAGGTCGAGGACCTCGACGGCGACGTCGAGGGGGGCGCGCTGGACATCACCGTCGGCGGCAGCACCACCACCTACGAGATCCCCCGCGACATCTCGGACTGGCGCGCGTCGGGCACCTCGACCCAGTACCTGGAGCTGGACGACTGCGCGCGCGGCAGCGCCCAGAGCTACCAGGTCCAGGTCTGGGACGCGGCGGGCCACGGCAGCGCCCGGCTGTCGGACTCGCTGAGCCTGTCGGGCACGGGCTTCCTGCTGTCCGAGGTGGGCGACGAGATCACCGACGTCAGCAACATCGGCGCGCTGCCCCGCGACAGCTACCTCTGCGGCAACATCCACCGCACCGGCAACGACGGCGTCAACAGCTACACGGGCGACATCGACATCGTGCAGTTCCGCCCGGCCGCGGGCGGCACCACCAGCTTCGCCCTGACCTGGGACGCCGCCAACGGGGACTACGACATCCACCTGTACAGCACCTCGTGGACCCCCCTGGCGGCCGCCGCCGAGTTCGGCACCACCCAGCCCGAGCGCTTCAGCTACACCGTCGGCTCCGGCACCTCCTACTACCTGGTGATCGCCGCCTGGTCGGGCGCCGCCGGGGACTACGTGGTGACGGTGCAGTAGGCGGCGGCGGGCGGTCCGGGGCGGGCCGGTCCGGGCGGGCGCGATAACCCTGCGGCGGCCCGGGTCGGGCCCTGGAGGTCGGCATGTCCGAGACTGCGCTCATCCTGGCGGCGGGCATGGGCACCCGCATGAAGTCGCGCCTGGCCAAGGTGCTGCACCCGGTGCTGGGCTGGCCGATGGTCCGCCACGCCGTCGCGGCCTGCCAGGGGGCCGGCCTGTCGGTGCGGGTGGTCGTCAACCACCAGGAGGACGCGGTGCGCGCCGCCCTGGCCGACTGCGGCGTCGCCTTCACCCGCCAGCCCGAGCCCCGGGGCACGGGCCACGCCGTGCTCTCCGCCCTGGCCGACCTGCCGGCCGAGGGCACCCTGCTGGTCCTGCCGGGCGACGCGCCCCTGCTGCGGACCGAGACGCTGCTGGCCCTGCGGGCCGCCCACCGGGGCCAGGCCGTGACCTGCCTGTCGGTGGTCCTGGCCGACGGCGCCGAGTACGGCCGCATCGTGCGCGACGACGGCCCCCTGCGCATCGTCGAGGCCGCCGAGCTGTCGCCCCCGCGCCGGGCCGCCCTGCGCGAGGTCAACACCGGCGTCTACGCCTTCGACCTCGCCTTCCTGCACGCCGCGGTGCCGACCCTGCGCCCGCACCCCCCCAAGGGCGAGGTCTACCTGACCGACCTGCTGGAGCTGGCCTGGGCGGAGGGGCGGGCCGCCGTGGTCGTACACGACGGGGATCCCGCCGAGGTGATGGGGGTCAACGACCGGTGGGCGCTGTCCCAGGCCGAGGCGGCGCTGGGCCTGCGCCTGAAGCAGCGGTGGGCGCTGGCCGGCGTCAGCTTCCAGGACCCGGCCGGCACCCGGGTCGAGGTCGAGGTGTCGCTGGCGCCGGACGTGACGATCGGCCCCGGCTGCGTGCTCGGCCGCGGCACCGTGTTGGAGGAGGGGGTGGTGGTCGGGCCGCACTGTGTCCTGTCCGACTGCCGGGTCGGCGCGGGCGCCGAGATCCTGGCCCACAGCGTCGTGGACGGCGCCACCGTGGCGGCCGGCGCCCACGTCGGGCCCTTCGCCCGCCTGCGCCCGGGCGCCCGGCTGGAGGAGGGGGCCCGGGTCGGCAACTTCGTCGAGGTCAAGGCCGCCGTCCTCGAGCGGGGGGCCAAGGTCAACCACCTCTCCTACGTGGGCGACGCGCGGGTGGGGGCCGGCGCGAACGTCGGGGCCGGGACCATCACCTGCAACTACGACGGCGTGCGCAAGCACCGCACCGACATCGGCGCCGGCGCCTTCATCGGCAGCAACACCGCCCTGGTGGCGCCCGTGTCGGTGGGCGATGGCGCCATCGTCGGCGCCGGCTCGGTCGTCGTCCAGGACGTGCCGGCCGACGCCCTGGCCCTGGCCCGCGGCCAGCAGGTGAACAAGCCCGGGATGGCGCGACGGATCCGGGCGCGCAACGAGGAGCTGGCCGGCAAGCGGGGCTGAGCGCCCGCGTCGCCCGGCGCGATAGCCCTCCCCTCGGCCCGCCGCTGGGCCTGGAGGACGGCATGGCCGCGCACCCTCTCCTCGACGGCCTGAACCCCCCGCAGCGGGAGGCGGTGGAGGCCATGGACGGCCCCCTGCTCATCCTCGCCGGCGCGGGCTCGGGCAAGACGCGGGTGCTGACCCACCGGGTCGCGTGGATGCTGGCCCGGGGGGTCGACCCGCGGGCGATCCTGGCCGTGACCTTCACGAACAAGGCGGCGGCGGAGATGAAGCACCGGGTCGCCCAGCTCGTGGGGGACCGGGCCGAGCGCATCCTGGTGACGACCTTCCACAGCGCCTGCGTGCGCTTCCTGCGGCAGGACATCGAGGCCCTGGGCTGGCCGCGCTCCTTCGCCATCTACGACACCGACGACCAGCAGCGGCTGGTGAAGGCCGTGATGAAGGAGGAGGGGGTGGTCGGCAAGGACTGGACGCCGGCCCGGCTGCGCGGCGCCATCGACCAGGCCAAGAACCGCATGGTCGGCCCCGACGCGCTGGCACAGGAGCTGCGGCACGACCCGGGCAATCCGACGGTGCGGGTCTACCGCCGCTACGAGCAGGCGCTGAAGGCCGCGGGGGCGGTGGACTTCAACGACCTGCTCAACCTGGTCGTCCGGCTGTGGACCGAGCACCCCGAGGTGCTGGCCCGCTACCAGCGGCGCTTCCAGTACCTGATGGTCGACGAGTACCAGGACACCAACCGCGCCCAGTACGAGCTGATCCGCCTGCTGATGCGGCGGCCCGAGGGGCAGCCGCGCAACGTGGCGGTCGTCGGCGACGACGACCAGAGCATCTACGCCTTCCGCGGCGCCGACATCCGCAACATCCTGGACTTCGAGCGCGACTTCCCCGACGCCCGGGTCGTGCGGCTGGAGCAGAACTACCGCTCGACCAGCCGGATCCTGGCCACGGCCCACGCCGTCGTGAGCAAGAACGCCGGCCGCATGGACAAGACCCTGTGGACGGACAAGGGCGACGGCGAGCCGGTGCGGCTGCTGACCGTTCCGGATGACGCGGCCGAGGCCGAGGCGGTGGTCTCGGAGCTGCGGGCCCTGGTGCGGCAGGGCAGCTACCGCTGGGGCGACGTGGCTGTCATCTACCGCACGAACGCGGCCTCGCGGCCCTTCGAGCAGGTGCTGGTGCGGGCGGGCGTGCCGCACGTGCTGGTGGGCACGGCCAAGTTCTACGAGCGGCGCGAGGTCCGCGACCTGCTGGCCTACCTGAAGCTGGTGCTGAATCCGGCCGACGACATGGCGCTGGAGCGCATCATCAACGAGCCGGCGCGCGGCATCGGGCCCAAGACGGTGGACGCGATCCGCGCCGTCTCGCTGCAGGAGGGCGTGCCCCTGCTGGCGGCGACCCGGCGCTGGGCGCAGGGGCCGGGCAAGGCGCGGCAGGCGGCGGCGGACCTGTGCCGGTTGCTCGATCGCTGGGCCGAGGACGCGCTGCGGGTGTCACCGGGGCAGCTCGTGGCGCAGATCGTCGAGCAGTCGGGCTACGGCCCGATGCTGCGGGCCGAGGCCAGCGACGAGGCGCGGGGGCGGCTGGAGAACCTCGAGGCCCTGGCCCGCGCGGTCGAGGAGCCCTTCGACGACGCCCAGCTCTTCGACGACCTGTACACCGAGCAGGCGGCGGTGGACCTGGACGACCCGATGGTGCGGCTGCGGGCCTTCGTCGACCGGGTGAGCCTGCAGGGCCAGGACGAGGACCTGCCCGACGAGGGCGACCTGGGCAAGGTGACGCTGCTGACGGCGCACCTGGCCAAGGGGCTGGAGTTCCCGGTGGTCTACGTGGTGGGACTGTACGAGGGCGGCTTCCCGCACTTCCGCGCGCTGGAGCAGGAAGCCGACATGGAGGAGGAGCGCCGGCTGGCCTACGTGGCCTTCACGCGCGCGAAGGAGCGGCTGGTGCTGACCCGCGCCCGGCGGCGGCTGGTGCCGGGCAGCGGCTTCCGCGACGTCCCGCCGTCCCCCTTCCTTCGCTTGATCCCGCCGCGGCTGCTGCAGCAGGACAGCGGGCCGGCGGGGGGCTGGGGCGGCGGGGGCAGCGCCGGGCCGTCCGGGGGCCCCTCGCCCTTCCAGCAGCGCCTGGCCGCGCGGCAGCGGCCGGCCAGCACCTGGCAGGCGCCGGCGGGGCTCAGCAAGGCGCCGGCTCCGTCGACGGTGTCCGCGTCCCCCTCGCCGCCGCAGCGGCAGGCCTCGCTCTTCGGCTCCTCGCCCCTGCCCCCTCCCCGGGCGGCGCCGGCCTCCTCCCCCGGCGCCGAGCCCGACGGGGACGAGCCGGTGGCGCGCACCATGCGGCCCGACGACCCGGCGCTCTTCTCGCCCGGCGTGGAGGTGGTACACCCGATGTATGGCCGCGGGACCATCCAGGAGCGCCAGGGCTCGCCGGCCAACGTGAAGCTGGTGGTGCACTTCCGGCGCCACGGCCGCAAGACCTTGATGCTCAACCACGCGCACCTGGAGATCGTCGTCCCGTGATCCTCGCCCTGTTGCTCGCCGTGGGGTCCGCCGGGGCGGCGGCGCTCGCGGAGCCCTCGCTGATCGAGGAGACCGGCGGGGTGCTGGGGCGGGCGGAGGTGATGGGGGAGGGGGCGGCCGAGGCGCGGGCGCGGGCGCTGGTCGTGGAGGGGCGCTGGCCCGAGGCGGCCGAGGCCTGGGCGGCGGCGCGGCGCGAGGGGGCGGAGCCGGGCCTGGCGGCCGCGTGGGAGGTGGTCAGCCTGGCGCGGGCGGAGCGCTGGGACGAGGCCCGCCTGGTGTCGCTGGCCAGCCTGGCGGCCGAGGCGGGGGCCCTGGAGCAGCGGCTGCTCTTCGCCTGGCTGATGTGCGAGGGCGGGGCCGAGCGCACCGCGCGCAAGGTGCTGCGCGACCTGCCGCTGGACGGCGGGCAGGCCGACGCGGCGCGGGTGCTCGCCCTGCGGAGCTGGCGCCACCAGGGGCGGGACGGCGGCGTGCGCCGGGCGCGGCGGCAGGCCCTGGACGGCGGGGGCGAGGTGGACGCCTGGTTCTGGCTGGAGAGCAGCCTGGGGCACTTCGCGGCCCAGGAGCCGCAGGCGCTCGACGACCTGGACCGGGCGCTGCGGGCGCGCGGGGTGTCCGCGACGCACGCCGAGGCGCTGGTCGAGCTGCGGCTGGCCCTGGGCGACGACGCCGAGGCGCTGCGGGCGGGGCTGTCGGGGATGGAGCGGCACCCGGCCGATCCGGGGATCGCCGGGCTGACGGCGATCGCGGCGGGGCGGCCGGAGGGCACGCAGGCGCTGGAGCGGGCGGTGGCGGCCGAGCCGGAGCGGGCGGCGGCGCGCGAGGTGCGCGGGGCGCTGCGGCTGGCGTCCGGCCAGCCGGAGGGGGCGCTGGAGGACCTGCTGGCCGCGGGGCGCGGCGGGCGGGACAGCGCCGCGGTGGTCGGCATGATCGGGCGGGCGCTGGCGGGGCTGGGCAAGCCGCGGGAGGCGCACGCGGCGCTGCGGGCGGGCACGGAGCGGCACCCGGGGGACCCGGCGCTGGCGGCGCAGCGCTTCGAGGCGGCGCGGGCCGTGGCCGAGCCGGAGCTCGTGGTGGCGGCGGCCGAGGCCTGGCGCGCGGCGCTGGCGACGCTGGCCGACCCGCTGCCGGACGAGGTGGTGGAGCTGGCCCTGGCGGCGGCGGTGGAGGCGGGGCAGCCGGGGGCGACCCTGTCCTGGGCAGAGGTGGCGCTGGCGGCGGATCCGGCCGACCCGGGCGCCCTGCGGCAGCGGGCCGTGGCCCTCCAGCGGCTGGGGCGGGGGACCGAGGCGCTGGCGGCCTTCGAGGCGGGGCTGCGCGCCGCGCCGGAGGACCCCTCGCTGCTGTGGGCCTTCGCCGCCTTCCTGGCCGCGCCGGGGGCGGGGGTGGCGCCCGATCCGGCGCGCGCCCGCGGGCTGGCCGTGCAGGCGGGGGGTGCCCCCTGGCTGCCCAGCGACGACGCGGCGCTGGCCGAGGCGCTGCGGCGGCGGGCCGAAGGGGCGCCCTGAGCCGGAACCGCCGGCGGCACGGGATGTCGGAGAAGGTCGCGGCGGGCTCGTGCGGTTGCCGCCACGGACGACCGGGTGCTACCCTCCGCGCACCCCAAGCCAGCCGGGAGGACGCGACCCCTCGATGATCGTCACCTGTGAGCACTGTGCGGCCCGGTACAAGCTCGACCCGGGGCGGATCACCGGGCGAGGGGTGAAGATCACCTGCCCGCGCTGCAAGAACGTCTTCGTCGTGTACCGGGGGGAGCAGGGCGCGGACACGGCCGAGCAGGACCCGACGCCGCGCGACGAGCCGGGCCCGACCCCCGCCGCGCCGGGCGCGCGCATGGCTCCGACGCCGGCGCCGGCCCCCTCGCCCGCGGTGGCCCCAGCGGCAGCGCCTTCTGCAGCGCCTTCTGCAGCGCCCGCGCCCGCGACGGCTCCCTCGCCTCCGCGCAAGGGCGCCGCGGGGCGGCCCGACGTCGAGAGCCTGGACTTCTCCTCGGCGGGCATCCAGGCCTGGAAGGTCAAGGTCCGCATCGGCCTGGTCTACGACTTCAGCGACTACAAGACCCTGGCCCGCTACATCAAGGACGGCCGGGTCGGCGACGACGACCAGATCAGCCACGACGGCAAGACCTGGACGCGGCTGGGCGACATCGCCGACCTGGAGCAGCACTTCGTGCAGGTCTACCTGGACGCCAAGGCGGCCCAGGAGGCGGCGGCGGCGCCACGCCCCGATGGCTTCGACGACGACGGGCCGACGATGATCGTGGGCGCCTCGGACGTGGCGAAGAGCCTGGGCGACCTGGCCCGGGCCAAGGGGCCCGACGACGCGCTGGCGGCGGCGACCGCCGCGGCCGTGCAGGCCGAGGACGGAGCTGCGGACGGCCCGGTCGGCCCGCGCTTCCAGGACCCCTTCGCGCGGTCCCGGGCCAAGCAGGCGGCCGATCCCGCGGCGGCCCGGCGCAAGGCGGCGGCGGCGGCGGCCCCCCAGCCGGCGGCGGGCGGTGGGCGGCGGATGCTGGCGCCGGCCGTGGTGCTGGCCCTGCTGGTGGTCGCGGGAGGCTACGGCGCCTGGACGATGATGA
Organism: Myxococcota bacterium; assembly: GCA_023150805.1. Lineage (GTDB taxonomy): Bacteria > Myxococcota_A > UBA796 > UBA796 > UBA2385 > UBA2385. The sequence goes on along the minus strand of JAKLKF010000198.1, from coordinate 1,931 downwards.
AGGCCCAGGAGGCGACCGAGAAGCAGGACGCCGAGGCGCGCCGGGCCGCCGAGGCGGCAGCGACCGCTGCCCGCGTCGAGCAGGCCAAGGAGAAGCAGCGCACCGACGTCGTGCAGGGCATCGAGAAGGCGCTGACCGAGGTCGACGCGCCTCCGATCGCCATCACCGATCCCGAGGACGAGTTCGTGCCGGTCAACCCGGGCGCGCGCGCGGTCGCGCAGAACACGGCGGGCCGGCAGATCACGGTCACCGACGCGGGCGGGGCCGGGGGCACCATGTCCACCAGCGCGGCGACCCCGGCCGACCACTACAGCGCGGGCCGCACGGCCTACAGCGCCGGCCGCTACCCCGACGCGGTCACGGGCTTCCGGGCCGCGGTCGCGGGCTCGCCGGGCAGCGCCGACTACCACTACTGGCTGGGCCTGGCGCTGGACAAGACCGGCAGCTCCGAGGCGATGCGCGCCCTCTCGCAGGCGGCGGGCATGGGCCTGCACGACGCCTACAAGCGCCTGGGCGAGATCAGCGCGCGGCAAGGGGACGTCGCGGGCGCGATCGGCTACTACCAGCAGTACCTGGCCACCAACCCCTCGGACGCCGGCGCGATCCAGGGGGAGATCGATCGCCTCACGCACTGAGGCCGGCCCCTCGTCGTCGCGTCCCCCGCTCCCGCTGCCCCGATGCTCATCGTCTGCGACAACTGCGGTGCCGAGTACGAGGTCGACGTCGATGACGACGTCGGCAGCGCTCCCGGCCGAGGCCTGCGCTTCCGCTGCAACGCCTGTGGCCACACCTTCAGCATCTCCGACGACTCGGCCCACAGCAGCGAGCTGGGCAGCGACGGCGCCGGGGCCAGCGCGCCCAGCGGCGAGTCGGGGCCCCCCCCGATGCTGCTCAAGCAGGAGGGCAAGGTCTACCAGGTCGAGGACGTGGCGACCCTGCAGCGGTGGATCGTCGAGCGCCGCGTGCTGCGCGAGGACCTGCTCAGCATCGGCGGGCTCAAGTGGGAGCCCGTCGGCGGGCGCCGCGACCTGCAGATCTTCTTCCACCTGGTCGAGCACGCCGAGCGCCTGTCGTTGACCAGCGGCGGAGGTGGGGGCGCGCCGCCTCCGCTGGCGGACCTGCCCGATCGCGACCCGGTGGAGGGGCGCGCGCCCTGGGAGGCCGGGCCCCCGGGGCCGCCGGTGGAGGAGGGCTCGACCCAGGAGGAGGATCTCGCCGCGACGACCTGGACGATGGCACCGACGCGGGCCTCCCCGTCGACCTGCCCGCGGGCCTGGACCTGGGCGGGCCCGAAGAGGACGCGCTGTCCGCGCCCGACCCCCGCCACCTGGCGCCGCTGGCGTCGATGCCCCAGCCGGCAGCGGACAGCGAGCCGCCCACCGCCCGCGGGGGGCAGCTCCCCGTGGCGGTGCCCAACCTGGCAGCAGCGACCGCGCCGGTCGTCCCCGCCGACCCCAGCGTGGAGGACACCGAGGAGCAGTCCTCGGCCCCGCGCGGCGACGGCCCCTCGCTGGTGATCGGCCGGGACCCCGAGCCGGGGCTGAGCCGCGACATGCTCTTCCCCGAGGAGACCGAGGAGGCGCCGCGCCGGCCGCCGGCCGAGGACGACTGGCGGGAGGAGCGGGCCTCGGGCGGCGTGCCGGGGTGGCTGATCGGCGCCGCGGTGGTGCTGGTCGCCCTGGGGCTCGGCTGGTGGGCGCTCTCGGGCCGCGGACCTGCGCCGACCGAGCCACCTCCCGCCTCGACGAGCGCCGCTCCGCCGGTGGGGGTCCCCGCGCCCCCCGCGCCCGCACCCGCTCCTGCCGAGCCCGCTCCGGCTGAGCCCGCTCCGGCTGAGCCCGCTCCGGCTGAGCCCGCTCCTGCCGAGCCCGCTCCGGCCGAGCCCGCTCCGGTGCTTGCCCCCGCGCCCGCGCCCGCGCCGTCCCCCGCCG
>JAKLKF010000197.1 GCA_023150805.1 Myxococcota bacterium | reverse complement strand
TTCACGCCCAGCAGGCCCAGCAGGACGGGCGAGAGCTTCTCGGGGTCCGGGCTGCCCCCCGTCGACAGCCGCGTCCACGCCAGGGTGCCGTGCAGGCCCACCTGCCCGAGCTGGCGCGAGCCCGTGAGATCCAGCCGCGTGTGCCGCAGGTGGAAGTCCCCCACCGGCATGTCGTGGAAGCTGGCCCCCACCGCCAGTCCCCGGCCGTCCTTGTCCAGGGGCGACCACTGCGCGCCCACGTTGTAGATCCCCAGCAGGTCCAGCCCCGTCTGCGTGCCCGCCTGCAGCTTCGGCAGCACCCCCACGTCCAGCCGCGTCAGGCCCACCCGCACCTCGCCGGGCGCCATCGCCCAGGCCGTGTAGTCCAGCGGCCGCCGCGAGGAGGGGGCGGCCGGCGACGCCGGGTCCACCGGCGCGGCCCCCGCGGGCAGCGCCAGCAGGAGGGACGCGAGCAGGGGGGCGGCGGTGGTGGAGAACCTGGGGGCGAGCATGGGGGCTCCCGGCGGCGAGGAGGAGAGTCTGCTCCCCAGGTGGCCACAGGTGGGCTTCGGATCCTTTTCACGACCGGAACAGACAGCGCGTGACGTCGGTCAAGGGCTCGTCAAGCACGGTGGACCCCGGTACAAGGGTCCCCTCCCGGAGCCGCCCATGCGCCCCCGCGCCCTCCTGCTCGCCCTGGCCGCCCTGCTCCTGCTGCTGCTCGGCCTCGCCGTAGCCGGCCGCGGCCTGCTCGCCCGCCTCTTCCCCATCGAGCACCAGGGCACCGTCCTGCGCATCGCCTCGTTCAGCAAGGGCGGCGTCTCCCAGCGCGACCAGCAGACCCGCCAGATCAACCAGTTCGCCATCATCTTCACCGACGGCTTCCAGTGCGAGGGCACCGACACCAGCTTCGCCGCCGTGCGCGAGGGCGACCGGATCGAGATCCGCGGCTACCACGACGTGCGCGGCTGGCCCGTGCTGGACCCCGAGTGGTGGGAGTGCGACGAGGCCCAGCTCGTGCGCCTGGTCCAGTGAGCCCCCGGCGCCCTCACCCCCGCGCCAGCGCCACCACCAGCGCCGGCAGCACCTGCCCCAGGGCACCGTCCACCTTCACCGTCGCCAGCGGATCCCCCCGGGTCGGCCCCCGGTTCACGATCGCCACCGGCACCCCCGCCGCCGCCGCGTAGCGCACGAAGCGGAAGCCGCTGAACACCGACAGCGAGCTGCCCACCACCAGGAGCGCCTGCGCCTGCTCCACCGCCTGCCGCGCCTGCGCCACCCGCGCCGCCGGCACGCTGCCGCCGAAGAACACCACGTCCGGCATCAGCACCCCGCCGCAGGTCGCGCAGCCGGGCACCACGAAGCCCTCGGTCGCCGCCTCCAACTCCGCGTCCCCGTCCGGCGCCGCCTCCGCCTCGTCCAGGGCGCCGCCCTCGCCCGACAGCCCCGGGTTCGCCGCCAGCAGCCGCGCCTGCAGCGCCTGCCGGCTGCTGTGGGCCCCGCAGCCCAGGCAGCAGACCCGCCCCAGCGCCCCGTGCAGCTCGATCACCGCCCGGCTGCCCGCCGCCTGGTGCAGACCGTCCACGTTCTGGGTGATGAGCGTCGTCACCCGCCCCGCCGCCTCCAGCGCCGCCAGCGCCTGGTGCCCCGCGTTCGGCCGCGCCGCCGCCAGCCGGGGCCAGCCCCGCAGGCTGCGCGCCCAGTAGCGCTGCCGGGCCCGGGGGTCCCGCACGAACTCCTGGTGCTGGATCGGCCGCCGCGGCTTCGCCCCCGGGCCGCGGTAGTCGGGGATCCCCGACTCCGTCGAGCAGCCCGCGCCCGCCAGCACCGCCAGCCGGCGGCCCGCCAGCAGGTCCAGGAGCGCGTCCAGCTCGGTGCGGTCGGTCGACACCCGGCAGAGGTAGCGCGGGCCGGCCTGCCGTCCAGGTCGCGGCCACGCAGGGCGCCGGGCTGCAGGTGCTTTCACGAAGTGAAAACGCGCCTGGCGGCAGGCTACGACGGGGGGGAAGACGGGGGGTGGGTGTGGAGGAGGGGGGGCCGTGTCGCGGAGTTTTTCCCGAATGCACTTGTCCAAACCCCAATGGCGCGCACGTCCCCCACACCGAGCACCACCCGGAGCCAGGATCCATGCCGCACCTGCTTGACGCTGACACCCTTCACAGCTTGCTCGACTCCAACCCAGAGCCGACACACGCCGCGGCATGGATTGGCGCCCTCCTGGGCCCCGTCCATCGTCTGGCCTGGATTGGCAAGGACCCCGCCGGCCACCGCGGCCGCAGCCTGGAGCGCCTCCAGCTCCTGGTGAGCGCATGCCAGGGCGGTGATCCACACCAACAGCGCCTGGCCACCCTGGTTGACTGGTGGCTGCACGTCCTGCTGGGCAAGGCCGTGCTCGGCCAGGCCTTCCACGTCGAGGCCGTCATCGACGATCCCGACCTGCGGGAGCCCCTGTCCCGGCTGGCCCACCGCGGCCCCACCGCCTTGGCCCAGCGCCACCGCCCCCTGGCCTTCCAGCAGGCCATCCGGGAGCTGGACGAGGTCCTCCAGGCCATCCCCACCATCAAGAAGGCCCCCGGGCCCGAGCTGTACGGCGAGGCGCGAGAGCAGGCCCACGTCATCCTCAACCTCGCGCGGGAGCGTCGCCCCCGCAGCGAGCTACCCGACCTGCACCTGTTCACCGCCGACGTGCAGGCCTGGGCCAGCGAGGAGCGCGGCGGCCAGGCCCTCACCCCCCAGCTCAAGGTATGGAATTCTGTCGTCAAGCACCTGGGCGCCTTGCAGGCCCGCTGCCAACGCCTGCGGGAGACCTGGACCACCGACGAGGTGGAGCCCGCACGCCTGCCAGCGGACTGGCCGGAGCGAATCGCCGCCCTGGGTGGCCCCTACGGCGACCTCCTGCCCGCCCTGCTCGCCGACCTCGCCCTCCTGGACGGCGCGGTGCCCGCGGGCGTGCTGGCCCCCTTGCAGCCGGAATGGACCCTGGATCTGCTGGCCGCCGCCGAGCCCGGCCTGCCCGAGCCCCTGCGCGTCCGCCTGCTCGGCGTGCACGAGGAGGCCCGCGCCCTCTCCAACCGGCCCGAGCCCGCCTGGGTCGCCGCCACCCAGGCCCGCCTGGACGAGCTGCGCCTCCAGGTCCGCAGCCTACGCGAGGAGGCCGCCGCCAGCGGCGCCACCGAGGCCGAGAGCACACTGGACGAGGCCCTCGACCAGCTCCAGCGCTTCGAGCTGGGCGAGTGCGAGGAGTGGATCCGCCTGGCCGAGGAGGAGCTGGGTGGCCGCCGCCGGGACGAGGAGGAGTCAGCCCGGGCACGCGACCTGGCCCAACGCGTGGCCACCCTGGCCGAGCTGGACGTACAGGGCACGGATCCCCGCCCCGGCGAGTCCTCCGCCGCGCGCCTGCTTCGCCTGGAGGGCATGCTCGGCCAGGCCCGCGATGACCTGTCCCGCCAGCTCCAGCAGCTCCGCGCCGCCCCGCTGCCCCCCTTCCCCCTGCGCCAGCCCATCACCGACCGACTGGACGAGGCCGACCGCAGCCTGGAGCGCCGCCTGCTACCCGGCGCCGCCCGCGCCCTGCGCCAGGCCGAGGAGCAGCTCGCCGCCTGGCGCAACTCCGAGCAGCGGCGCCTGCTGCCCGCCGCCATCGAGCTCAAGGAGCAGGCCGCCAGCGCCCGGCTGCGCGAGGATGAGCGCGAGTGCCTGGTCGCCCTGGCCGAGCGCGTCGCCCTGCGCGCCGCCGAGGGCCTGCCCTTCCAGGACCTGCTGGAGGCCGGCCAGGCCCTGCTCCAGGCCGCCGCCACCGAGACCCTGGACGAGTTGCCCGTCCTGCTCTTGGTCGGGGAGCCCTCGGCCCTGGAGCGCCAGCGCCCGGTCCGGGTGCTCGCATGGGCCGACAGCGGCGTGAAGATCGCCGCCCAGCGCCTGCCCCCGCGCCAGCTCTACCTGCCCGCCGATCACGTCGACAGCCTGGAGCAGGACAGCCTGCGGATCGCGCGCTGCCGGTCGGGCTGGGTGGGGCCCGACGGAAAGACCCTGGCGCTGGACGGCCCCCTCCGCCCGCCGCCCGACGGCCAGTGGCACGACGCCATCCCGGTGCGCAACGTCTCGCCCATCTCGCGCGAGGAGCTCCAGGTCTACCCGGGCGCCCACGACCTGTCCGACACCATCTTCCTGGTCCTGGGGCAGGAGGTCCTGGGGCCCTACCGCACCCAGGACGAGGACGGCCTGCCGCGTCCCGCCGACCCGCGTGGCTTCGTCGGCAAGCTAGAACGCGAGGCATTCGACGCCCTGTTCGGGACGCTGCACGTCCGCTTCGCCGTCGAGAAGCCCGGGCGGCTGCTGGTCCACCGCCCGCCCGGCCTGGACAGCATGCTGGCCCAGGACGCCGAGCCCGTCGACCAGCTCGATCCGCTGCACCTGCAGGTCTGGCTGGCCGACCTGGCGCGCGACCTCTCCCCCGCCCTGGTCGAACGCCTGGCCTCGGCGATCGCGGCCTTGCAGGGCCAGGGCGCCAGCCTGCCCCCCGAGCTGCTGCGCCAGCGCCTCTCCGCGCTGGGCGAGGCGCTGAAGTCCGCCCGCGCCTTCGAGCAGGAGCGCATCGAAGCGGTCGAGAGCTTCTTGCGCACCGAGCAGGCCGGCGCCCTGCTGGAGAGCAAGGCCCGGGCCCGCGTCGAGGAGCTGGTCGCACGCCACGCCAACGAGATCGAGGCCCGGCGCGCCGCCCAGGAGCAGGACCTGCTCGCGTTGTCCGCGCAGCTCGACCAGAAGCGGGAGGAGCTGGGCGCGCTGGACGCCGCCATCGAGTCCGAGCGCGGCCGCCTCCAGGCGCGTGCCGCCGACCTGCAGGCAGAAGTCGAGGCGCTCCAGTCCCTGGCCCGGGACCGGCGCGCCCACCTGCTGATCGAGCTGTTCGGCGCGGCCCACCCCACCTCGCCCGCCCAGGCCGCCGCCGCCACACCCGCCGCCACACCCGCCGCCGCGCCCGCGCCCGAGGCCCCCCGCGCCGCCGCCTTCCCCGCCCAGGCGCCGCCGCCCCTGGCCGAGCTGGTCGCCGACCTGCAACGCCAGATGCCCACCTGGAAGAGCGAGGAGGTCGCCAACCTCCTGCTCTCCCTGCTGGTCAACCGCTGGACCCTGCTGGCCGGCCCTCCCGGCGTCGGCAAGAGCACGTTCACCCGGGCCCTGCTCACCGCCCTGGGCCACGGCCGGGGAACCGACCGCTACCTGGAGCTGGTCGTCCGCCACGAGTGGCAGGACGACGCGCCCCTCTTCGGATTCTGGCACCCCGAGCGAAACGCCTGGGTGCCCAGCAGCGAGGGCTTCGTCGAGCAGCTCCAACGTGCTGCCCACGACCTGGAGCAGGGCCACGGCGGGCTCTACCCGCTGCTCTTCGAGGAGCTGAACCTGGCGGCGCCCGAGCACTACCTGGCGCGGCCCATCTCCGCCTTCGAGGATGAGCACCCGCGGATCCGCCTGTACGGCGCAGACTCCCGCCCCCACAACGCCGAGCAATACCCCGCCACCATCCCCGTCGGCGACAACGTCCGCCTGCTGGGCACCGTCAACGTCGACGACACCGTGCAGCGCCTCTCCCCGCGCTTCCTGTCCCGGGTCAACGTCATCTGGGTCGAGCCAAGCAAGGAGAGCCTCTTCCAGCCCGCAGTGCGCCCCACGCCGCCCGAGCAGGCCTTCTCCTGGACCGCCCTGCTCGACCGTGTGCCCCCCGGCGTGAGCGACCTGCCTGCCCAGGTCCGGCGGGTCGTCGAGCTGCTCTACGAGCGCCGCTTCCAGGGCGCCCCCAGCCCCCGCGTGCTGCGCGGAGTGGAGCGCTTCCTGGCCGCCTCGCGGGGCGTGCTCTCCCCCCTGGACGCCGCCGATCTCCAGGTCAGCCAGCGCATCCTCCCCTCGATCCGCAGTGTGGGCCCCGAGCTGCGCGGCCGCTTGGACGAGTTGGCCTCTCTGCTTCGCACCGTCCAGCTCCCCCGCTCCGCCGAGCGGGTGCAGCGCCTGCGGGAGCGGGGCGAAGCCCTGGGCGACTTCTACGACATGTTCCATGTCTGATCCCCTGGTCGGCTCCCTGCGCTACCGGCACGCCGGCGATCCGCCCGGCGGCTGGCTGGAGGTTGCGCTGGGCCCGCCCGGCACGCGAGCGCCCACCCCCGCCGCCGGCGCCCGCACTGTCGAGCTGCGCTGCCAGGGTCTGGCGCCCGGCCAGGTCGTCACCCTGTGCCTGGGCGCCCAGGAGCACGAGCGCCGCGCGGACCCCGACGGGCGCCTGCTGTACCGGGACGACACCGTCCTGGTCGCCACCGCCGGCGCCGTCTGCTTCTCTGTCCAGGTCCCGGACCAGCCCCCACTGGAGCTGATCCTGGACGTGCGCCCCACCCGCCTGGCTGAACAGTCCCTGGCGACGCTGCTCGACGAGCTGGAGCACCTGTGCGTCGGCCTGACCGTCGACCTGGGCGGCCACGCCAGCGCCACCCTGACCCGCGCGCCCCCCGCCGAGGCCGCGCTGCAGGCCCTGGAGCGCGCCGTCGGCCCGCTGGAGGAGGCCGTCGCCCAGGTGCGCGCCCGCCCCATCGTGCGCCACCGCGAGCAGATCGCCGCCGTCGCCACCAGCCAGGAGCCCCGCGCCGTGCGGGACCTGCGATGGCTGGCCACCCACCCCCACCAGTCTGTCCAGGCGCGGGCCCGCGGCCCGCAGGTCGGCGTGCGACGGCGTGTCCACCAGGACCTGGACGTGCCCGAGAACCAGGGCGTCGCCGCGCTCCTGCTCCGCCTGCAGCGCCTGGCCACCTCCTTGCAGCGCCTGGTCCACCAGGAGCAGCGCCGCCTGCTCGCCGACCGCCCGCGGCGCGAGGCCTTCCAGACCCACGACAGCAACCTGTTCGAGCAGCGGGACCTGCCCCGCCTGCACCGCCTGGAGCAGCGCGGCTGGCGGCTGGAGCGCATCCTGGGCCAGGTCGCCGGCGCACGCGACCGCCTGGCCCTGCCCGCCACCATCCGACCCGCCCCCTTCCTGCGCAGCCCCCAGGTCGAGACCCACCCCGGCTACTTCCGCCTGCACCAGCTCTGGCAGCAGGTGCGCCACCTTGATGAGCTGCTGCCCGGCCCCGCGCTGGCCCCGCTGCGAAACACCGACGAGCTGTACGAGCTGTGGTGTGTCCTGACCTTGTCCAGCGTCCTGGCCGACCTGGCGCGGCGCCCGCTGCACCAGCTCATCGGCCCGACCCTGGCCGGCTGGTTCACCGAGCTGCCCCGCGGCCGACTGTTCACGGTCTCGCTGAACGGCTGGGAGCTGCACCTGCACTACGAGCCCGAGCTGCGCTGGCGCCCCCCCGAGGGCGCGGCCCTGGGCAAGCTCCACCCCGGCCGACCCTGGCGCCCCGACTTGCTGCTCGAGGTCCGCGCCGCCGGCCAGCTCATCGAGGTCCACCTCTTCGACGCCAAGCACAGCCTGGACCCCGCCCACCCCCACGGCGTACCCACCCACCTGCTCGACGAGGTCTGGCGCAAGTACCCCGAGAGCATCGGCGACCCGGCCACCCTGCTGCCCCGCGTCGGGAGCTGCTGGATCCTGTACCCCGGCGCCGCGCCGCACATCGACCTCATCGGCCCCGCCATGCTCGACCCCCGCTGGCCCGCCGAGCGCGTCCGCGGCGGCGCCATCGCCCTGACCCCTGGCAAGTCCGACACCCACGCCGACCTGCGACGCGTCCTGGAGATCCTGTTGCGCCGGTGAGGATCAGGGGTCCAAGGAGGCCCCGGGATGATGCGCAGGGTGCGCGCCAAGGGGCCAACGGCGGCGCCCGAGAGGATCAGGGGTCCAAGGAGGCGCCGTGCCCCCACTCCTCCCACCGCGAAGCGAGGGGAGGTGCCCCGCAGGGGCGGAGATACTCTGTTGGCTGTCAAGGCTGAGCAGCGGCCGTGCGGGGGGCGAAGCGCGTGGGGTCGAAACGCGTGCCCCCCTTGATCATCATCCAGAGCGCCTGGAGCAAGCGCCTGCTCACGGCAATCAGGGCATTCATCTTCGCCTTCCCGCGACCCAAGAGTCGCTCGTAGTACGTCTTGACGACAGGTTCGAAGCGGACCGCGGTGAGGGTGGGCATCCAGAGTGAGCCGCGTACATGGGAGTTGCCGATCTTGCTGATCGAGCGAGGCCCCATGGCGGGCCCGCCGGACTCCTTGGGACGCGGATCGAGGCCGGCGTGGGCGACGACCTGCTTGGCGGTCATGTCGGGCGGCAGGACGAGCAGCTCGCCGAGCAGCGCGATGGCGCTGCGGTCGCCGATACCGTGGATGCTCTTGGCCACGTGGAAGGCCTGACGCAGTTCGTCGGAGCCCTCGCAGAGGTTGGCGCCCACGGCCACCAGCTTCTGGATGCGGACATCGAGCTGGGCCAGGCCTTCCTTGATGTCGTCGAGTACCGGCGCAGGGGTCGAGGACGTCGCCTGCATGGCGTGCAGCCGGTTCCGCTCGGCCGTGTGCTGGACGACCAGGTCACCAATCCGGCGCGACAGCATGCGGAGCTGCAAGCGGTCGGCATGGGGGGGCTGCCAGCCCACGAACGGCATGCGTTGGAGGTACTCCAGGAGCATGAGAGCATCGACGCGGTCAGTCTTCGCCCGCAGGTAGGTCTCGGCGAACCGGCGCGCGACGCGCGGGTTGACCACCATCACCTCCACCTTGGCCTGGACCAGGCGCAGCGCCAGATCAAGGCCGTAGAGGCTCGTGGCTTCCATCACGACGCGCGCCGGGTAGCGCCCTTGTGAGAACAGGGCGACCAGCTTGGCCCTGCCCTCGTCGTCGTTGGCGTAGTCCAGGACCTTGGGATCGCCAACTCGCCCGTGGAAGGCCACGGTCAAGGTCTTGCCGCCGATGTCGATGCCTCCCATCAGGATCTTGCGGGTCCTCGTGCTCTTGCCCATCGCGAACTCCGTCAGTTAGATGCAGCCTCGACCCCCGACCCTGAGCCCATCGCCAACCAGCCTTGTGACACAGGTTGTACCTCGGATACTCTCCGGCGTCTGGCGATAGAGGGCGGGGGTCACCTCTCCGGAACAGGCTCTTGGCCTCAGGGGGGAGTTGACTGCAGGTCGAGGCATCATTTTCCTAGAAGGTCGTGGTGCCGGTGTCCACTCGAACTGAGGGGGGAGAGGAGGACCTCTCCCCCCTCAGACACCCCCCACTCCCACCCATCTCCGCCACCGTCTCTGGGACTCGGGGGGGCCTAGCGGTGAGTGGGGGGCTACACGGGCAACGTACAAGGGGGGCTTCCCGTACCCTCCAGCACCCCCAAAGCACCCCACCAGGCTGCACATGCTTTCAGCTCCCGAAAACAACCCCATCCCCGTGCTACTCCGGGGGGGAG
>JAKLKF010000196.1 GCA_023150805.1 Myxococcota bacterium | reverse complement strand
CGCCGAGGGCATCCGCCTCCCGGCCTTCGCCAAGGGGCACTCCGTCTCCGTGCACGACCCCTGCGCGGCGGGCGGCGCCCTCTCCACCCGGCGCACGATCAGGATCACCCGCTTGCCGCCCCCCTGCGTCGAGGCCCGATGCCACCTGCGCGACCAGCCGCGGGTGTGCAAGCTGCGCCGGATCCGCTGGGGAATAGGGCGAGGAGCCGGGCGGCACCCGCCAGCGCCTGGCACGGGCCGGAGGGGGAGCTCATGGACTGTTCCCATGACTCAGTCGACTACCGCCTCCTGCGCCTGGACTCGTGTTGCGACGGAGCGGTTCGCGGGATGCCGCATGACCTCGACGCGCAGGCCCGGATTGTTCGCATCCAGCCTGCGCTTGCAGGCGGCGGCGCATCCTTCGTCGGCGAAGATCGTCTCGATGGATGGCACCTTGGCGAGTCCCGCGGCAACGACCTCATCGCCTCCGTCGCGATCCTGGGCGCCGGCCGCCTGGATGATGACGACGAGCAGGAGCCCCATCGGATGCCCGGGGAGGCTTCCACGCGGTCCGCGAGGTCGCCGAGCGGGTCCTGCGGGTGGTCCCGTACGATCCGCGCAAGCGCTGCCAGCGCGTCCTCATCGAGCTTGGAGGGACGTCCAACCCGACGCCTCCGTGCCTGCCCACTCGCCACGCCGTCGCCACCCTCCGCTTTCGAGATGACCGACCTCCGGCACCCGCGGAGGACGCCACCCGATGCGGGACAGGATGGGAACACCCTCTCAGCGGTCCTGCGGGCCGGCCTCCTCGCGCGTGTCCTCGGACTCCCCCTCGCCGGCCTCCCAGCCGCGCCGGGCCGCCTCGACCGCGGCCCGGGCGGCCGCCTCGCGCTCGCGGGCCTCGGCGTCCAGCGCCTCCATCTGGGCCCGCACGGCCTCCCGCTCCCGCTCCCGCTGCTCCAGCAGCGCCTCCAGCGGCACGACCGGCTCCCCCGCGGACGGCGCCGGCGCCTGCCCGCGGCAGCCGCGGTGCACCATCACCACGTCGTAGGGATCGGCCGACAACGTCCAGGGCGCGTAGGTCTCCAGCGGCGGCGCCGCGCTGACCATGCTGGCGTGGAAGTTGGCCGCGCCCGTCCAGGAGTGCACCCGCGGCAGCCACCACGGCCCCGGGGCCTCCAGCCGGTCCAGCGGCACCAGGCAGCTCTCGGCGGGCTCCTGGGGCCAGGCGGCGCGGCTGGACGCGAAGATCACCCCGCGGGGGATCTCGGCGTCCTCCTCCAGGGGGCGCCAGCCCCGCGCCTCCAGGTGGTGCTGCCAGCCCCAGTGGCCGGCGAACAGGCCGGGGCCTCCCTCGGCGCGGGCCAGGGCGTCGGCCCGGGCGGCCAGGGCCTGCTGGGCGCGGGCCAGGCCCAGGTCGTCGACCGCCAGCAGCGCGGCCAGGCCCACGGTCACCGGGATGGCGACCTGGACGGTCCGCGGCGTCGCCTGGCGCAGGGCGAGCAGGACCAGGGGCGGCGCGAAGGGCAGCAGGTAGCGGGTGGCGGTGAAGCGCAGCTTCAGCAGGAAGAGCAGGCCCAGGCCGGCCCAGGCCAGCAGCAACAGCTCCTCGGCCGACCAGCGCGCCACCGGGCGAGGGTCCTCGTCCGAGGTGGGGACCTGCGCGCGCGGCGGGACCGCGGCCAGCAGCACGGCGCCGCCAGCCGAGGCGAAGGCCAGCGTGGCCAGCGCCGCGCCGCCGGACTGGCCCGAGAGGCTGGCGGCGAAGCCTCCCAGCAGGCAGCCGCCCACCAGGCCCACCAGCGCCGCCTGCGGGCGGGCCCAGCACAGCACGGGCAGCAGCACGCCGCCGCCCAGCATCGCCACGCTGGCGACCAGCTTGCGCAGCCAGTCCCGCGGCGTCTCGGCCACGCCCTGGAAGCCGGTCATCGCCAGCAGGTGCAGGCGGCCGTAGGCGTGCGCGTCGTGGGCCAGCAGCAGGAGGAGGGGCGTGGCGGCGGCGGTGCCCAGCAGGGCGGCGGTGGACAGCCCCCGGCGCCCGTGGCGCAGCAGCGGCCACAGCGCCGCGACGACGATGAGCACGGCGCCGCTGTAGCGGAACAGGCTGGCGGCCCCGAGCAGCAGGGCCCAGGGCCAGCGCCGGGCCAGGGGGCCGCCCTCGGCGCAGAGGCCCGCCATGCCCGCCAGGGTCAGCGCCAGCAGGGGCAGGTCGGGGGTGAGCGCCTGCGCCGCCAGCAGGCCGGCCGGGCTGCCCAGCACCAGCAGGGTCGCGGCCCCCGGCCGCCCGGCGAAGCGCGCGCCCAGGCTCCAGGCCCCCCAGCCCGCCAGCAGCAGCCAGGGCAGCATCGCCAGGTGCTGCGCCCAGACCGGCGCCTGCGCCACCGGCGCCAGCCACCAGCCGATGCCCGGCGGGTTGCTCAGCACGTCGAAGGCCAGCTCGGTGCGCCCCTGCCAGTTGACGCTCAGCGCGTGCGGGCGCCAGGGGTCCGCCGCCGCCCCGCGCGCCAGCACCAGGAAGTTGGCGTCGTCGACGTGCACCGGCTTGCCCAGGAAGGGCAGGACCAGGCCCAGCAGCAGGGCGGCGACCAGCAGGCGCGGGCGGAGGGCGGGGGCCACCTCGCCAGCGTAGCGGCTCGCCGCGAGGTTACCCAGCGGCCGTGAGCACCGGACCCGCCATCGTCGTCGTCGGCGCCGGCCACGCCGGCTGCGAGGCCGCCCTGGCCGCGGCCCGCCTGGGCGCGCGCGTGACCGTCGTCAGCCTGTCGCGCGCCCACGTCGGCCGCCTGTCCTGCAACCCGGCCGTCGGCGGCCTGGCCAAGGGCCACCTGGTCCGCGAGATCGACGCCCTGGGCGGGGCGATGGCCGCCGTCGCCGACGCCACCTGCGTCCAGTTCCGGCGCCTGAACACCCGCAAGGGCCTGGCGGTCCAGGCCAGCCGCGCCCAGGTCGACATCGACCGCTACCCGCGGGCCATGGAGCGGGTGTTGCTGGGGCCCCAGCCCGCCATCGACGGCCGACAGCCGCCGCTGGTGAGCTTCGTCGAGGGCGAGGTGGCCGGCCTGGTCGTCGACGGCCGCGTCCGGGGCGTGCGCCTGGCCGACGGCCGGCGGCTGGACGCCGACGCCGTGGTGCTGACCACCGGCACCTTCCTGGCCGCCGTGATGCACTGCGGCGAGCAGCGCACGGTCGGCGGCCGGGTCGGCGACGGCGCCGCGGCCCGCCTCTCGGCCGAGCTGCGGGCGCTGGGCCTGCGCCTGTCCCGGCTCAAGACCGGCACCACCCCGCGCCTGGACGGGCGCACCGTCGACTGGAGCCGCCTGGAGCCCCAGCAGGACACCTGGCCCCAGGGCCGCTTCTCCTTCGGCCCGCCCACCCCTCGCCTGCCGCAGATCGACTGCCACCTGGCCTGGACTTCGCCGGAGATCCACGACCTCATCCGCGCCAACCTGCACCGCGCGCCGATGTACACCGGCGCCATCGAGGGCCGCGGCCCCCGCTACTGCCCCTCCATCGAGGACAAGGTCGTGCGCTTCGCCCACCGCGAGCGCCACCTGCTCTTCCTGGAGCCCGAGGGCCTGGACACGCACCGGGTCTACGTCAACGGCCTGTCCACCAGCCTGCCCGAGGACGTGCAGCAGGCCATGGTGCGCGCGATCCCCGGCCTGGAGGACGCGCAGATCCTCCAGCACGGCTACGCCGTCGAGTACGACTGCTCCGATCCCCGCGACCTGGACGCCGGCCTGCAGCACCGCGGCGTGCCCGGCCTGTACCTGGCCGGCCAGGTCAACGGCACCAGCGGCTACGAGGAGGCCGCCGCCCAGGGCCTGCTGGCGGGTGCCAGCGCCGCCCGCGGCCAGGCGGTGGTGCTCGGCCGGGACCAGGCCTACGCCGGCGTGCTGGTGGACGACCTGGTCTCCCGCGGCGTCGGGGGCGAGCCCTACCGCATGTTCAGCAGCCGGGCCGAGCACCGCCTGCTGCTGCGCGAGGACAACGCCGACCGCCGGCTGATGCCCCGGGCCCGTGCGCTGGGCCTGCTCTCGGACGCGGCCTGGGCGCGCTTCCAGGACAAGGCCGCCGCCATCGAGGCGGCCGAGGCCTGGTGCGAGCGGGCCGCCGTGCTGCCCGACCCGGCCACCACCGCCCGCTTCCTGGCCCAGGGCCTGGCCCCGCCCAGGAACCGCACCACCGCCGCCGAGCTGCTGCGCCGCCCCGAGGTCGACTGGCCCGAGCTGGGCCGGCTGGTCGACGAACTGCCCGCCGTCGACGAGGAGGTGGCCGAGCAGGTGGTCACCGACGTGAAGTACCAGGGCTACCTGGCCCGCGAGGAGTCCCGCGCGGCCCACACCCGCCGCATGGAGCAGGTCGCCCTGCCGCCGGACCTGGACCTGCGCCTGCCCGGCCTGTCGCACGAGGTGGCCGAGCGCCTGGCCGCCGCCCGCCCGCCCACCCTGGGCGCCGCCGCCCGCCTGCCCGGCGTCACCCCCGCCGCCATCGACCTGCTCGCCGTGCACCTGGCCCGCCGCGGCCCCCCGAGCGCCCCATGAGCCTGACCCCCGCCGAGGCGACCCACCAGGACCTGCTCGCCCGCTGGCGCAAGGCCATGGACCTGGTCGGGCCGGGCCCCATCGAGCCCCACTTCACCGACGCCGCCCGCGCCGTGGACGCGCTGGGCCCCGTCACCGGCCGCTGGGCCGACCTGGGCAGCGGCGCGGGCTTCCCCGGCGTGGCCCTGGCCGCGCGCAACCCCGGCGCGACCGTGCTGCTGGTCGAGAGCCGCCGCAAGCGCGCCACCTTCCTGGAGACCGTCGTCGCCCAGGCCCCCCTGCCCAACGCCGCCGTCGCCTGCGCCCGCACCGAGGACCTGCCCGGCCCCTTCGACGGGCTCATCAGCCGGGCCTACAAGGCCCCCGAGGGCGTGCTGCAGGACGCCGCCCGGCTGCTGGCCCCCGGCGGGCGCGTGGCCTTGATGCTGGGGGACGCGGACTGGTCGCCGCCCCCGGGCTGGCGGGTCGTGGCCGCGGCCCGCTACCCGGTGGAGGACGGCCACCGCCGGCTGGTGGTGCTGGTGCAGGAGGAGCCTGCGCGCATGTGACGCGCGGTCGCGCGCCGGTGCCCTCGGGGCCTGCGTGCGCACCTCGTCCACAGACACCGCGGAGGTGCCTCGTGGTCACACTCCTCCTCGTGCTCGACCTGCTCCTGCCTGCCGCGCTGGCGGCGCCGCCTGCGAGCGGGTCGGCCGCTCCTCCCGCCCCTCCCGAGCCGGTGCACGCCGACTGGATGATGCTGGCCGCGCAGCTCTGCCTCCAGGACGGGCAGACCGGCCTGTGTACGCTCGCCGGCGGGGACCCGGCCAACGAGTACCTGATCGTGACCCTGGGCCAGGCTCCCGAGGGCTTCAGCGACCCCGCCTTCGCCTGTGAGATCCGCTGGAGCCTGCCCGCGACCCAGGCGGTGGACACGACGGAGTGGCCGCGGTTGTGGCCGGGCGCCGCCTTCCGGATCGACACCGGCACGCTCCCCACCAGCACCAGCGAGGGCTGCGCCCGGCTGGACCCGGAGCGCTTCGGCGCCGACCCGGTCGCGACCATCGCCAGTGCCGGCTGGACCGTCGGCTTCGGCCCCATGACCCCGTCCATCGCCTTCGACTGCCAGGTGAGCAACGACGCCCAGGTCGTGCTGTACGCGTGGATGGACGGCGCGCTGCCCGAGCCCGTCGGCATGGTGAACGTCCAGGTCGTCAGCGACGAAGGCGTGGTGTCGGGCGAGGAGGTCGCGGGGGCCAACCGCTCGCCCACCCTGCCTGACGGCTGGTTCGCCCTTCGATGTGGAATCCCCACCGCTCCCTGAAGGAGGTCCACCGTGTCCGGCCTGACCTGCCTGCTGCTGGCCGCGCTGCTGCCGATCCTGGCCTGCACCGACGACGACCCGGGGGACGACACCGGCGACCCCGGCGCGTCCCCGCCGCTGGCCGACCTGCTCGACCAGGACGCCCTGTGGGGCCGCCTGGTCGCGCTCGAGGCGCTGGCGACCGAGCATGGCGACCGCCTGGCCACCTCAGCCGGCGAGGCCGCCGCGCTGGACCTGTTGCGGGCCGAGCTGCAGTCCCTGGGCTGGTCGGTGCAGACCCAGGAGATCACCTGGGGCGTGCCCCTGCGCACGGCGTCGAACCTGGTCGCCACCTCGCCCTTCGGCGGCGCGGCCCAGGATCCGTCGGCGCCGGTCCTGCTGCTGGGGGCCCACCTGGACGGGGTGCGGGACTGCGCGGCCATCAACGACAACGGGACCGGCGTGGCGGCCGTGCTCGAGCTGGCCCAGGGCCTGAGCCTGCTGGACCCGGCGCCCGAGGTCTCGGTGCGGGTGCTGCTGTTCACCCACGAGGAGTGGGGGCGCGTGGGGTCCTACCGCTACGTCCAGTCCCTGGACCCGGCGCAGGCCGACGCCATCGTGGCCTTCCTCAACGTGGACATGCTGGGCTCCAAGAACGGCTTCCCGCTGGTGATGGACGGGGGCGACCTGGGCGGGGAGGGTGCGGAGGGCAGCGAGGCGCTGACCGAGGCGCTGGGGCAGGCCCTCGCGGACGCCGGCCAGCCCTGGGAGCTGCTGGACGCCTCGACGAGCGTCGACACCTGGGCCTTCATGGACCTGGGGATCCCGCTGGCCTGGGTCTTCGCGGGGGGCAGCGAGGACAAGACCGAGGAGCAGGCCCAGGCCTGGGGCGGCACCGCCGACGTGCCCTACGACGTCTGCTACCACACGGCCTGTGACGACCTGGACAACGTGGACATGGAGCTGGTGATGGTGCTCACGCGGGCGGTGGCGACGGTGACCGAGGGGCTGCTCCAGGCGGCGGCCGTGGGCGGGGGATAGGCTGGCGGTTCCTGCTCGGAGCCCCTGATGCCGCGCCTCGCCTTCGCCCTCGCCCTGCTGCTCGCCCCGGCGCCCGCGCTCGCCTTCGAGCTGAGCGGCGCAACCCTGCCCGACAGCGCCTTCCCCTTCGCCTGGTGGACCGAGACGGCCGACGGGCTGGAGGACCTCAGCACGGTCGAGCAGCAGGCCGCGGTCCAGGCCGCCTACGCCGCCTGGGCCGACGCCGTGCCCTGCGCCGACCTGTCCGCGAGCTGGCAGGGCAGCGTCGACCGCGGCGAGAGCTACGATCTCTACGACGGCGACAGCGTCGCGAGCTGGGGCGATCCGCAGGACGTGCTGGACGACAGCGCCCTGTTCAGCCGCCTGGACACGACCGCCCTGGGCAGCCTGGACCACGACGACGAGACGGTGGACATCTTCCCCATCCTGGAGAGCGATCTCGCCTTCGACGACGGCACCACCTGGCTGCCGGCCAGCGAGGCGGCCGACTGCGACGACGAGGAGCTGGCCGAGGTGGTGGCGCTGCGCCTGGTGGGCTTCCAGCTCGGCCTGGCCCAGAGCTGCGAGGAGGACCAGATCGGCGGCGTGCAGTGCACCGACGACGAAGAGGCGGCCGTCATGTTCAACCGCGCCGACACCTGCGATCCGGCGCTGACCACGCCGGGCGTGGACGACGTCCGGGGCCTGCTGGCGCTCTACACCCCGATCGGCACCATGGCCGGCGGCGACACGGCCGTCGTGGCCGCCGGGGTCGAGGCCTGCCTGGCGCGCACCGCCCTGCGCGGCGCCGACCAGCCGGTCACCTGGGACCTGGGCGACGGCACCGTCCAGGACGGCGTGGACGCCTGTCACACCTGGGCCGAGCCCGGCGAGTACACCGTCCAGGTCTCGACCGGCGGCTGCGTGAACGACGCCTGGGGCGAGGTGCTGGCCTGCCAGGCGCCGGCCGTGCCCGCGGGCTCCGATCACGCCTTCGAGGTGACGGTCGACGGGGGCTCCGTCCAGGTGCGCGTGCTCGACACGACCAACGACGACCGCTGCGTGCTCGACGTGGCCTGGGAGATCAGCCAGACCGGCGTCGTCGTCGACACCGGCTCGGGGGTGCTGGACCAGTTCGTCCTGCCCGACGGGGTCTGGACGGTCGGCGTCACCATCACCGGCGTGGCCGGCGAGCTGACCGACAGCGTCGAGGTGACCGTCGGCAGCGGCACCGGCGACGACACCGGCGGCGGGACCGACACCGGCGACGAGGCGGGCAAGGACGGCTGCGGCTGCGCGGGCGCCGGCGGGCCGGCGGGCCTGCTGCTGGCCCTGCCGGGCCTGCTGCTGGCGCGCCGCCGCCGGGCCTGACCCGCGGGGCCTGCCCTCAGCTCCGCCGGCGCCGCAGCCCGATCACGGCCAGCCCGGCCAGGAAGGCCCACGCGCCGCTGGACGTGCCGCCGCTGGCGCAGCCGCTTTTTTTTCGTCCGTGGCGCCGCCGTCGGTGCTGTCGTCGCAGTCGTCGTCCAGGCTGTCCACCAGCGCGTCGCAGTCGTTGTCGTCCCCGTCGGTGCAGTCCTCGGGCATCTCGCTGCTGACGGCCGGGTCGTCGTCGTCGCAGTCGCCAGCGCAGGCGGACTGCCCGTCGGCGTCGGCATCCTGCTCGTCCAGCGGCACGCTGCCGTCGCAGTCGTTGTCCATGCCGTCGCACAGCTCGGCCGCGCCCAGGTAGACCGTGTCGTGGGTGTCCGAGCAGTCGCCCTCGCAGGTGGCCTGCCCGTCGCCGTCGCCGTCGCGCTCGTCGGGGGGCACGCTGCCGTCGCAGTCGTTGTCGGCGCCGTCGCACAGCTCCTCGGCGCCCGGGTGGGTGGTGGGGTCGCCGTCGTCGCAGTCGAGATCCGCGCAGACGAAGTCGAGGTCCACGTCGCCGGCGCCGTCCTCGCCCTCGCAGGCGTCCAGGTTGTCGCAGATGCCGTCTCCGTCGGAGTCACCCGTCCGGTCGTCGCCCGTGCAGAGGTCCTCGCTGTCGCAGACGCTGTCCCCGTCGCTGTCGTCGGGGTTGTCCGCCGGGCAGTCGTCACAGTCGTCGGGCGTGCCGTCGCCGTCGGTGTCGACGCGGTCGTCGCCGTCGGGGCAGGTGTCGTCGGTGTCGCAGACGCCGTCGTCGTCGCTGTCGCCGCCGACCGAGAAGGGGCACTCGTCGCAGGCGTCGGGCGTGCCGTCGCTGTCCCGGTCCATCGTGTCGTCGCCCTTGGGGCAGACGTCGCAGAAGTCGGCGACCCCGTCGCGGTCGGTGTCGACGCGGTCGTCGCCGCCGTCGCACTCGTCGTCGCTGTCGCAGATCCCGTCCCCGTCGCTGTCGTCGGCGGGGTCGCGCGGACAGTCGTCGCAGAAGTCGGGCACGCCGTCGCGGTCGGTGTCGACGCGGTCGTCGCCGCCGTCGCACTCGTCGTACTCGTCGCAGACGCCGTCGTCGTCGCTGTCGTCGCAGTCCTCGCAGCCGTCGGGCGTCCCGTCGCCGTCGCTGTCCACCGTGTCGTCGTAGCCGGGGCAGGCGTCGCAGTCGT
>JAKLKF010000195.1 GCA_023150805.1 Myxococcota bacterium | reverse complement strand
GACGATCCCTTCGGGATCGCCGACAGCACGTCGCGGAAGACCCGCCCGCTGGTCGCCACGGCCCCCGACCTGCCCGACCTGCCCGGCGCGCCGCCCCTGGCGGGCTTCGGGGACGAGTCGACCCTCATCCGCCCCCCGCCCGGGCGCGGCATGGCGGCGCCCCTGCCGCTGCAGGCCAGCGACTGGGGCGAGGCGGAGACCGTGATCAAGCCGATGCCTCCGGGCGCCGCCGAGGCCCACCCGGCCGCCGGCGGCTTCGGGCAGGACACGACCGTGCTCCGGCCCGACCCGGTGCACGACACCGTGGTCCGGCCGACGCCGCCCACCGGCCGACCGGCCGGCATCGGCGTGCACGTGCTGTACCTGTCCCTGGTCCTGCTGTGCTCGGCCGCCAGCCTGTTCACCGGGGTCCTGCTCGCGCAGTGGCGCCTGGGCGCCGACGCCGCCGTGACCGCGGCCGTCGTGCCCCAGCACCCGCCCCAGCTCCGCGTCGTCCTGCCGCCCGAGGCGACCCTGTCGGTGAACGGTCGGCCCGTGCCCGGCCCCTCGCCCATCGACGTGCCGCTGACCGCGGGCGACGACCACCAGGTCGAGGTCACCCTGGCCGGCCACGCGCCCTGGTCCGCCCGGCTCAAGCTGGAGCCCAACGAGATCCGCGTGCTGACCTTCCAGGCGGGCCGCCTGGAGGCGGGCGGGCGCTGAGCGCCGCGGGCCCGGCCCGGTCCTCCCGGTTACGCGCCCGCCCGCGCGGCACCTCCGCGCCCAGGAGATCCGCTTGGCAGAGCCCGTGCAAGCCCCTCCGCCTCCGGCGCCCCCCTCCGCGCCCCGGGTCCTCGCCGGAGCCCTGTCGGCGCTGCGGCCCAAGCAGTGGGCCAAGAACGTCCTGCTGCTCGCCGCCATCGTGTTCTCGATGCGCTTCGACTCGCCGCAGGCCTGGCTGCAGGTCGCCGTGGGCATCGCCAGCTTCAGCCTGGTCAGCTCGTCGGGCTACATCCTCAACGACGCGCGGGACCGCGAGGCCGACCGCAACCACCCGCGCAAGCGCAAGCGGCCGATCGCCTCCGGCGCCCTGCCGGTCGGGCTGGCCTACGCCGAGATGGTGGTGGTCTTCCTGCTCGGCCTGGGCCTGGCGTGGTGGCTGTCCCCCGCCTTCCTGGCGGTGGTGCTGCTCTACTTCGCCACCACCGTCAGCTACTCGCTCTACTTCAAGCACATCGTCATCCTCGACGTGATGATGCTGGCGGCCTGCTACCTGTGGCGGGTGGCGGCCGGCGCGGTGGCCATCGGGGTCCCGATGAGCCCCTGGCTGCTGACCTGCACGGCCTTCCTGGCCCTCTTCCTGGGCTTCAACAAGCGGCGGGGCGAGCTGATGGAGGTCGCCCCCGACCAGGTCGGCCAGACGCGCAAGAACCTGCAGGACTACAGCGACGACATGCTGGTGGAGTTCCAGGCCATCGCCACCAGCGGCACCATCATCAGCTACGCGCTCTACACGGTGCTGGGCTCCCCGACCCCCTGGATGCTGGTGACCCTGCCCTACGTGCTCTACGGGATCTTCCGGTACATCTGGCTGGTCAACGCCCGGCGGGAGGGCGCGGCGCCCGACGAGACCCTGCTGCGGGACGTGCCCATCCTGGTCACCGGTGCGCTCTACGGCCTGACGGCCGTGGCGGTCCTGCTGCTGGCCCCCAAGCCGGGGTTGCCGGGCTGAGGGAGGGCGCCCCTACCGAGGCGCGGGCCGGGTCGGACCGTCGGGGGTCAACGCCAGCTCACCCAGGGTCACGGCGGCGGGCCAGGGCGCGGTGGCGAGCAGCGTGGCCGGCTCCCCGGGGTCGGCGTCGAACAGCTCCACCATCAGGGCAGGCACAGCCGGCCCGGGGGAGGGCAGGCCCTCCAGGCGAAGCTCCACGCCGCGGTCCCACCAGCCCGCCCGGGCGACCGAGGCCAGCCAGCCCGGCCCCCGGTAGCTGCCGGTCGCCGCCAGGGGCACGTGGATCTCGCGGTCCGCCGTGTGGACCACCATGGTGTCGTGCCCGGCCATCCACGCATCGTCGCGGACCCGCACCGCCAGCACCAGCGCGCCGTCCTCGACGCGCCGCCCGGCGACGCCCATGCCGCCGTCGCGCGGGCCGTGCCAGCCGGCGTGCCCCACCAGGAGCTGGGAGGGCTCGTCCACCCGCAACGCGAGCTGCCCCCTCCACTCGGCCAGGTCGCCGTCGACGGTCGCGCTCCCGGGCTGCGCCCGCACGATGCCCACCTGCTTGAAGCGATCGTCGACCACCCGGCGCTGCCAGGGCGCGAGCGCCTCCTCGACGAACCAC
The DNA here is from genome assembly GCA_023150805.1 of Myxococcota bacterium. Classification (GTDB taxonomy): domain Bacteria; phylum Myxococcota_A; class UBA796; order UBA796; family UBA2385; genus UBA2385. Next base: position 7,219 of record JAKLKF010000195.1, on the reverse strand, counting down.
CAGGCCCCGATCAGGCGGTCCACGTCGTGCAGGACCGTGGTCCAGGCCGCGTCCTCCCGCGGGACCTTCAGCTCCAGGCGGCCCCCCTCCACCCGCGCCCCGAAGCCCCCGGCCGGCCCGGGGTGGGTCAGGCTGCCCCCGGGCGCCACCAGCGAGCCGGGCTCCAGGCGGATCCCCGCGCCGTCGGGCTGCACCCGCCAGCGCGTGCCCCCCGCGTCCACGATCGCGCCCTCCTTGCCCAGGGAGACCAGGGTCACGCCGTCGGGGAAGACGTGCATCCGGCGGGTCTCGGAGGACAGGTCGAGCAGGGAGGACTCGGCGCCCCCCGACGCCAGCGGGCTCTTCATCCAGGCCAGGGCCCAGCCCTGGTCGACGCCGACCGCACCGGGCGCCAGCCGGACGATGGGGTCGACACCCGGCCGGGGCAGCTCGACCAGCACGCTGACCAGGGACCCATCGGGCGTGGCCAGCACCGCGGCGAGCGTGTCGGGCAGGCCGCCGGCGGGAGCCGGCGACTGGCATGCGGTCAACAGCCCGAGCAGGCCGCCGGTCAGAGCCCGCGCGCGCATTGCAGCAGGGCGTCGAGGTCCGGCAGGTCGGTGATCGACGTGGCGTAGCTGGCCATCGCGATCCGCCCGTCCGCGCCGATCACGAAGCTGGCCGAGAGGCGGTCGATGTTGCGGTGGGGCTTGCCGTGGCCGTGCTGCAGCGCGTCGAGGGCCCCCCGCAGGGCCGCCGGGCTGGCCAGCCGCCGCAGCGTGCCGGAGAGGAGCTTGTCCCGCGGCACCTGGTAGCGCTCGTGCAGGGCGCCGTCCGCGTCGACGACCAGCGGCGCCAGCACGTGGAAGCGGGGACCGAAGTCCCGCGCCGCCGTGATGTCGGTCGCGGTGATGACGAGCAGCGGAAAGCCGTCGCGGTCGAAGTCGGCGTAGCGCGCCTGGATCTCCGCCATCGCCGCGCGGGTGAACGGGCTGGCCAGGTCCCGCACGAAGCAGAGCACGACCGGGCGGCTGCCCGGCGGCGGCGGCACGGGCTGCTCCAGGCCGAAGATCGGCCGGGCGACGAAGGGCGGGGCGGCATCGCCGGGACGGAGCATGTCGACCTCTCGCGGGCGGCCCCCTCTAATGTCATCCGTGGCGCCGTGCTCGCCCACCGGCGGCGGCGATAGGCGACGCCCATGCCCGAAGCCCGCCCCGACCTGGCCGCGCCGATCGATCTCGGCGGCGAAGGTACGCCGGTGCAGGAGGCCCCCGCGCTGTGCCCGGCGCCCGGCGCGCGCCTGTTCCTGAAGCGCGAGGACCTGGCGGGGCAGGAGTACGGCGGCAACAAGGTCCGGAAGCTGGAGCACCTGCTGGCGACCGCGCGCGACCAGGGACGACCGGTCCTGACCACCGGCGCCGTCGGCAGCCACCACGTCCTGGCCACCGCCTGGTACGGGCGACGCCTGGGGATCGCCGTGCACGCGGTGCTGGGGCCCCAGCCGGCCACGCCCCACGTCGAGCAGACGGCCCGGGCCAGCGCGGGGCTCTTGGCCGGCGCCTGGCCGGTGCCGCGGTGGCCCCTGCTGCCCGCCCAGGCCGCGGTCGTGGCCCACGAGCTGGAGCGGCGCCACGGCGTCGCCCCCCTGCTGGTCCCGCCGGGGGGGTCCTCGGTGGAGGGCTGCCTGGGGAGCGTGCGCCTGGGACTGGAGCTGGGACGGGACGTCGCGGAGGGGCGGCTGCCGGAGCCCGACCAGCTCTACCTGCCCGTCGGCAGCGGCGGCACGGCGGCGGGCCTGTGGGTGGGGCTGCGGGCCGCGGGCCTGGGCACCCGCCTGGTGGGCGTCCGCGTCGCGCCGGCGCTGCTGTCCAACCGCGCCCACGTGCGGGCGCTGGCCCACGGCCTGTGCCGGCGGCTGGGCTGGCACCTCCGCCTGGCCTCCGACGACCTCGTCCTGGACACGGCGCACCTGGGCGCCGGCTACGGCCACCCGACGGCCGCGGGCGAGCAGGCCCTGGCGCGCGCGAGGGACACGGCCGGCCTCTCCCTGGAGTCGACCTACAGCGCCAAGGCCATGGCGGCCTGCCTCGCCCACCTCTCGGGCGCGCCGACGGGCCGGGTGGCGCTGTTCCTGGTCACCGCCAACAGCAAGCCGCTGGACCCGCTGCTTGCCAGCGCGCCCCCCACGCTCCCAGCCCCGCTGCGGGCCCTGCTGGGCAGCCCGATCCAGCGCTGAGCGTGGGGATCCGTTCGCGCGCGGGGTGCGTCAGTCCTGGCCGTCCGAGGCGACCCCCTCCAGGGCGCGCCGCAGGACCTCGCGGCGGGACGCGACCTCCTGGTCGGTGTCGCGGACGAACTCGCCCAGGCGGTGGTTGACCGCCTGGAGCTGGCTGCCCAGGGACAGGATCAGCGCGCGCCGGAAGGCCGAGCCCGCCTGCCGCGGATCGGCCACCAGCCGCTCGAACTGCTTGCGGTCGAAGCGCAGCAGCGTGCCGGGCGACGCGGCGACCCAGGTCGCCGTGCGCGGCTGCTCGGACAGCAGCTCCATGTGCCCGAAGAGCATGCCGGGCCGCAGGATGCTGACGGGCACCTCCAGCCGCTTGCCCTGGTAGCCCTGCAGCCGCCGCACCTCGACCCGGCCGTCCCCGATCAACCACACGGCCTCGGAGGGCTGCAGGCGGGGAGCGATGAGCTCGCCGGGCGCCATCGGCTGGAGCACCGCGTGCATCGAGATGCCGTGCAGCACGTCGGTGGCGATGCCGCCGAAGTGCGGCGAGCGAGCGAGGATCCGGATGATGTCGGTCGGGATCATCGGCGGAACAGCTCCCGGAGCCGCTGCAGGGCCCCCTTGGGTTCCTCGGTGTCCAGGGCCGAGGCCAGCACGCCGTCGATGGCCTGGACCGAGTCGTGGATGCGCCGCGCCATGGTGCGCATCACCGCCTCCTCGATCGCGCGCGGCACCCCGTTGCCCTGGCGGGCCAGGTGGTCCAGCACCCCGGCGTCCAGGCGCAGCACCACCGACGGCTGCACCGCCCGCACGCGGGCCGAGCGCGCGGCGCCGCGCCGGAAGAGCGCGGCCTCGCCCAGGATCTCGCCGGGCCCCACGAAGGCCAGCGGCAGGGTCGCGCTGCCCTCGCCCAGCTCGACGGCGAAGCCCCCGTCGAGCACCAGCACGATGTCGTCACCGACGTCGCCGGCGTTCATCAGCAGGGTCTCGGCGTCGACCGCCACCGGCGGCGCCACCTGCAGCAGCGCGTCGAGGTCGGGCTCGCTGACGCCCGCCACGAGCGGGAGGGAGAGGAGGCGCTGGAGGACCTGCATGGCGCACCGTGCGACTGCGGGGAGGAGGATGGGGGCCACGACGCTCGCCCGCGGCCGCCCGAGAGACGCTGCTAACCGGGGAACGCGACGCCGCGCCTGCCGCCGCACCACCGAGACGGCTCGAGACGCCGAGACCCGCGCCGGACCGGCGAGCGGACCTCCGCGGCCCGCGCCCGGCTACGCTCGCCCCATGTCGCAGCCCGCCCCGCCCGACCGGCGGCCCCCCGCCGCTCGCCCCACCCGCCGCGCCGCGCTGCTGGCCGGGCTGGCGCTGCTGGCCGGGCTGGCGCTGCTGGCCGGGTTGGCGGCCTGCCTCCCCGGCTGCGGCCCCGACGCGCGCGCCCTCGCGGAGCAACAGGCCGTGCGCACGGGCCTGCGCCTGCCGCTGCCCCTGGCGACCGGCGGCGCCACCTGGCAGGGCGACGCCGAGGAGGTCGACGGCGTCCGGGCGCGCGCCGTGGCCCTGCCGCTGGACGCGGGCGAGCACCCCTGGCGCATCGCCGCCCTGCTGCTGGAGCCCCGGGCGCCCTCCGCGGCGGGGGTGCTGGTCGCGCACGGGCACTACGGCCGCGGCAAGAACGACCCCAACGCCCTGCAGATCGCCTGGCGCCTCGCGCGCGCGGGCGCCCGCGTCGTCGTCGTCGACAACCCCGGCGTCGAGGAGTGGCAGGTGCCCGGCCGCCAGCTCCACCTGGGCCCGGGGGCCCACGGCCGCGCCTTCCTCGCCGCCGCCGGGACCAGCGCCCTGGCCCTCCAGGTGGCCGCCCTGGGTCGGGGCCTGGACCTGCTCGAAGACCGGGGCGCGCGCCCCCAGGGCGCCCCCGGGGCCGCCCGCGGCGCGGTGCTCGCCTTCTACCTGGGCCTGGTGGATCCCCGGGTGCAGGCCGTGGCGCTCGCAGCCACCCCGCCCATCCCGCGGGAGGCGCGCGCGGCTGGCTGCCCCTGCGACCAGCTCCCCGGGCGGCCCGGCCCCGACCCGGCGCTGCTGGCCGCCTTCGACCGGCCGCTGCTGTGGCTCTCCGACGTCGAGCAGCCCCGCCCCGCCGGGCTCCCCGGGCGCGCGCGCTTCGAGGTGCACGCCGGCGACCACGCCTACAGCGAGGTGATGCAGGCACGCGCGCTCGCCTTCCTGGCGGACCACCTGCCGCTGGCGCCCTCCGCGGGCGAGGGCCCCGGCGGCCTGCCCGCCGTGCCGGACCTGGACCTGCACAGCCCCGGCGCGGCGGCGGAGCCCCTGGCGCCCGCCCTCTGGGACCTGCCCTGGGGCGGCCCGCGCCCCACCTGGTCGCCGCAGCCGGACCCCGACGCGCCCTACGAGGTCGCCTGTCGGGGCCAGGGACCCGTCGTGCTCGCGCTCGGCGCCTCGCCCGAGGACCTGCAGGAGCTGGCCGCGGCCGGCCTGGCCCCCTGCGCCCTGACCGTGCCCGAGGATCGGACGGCCCTCGCCGAGGCGATCAGCGGCGGCCGCGCCCCGGTCGACCGGCCCGCCGGCGCGGTGGTGCGGGCCGCCGGCCAGCGAGGCGCCCGGGGCATCTACGCCGTGCGTGGCTGGGCGCTGCCGGCGCTCGCGTCGGGACTGCCCGTCGTGGTGCGGGACCCCGTGCGCCACCCGGCGGAGGTGGACCCGGCCCGCGATCCGCCGTGGATCCACGTCCCCGGCGCCTGGTGGGGCGAGACCGAGGCGCGGCTGGCGACGGCCGTGGCGGTCGGAGGCCAGGCCCCGCCGCTGGTCGAGGCCCTCGCCCGCGCGGTCCGCGCGCCCGCCGTCCCCCCCGCGCCGCCGGGAGCCTCGCCGTGACCCCGCCAGAGCGCCCGGCATGGCTCCCCCTGCTCCTGCTCCTGCTGGTCGTGCCGGCCCTGCTGCTCTGGCCCCTGCCGCTGCGGGGCACCGAGATCATCCTGGCCGCGCCCGGCTACGAGGCGGCCAGCCACCTGTGGGGCCTGTGGGCGGCGTGGACCACCGGCCAGCCGCTCGTGCTCGCCACCGACCGGCTGGCGTGGCCGACCGGCGTGCGCCTGGTCCTGGTCGACCCGGCCAACCTGCCCTGGTTCGGCCTGGGCCACGCGCTCGGCGGCCCGGCGCTGGGCTACAACCTGGTCCTGCTCGGTGGCCTGGCGCTCGCCGGCCTGGCCGGGGCGCTGCTGGCGAGGGAGCTGCGCGCCCCCGTCACCGTCTCCGCCATGGCGGCCATGCTGACGCCCCCGCTGCTCGCCGCGCCCGGCGCCGGCCTGACCGAGGACATGGCCGTCGGCTGGGTCGGCGTCCAGCTCGCGCTGCTCCTGCGGGTCCGACGGACCGGCCGCTGGCGCGACGGGCTGCTCGCCGCCCTCGCGATGGGCGCCTGCGCCTGGTCGGGGCCCTACAACGGCATGCTCGCGGCCCTGGTCGACCTCCCGCTGGCCCTGCGCGCGCTGGCCGACCGCCGCGCGCTCGTCCGAGTCGCGGCGACGGGGCTGGGGGGCCTCGTCCTGGCGGCTCCGGTGATCCGGGCGGTGCTGGTCGGGCGGGGCGAGGGGCTGCCCGGCTCCGCCTCCCGCGCCGGCCTGCTGTCGCCCGACGTGGGCCCCGAGCGCTTCCGCGGAGGGCTGATGTACGGCGTCGACCTGCTCGACCCGTGGCTGCCCGCGGCGCTCACCGGCGGCGTCCCCGAGGTCAGCCACACCGGCTACCTGGGCGTCGTGGCCCTGGTCGCCGCCGTCGTCGCGGCGACCCGCCGGCGCCCCCTCTGGCCCTGGCTCGCCGGCGCCGCCGCGCTGACCCTGCTGGCCCTGGGCCCCCACCTCACCCTGGCCGGGCGGCCGCTCCAGGTCGACGGGCAGCCCCTGCTCGGGCCCGCCGGCCTGCTCGGCCTCGCCATCCCCGCCGCTGGCCGGATCACCCGCTGGTACCGCGCCGCGGCGGTGGCCGGGCTGCTGCTGGCGCCGCTGGTGGCCGACAGCGTGCGGGGTCGCCCCCGCGCCGGCGCGATCCTGGTCGCCGGCCTGGTGCTCGACGCCCTGCTGCTGGCACCCCTGCCCTGGCCTCTGCCCCATGCCCCCCTTCCCCACGCAGAGGCCTGGCGGGCGGTCGCCCAGGTCCCGGCCGGCCCCGTCCTCGAGCTGCCCCTCGCCACCTCCGGCACACCGGCCCCCGGCGACTGGCGCGACGCCGGCCCGGCGGCCCAGGCGCTGCACGGCCGGCCGCTCGGCGGGGCGATGATGGGCCTGCCCCCGTCCGACCGGGCGCGCGACGCCCAGCGGCGGGTGCAGACCCTGCTGCGCAGCGGCGGCCTGGCCGAGGCCGACCGGCAGGCCCTGGCCCGCAGCGGCTTCGTCCTGCTGGCGCTGCGCACCACCTACCTGCCCCTGTCCCCCGGCGCGCGGCAGGCGCTGGACCGCTGCCTCGGCCCTCCCCTCGCCGAGGTCGATGGGCTGCGGATCCACGCCCTGCCCCCGTCGCCGGTCGACTGCGCGCCCCCGCACCTGTAAGCTGGGCCCTCGCTCCTGCGTTGACAGGGTGCCCTACCAGCAGTAGGGAGCCACGCTTTCGGGGTCACCGGCACCGGCCCCGCCCCGCCCCGAAGGGGGCCCAGACCCGACCTCGGGCAGGGAAGAGGAACCATGCGCGTCATCTGCGAAAACTGCGGTGCAACTTACAAGATTCCGCAGACAAAGCTGGTGAAGGAGGTCAACAAGGCCACCTGCCGCAAGTGCGGCCACCGGATGCTCATCCGCAAGGCCGGCGACGACCTGGCCGGCGCGCAGGACGAGGCCGCGGCCCACCAGGGCTTCCGCGCCGCCGCCGCCGCCGCCGCCGCGGCAGCCTCGGTCCCTCGCCCCGAGCCCATCGCCCGCACCGAGTGGGAGGAGGAGGATCCCACCCACATCGCCCAGCTCGACGAGCGCGGCGAGCCCGTGATCCCCGGCCACGCCGCGCCGC
>JAKLKF010000194.1 GCA_023150805.1 Myxococcota bacterium | reverse complement strand
GGCGGGCGGCCTCTTCGGCGGCGAGGCGGGCGGCCTCCTCCTCGGCGGCGAGACGGGCAGCCTCCTCCTCGGCCAGGCGCGCAGCCTCCTCGGCGGCGAGACGGGCAGCCTCCTCCTCGGCCAGGCGCGCAGCCTCCTCGGCGGCGAGGCGGGCGGCCTCCTCCGCGGCGAGGCGGGCGGCCTCCTCCGCCGCCGCCCCCAACCCCGCGGCCCCGCCCGCCTCCCCCCACCACCGCAGGCCGAGCAGCGCGGGCATCGGCCACTCGCCTTCGTCCCGCACACCGGCCAGCGCCTGTGCCAGCGCGGCCACGTCCTCGCCGACGAAACCGGCGATGGCGTCCAGCGTCGGCAGCAGCGCGTCGAGAGCGGCGGAAGCGGCGGGCTCCAGGTCGTCCAGGCGCCCGATCACGCGGTCGCTGACCGGCGAGGCCCCCAGCGGCTCCATCTCACTGGCGCAGGCCAGGGCCGTGGTCGCGCCCAGCCAGGCCAGCAGCGCGCGGCCCGCGCCGGTGCCCATCAGCCCGTCCGCGTTCGCCTCTGGCGCCACCGCAACCACCAGGCGCGCCAGGCCCCTGCAGGTCCCCGCCAGGCGGCCCGCGAAGGCCTCCTCCACCTCCTGCAGGTCCAGCGCCAGGTCCAGGTGCAGCGCGTGCAGCTGCAGCGCGGGTCCCAGGAGCTCCGCCTGGGCCAGCGCCTCCACCAGGTCCGCGACCGCTGCGGAGGGCTGGGACGGCGCGGGCCACGGCCCCTCCAGCGGGTCGAGGCCGCCGGCCGCGGCGAAAGCGGCGGCGACCGGCTCGGCGTGAAGCACGGCGGACAAGGCGCGACGCCCGGGCTGGGCCGGGTCGCAGGCGAGGCGGAGCGCGGGGAGGTCGAGCGGCACGCGTAGCGAGGCTAGCAGCCCGCCGGCCACCGCGTCCACCCGGGGCGCCACCCCCAGGCCCCCCCTGAACGCAACACGGCGACGTCAGGTCAGGCCCGAACGCAGCAAACCCGGCCCATCGGCCCCCACGGCCACCCGAAAGGGCCCCGCAACGGCCCCCGCTCCCCCCTCGCCACCCGCCCCTCGCCCGCCGCCGCGCGCAGCCCTGGGCGCGCCAGCGCGCTACGTGGCGCCGATGCGCCTCATCGACATCCTCCGCGACCGCGGCCTCTCTCGCGGCGACGCCCGCCGCGCCCTCACCTCCGGCAAGGTGCTCCTGGCCGGCGTGCCCACCGCCGACGAGGGTCGCGAGGTCGAAGACCCCGCCCTCGTCGAGCTGCAGCCCGCCGCGCCCCGCCTGCACCCCGGCCGCGACCTGGTCCTGGTCCACCGCGACCCCGGCTTCGTCGTGGCGTGGAAGCCCTCGGGCATGCTCTCGGTGCCCGCGCCGCGCGAGGGTGGACAGAAGAACGCGCTGGCCATGGTGCGGCGCATCTGCGGGGCCGGCCTGCCCGTGCACCGCCTGGACGAGGAGACCAGCGGCCTCATCCTCTACGCGCTCGACGAGCCGATGCAGCTCGCCCTGAAGGAGCTGCTGGAGCGCCACGAGATCGAGCGCGGCTACCTGGCCCTGGTCGCCCAGCACTTCCCCCGCCAGGCCTGGTCCATCGAGAGCGACCTGGTCCGCGACCGCGGGGACGGCCTGCGCGGCAGCCGGGTCGTGCCCGCCGCCCCGGGGCGCAAGCCCAAGGCCCGCCGGCTGGAGCCCGAGCCCGACCAGGAAGTGCGGCACGCCGTGACCCACGTCTCGCTGGTCGAGAACCTGGAGCGCGACGCGGCGCTGATCTCCGCGCGGCTGGAGACCGGTCGCACCCACCAGGTCCGCATCCACCTGGCCGAGATCGGACATCCCGTGCTGGGCGACCCACTGTACGCGCCTCGCCGGGTCGAGGCGCGGGCCCCTCGCCTGGCCCTGCACGCCTGCCGCCTGGCCTTCACCCACCCCCGCACGGGCCAGCCCGTCGTGGTCGAGGCCCCCCTGGCCGACGACCTGGAGCAGCTCCGCCGCCAGCTCTCGGCGCGGCTGGACCCCAAGGAGCGCGACCAGCAGCGCAAGGCGTCGCGAAAGGCCCAGGCGGCGCGCAAGGGGTGGAAGAAGCAGGGCGGGTGAGGGACAGCGCGGCCCCGGAGCGCTGCTGTCTGCACGGTAGGCGAAAAAAAACCGGCTCTTGCATCTTGACATCTGGAATGGGTGGGGGGGTACACATTTCCCAGACCTTCGAGGCGCCCTCGAAGGCGCAACTCGTAGGAGACAGGCCATGCCCAAGGTCGTGGGAGAGGTGTTCCCCGAGGCACAACGCGAGTCCGCCACGGACGGGACCGCACGACAGCATCGGCACCCGCCGCAGAAGGTGAAGTCCCTGGGCCAGGGCTCCAAGCTCATCATCCAGGGCCGGGTGGTCTCCCGCGACGCCCCCGCCAACCTCCAGATCCGGGTGTTCACCGGCTCGCTGGGAAACGAGCTGCCCGCGGACTACGCAGCGCCCGTGGAGCTCAACGACGGCACGACCGGGGGGCTGTTGGTGGTGACCATCAGCTCCGTGGGCGTCTTCACCATCGAGACCGAAGGCACCCTGCAGGCCAACACCGAGATCACCGCCTCGGTCGTGGCCAGCTCGGGCACCTCCACGGTCCGCATGATCTTCGAGCTGTGGACGACCATCGTCATCTCGTGACAGGATGAAGCCATGACGATCCCCTCCGCTGCTGCGGGACTCGAAGGCACGGGCTTCTCCGTGCCGACCCGGGTCCCCCGCCAACGCTCCCTGCGGGGGCTGGAGCGGCAGGCGACGCGCCAGACGCTGGAGACGCTGGCGGCGGGGGTGGTGGACGCGTTCGGTGACACCTCCTGCTGCGGCGCCTGTGGCGGTGCGGCGAAGGACTTCGCCAGCAATGACGGAGCCTTGCCCGATGGCTGGGAGCGCCGGGAGACCACCTGGCAGCAGGCGCTGGGGCCGTTGCCGGAGGGCTTCGAGGTGCGGCTGGAGGCGGAGAGCGCCGCGAACGCAACCGCGCCTCTGTTCGTCGAGTCGCCCCCGAAGCTGTCGGTCAACACCGTCAACTTCTTCGAGTACGAGCTGACCACCACCGACACCGTGCCCACCCGGCGATACGGGCCTTTGGCCGAGCTGGTGGCGGACCTGGGTGCCCTGGGGGTCCAGATCGTCCGGCACCCGGGCAGGGTCCAGCTCATGCTGGACGAGGTGCTGATCGACCACATGGTCCCCGTGTCTGCGACCGTGTCGGCCGTGCCCTTCTCGCTGGCTGACGCGACCGCGCTGGACGAGGCCGTGCAGGCTTCGCCCGTGCTGGCGCGGATCCTGGACCTGGTCACCGAGCTGCGCGCCCAGAACGTCGAGCTGCAGCTCATCATCACGATGATCACGCTCGGGGGTGGTGGTGGGACGGCGGCGGTCCCCGTGCTGTCCATCGACGACGATGGCGACGGGATCGAGACCACCTACACCCACGCCATTCCATGTTCCTGGACCGATGAGTGGCGGAACCAGGTGGTGTACGACGACCTGGCGGACATGGACCAGCCCTTCAACCGTGCGACGGCGGCGGGCGACCCCTCCCTGGCGGAGTGGGACGCCCGCACCCTGGACCCGCGCAACCCCGCCAAGCGCGCCTTCTATCGCAACTTCGCCCGGCCCATCGGGCGCTGGCTCCAGGCGCACGAAGCGGACCTTGCCGACGTGCTGGCCGGAATCGAGATCTGCAACGAGGCGGAGATCCGGCAGGTGATCCGGCAGGCGGACGGCGTCCTGGCCCCCGACGGTCGGGCATGGGGCTGGCTGTACTACTCCTGCGCCAGCGCCCTGCGCGAAGAGTGCGACTGGGTGCCCCTGTGGCTGCCAAGCATCGCGTCGTACGCGCCGGATGCCACGACGGGGATTCTGTCCTGGCAGGGAAAGGTCGCCTACCTGACCGAATTGCTGGATACCATCGAAGCCCAACGCACCGCGGATGTGGTGCTGGACAGCTTCGGATCGCTGCGCCCCCGCTTCGAGCGGTGGGAGCTGGTGGACGGCCTCGACTACCACTGGTACCACCGCGCCCAGAGCGCCAAGGTCGAGCCGAAGGACCCGGGGGACCGGCAGCTCCTGCTGTGGTTGCCCTTGGAGCTCGCGGAGCTGCGACGGACCCTCAATGACCGGCGCTTCACCAAGGTTATCCTCTCCGTGACCGAGTCGGCCGTCAACGTCTTGTGTCACCAGGACGCGGCCGACCGGACCTGGGACGCCGGCTACCCGGCCGGCTGCGAGCCGGGCGCCGTCCCCACCGATGACCCCCCGCCTGACTACCGCCCGACCCTGGTGGAGTGCCCGGCGGGCGTGCCCCTGTCGTCAGGACGGGAGGCCCCGGCCAATGCCTTCCAGGCAGCGATGGTGTGGATGCGCATCCTGGCGGCCCTGGTGGGCGGCGCCCGCATCGCGGGCTGGCACACCCACGTAGCCCGCCTCCCCACCGAGGTCTTCGCGGGGACCGGCATGCGCCAGGACCTGCACGCCAACGACGCGGGCATCGAAAACGCCGGGGCCCGGGCGTCCTGGTACGCGTTGCGCAGGCTTGTCGAGCTGATGGCGACGGTCACGGCGGTGCGGTTGGCCTGGCCAGCGTTACCTGTGGACCGGGACAGCTTCAAGACCCGGCTCGGCATGGGTCTGTGGGCAGACACCGAATTGGTGTGGGTGGTCGAACTGGAGAACGCGTCCCACTTCTGGCGTTGGACGGGCACCGGCGACACCATTCGGCCGCTCGGGCTCGGCAGCACCGGCTGGTGGGCCTACGTCCTGTTCATCGACGGAACCGCCGGTGTGAAGGACCCCGTGACCGTCCCCGCATGCGCCACGGTCTCCCTGCGGGCCGACCTGGGCACCGACCTCTATCGCGTCACGCTGGAGCCCAGCAGCCTGGTCTCTGGCACCGGCTCCGCCGACAGCTTCCCCGCGGAGGTGTGGACCCCGGGACCGGTGGAGCACGTGGAGCGAAGCGGTCGCTACAGCGGGCTCTTCGACCGCTACGATGTGCGGGTGGGCTTGGGCCAGTGGCCGGTCCTGCTGCTGTCCACCGCTCAGCTTGTAGATGTCACAGATGTCGCGGTGGGGGGTACGATCTCGTGAAGCCACGCCGGACAGTCTGTGGGCTTTTCCTGACCGCCCTGCCTGTGCACGCTGCGAGCGCGGCGACCGAGAAAGAGGCGCGGTGGGTGCTCGACGAGTTCCCCATCCACACCTGCGCGATGCCCCCTGACGACGTGCGCATCATGGTGCAGATGTCTTCCAGCGTGTCACAGTGGTATTCGGCGAGACACTCATCATTCTGGTTCTCCTACATTTGGGCGGAGTCAGCCCTCCAGGACACTGAGTCGGACTCCTCTGTCAAGAGTGGCCTTCGCGAGGGCGAACAGGACTTCGAGTCCGCCATCCACTACACGATGTGGGCCGCCCCACATCTCCACCCGACAAGATTCCAGGGGGAGCACGAGACGTCGATTGCCTCACCCTATGGGGACACCGTTCGGTTCCAGCCGTCGACAGAAGTGATCTGGAACGGAGACAGCAACACCATCTGGTCTGACTACAAGTTGAAATACTACTTCCCATCCTGGCTCTGCCTCTCCGTCTTGAGAGACGACCGAATGGACCTGGTGGCCCTCTTCGACGATGAGGGCTCGTACTGGGATGGCTATCTCCCTGGACGGATGTTCTACGTGATGCAGAGTCCGGCGATGGTCGGTCGGCGCAAGGACATTGTTGAACACCCCTACGGTTCGAGCACCGTGTACATGCGAAGTGACGCCCACGGCTACCCGACCACCTACTCCTACATCACCGAGGAAGAAGTCTGGTCGCTTCCCCTGGACGGCGGCGCCGACGACACCGCCGGGGACACCTCCCCATGACCCCCCTCGCCGCCGCCCTGCTCCTGTCGACCGCCTGCACCGACAAGGGGACCGCCTCACCCGATCCGACCACCCCCGCCGAAGGCGACGGCGGCACCGTCACCACCCCCTCTGATGGCGGCCGCCCCCTGACCGAGGACGGCCCCACCGTGCCCACCGGGACCACCGACGGCGGCACGACCATCCCCGGCGACCCCATCCCCACCTTCACCTGCCCCGCACCGCCCAAGGACGCCCGCGTCTTCCACGCCGGGACCCTCATCAGCGACCAGTTCTACCTGAAGGACACTGGCAAGGGGGACCTCTGGGAGGTCATCGTCACCGGCATCAGCTACGTGCACGACCAGCCCTGCCGGGACCTGGTCGCCTGGAACGCATTCGACCGGCAGGTCAAGGCCGGTGAGAAGCCCGGCGAGTACCACTTCGAGCTCATCGCCGACATCCCGGGCTCCGGCCTCAACGACTGGCTGGGCACCCACGACAGCGGCGGCGGCTACCGCCTCAACGGCAAGTTCGCCGCACACCAGCTCAAGATCGGCTGGCGCGACGGCCCGGACGAAGACTACGACGTCGTCTACAGCCTGCCGTTTGGCTGGACCGAGTCCACCCTGTGCGTGGGCTACCTCTCCCCCGACCGACTGTACCTGACCGTGCTCTGGGACCCGGTCGAGGGCCCCTACCGCACCAACGACTACACCTCGCTGGATGTCCCCATCTGGTTCGACATGGAGATCTGGCCCACCGACCTCGACCCGGTCTACGGCGGGCACCGCTCCTGCGCCCAGACCGGCTGGTCCGGCTGGACCACCGACGACCTCTTCGCCGGCTACGACTGGCTCGGGAAGGACGGGTGACGGCCCGGCGCACCTGACCGGCGCCCACTGCGCTTCCCGAGGGGGGAACCCGTCCAGGTTCCCCAGGCCGCCCAGCGGCCGCCCCCCTCCGGTGTCATTCGCTCCGCTCACTCCCCCCCGTAGAACAACCACCCCGCCCCGCTGAAGCTGCCGCCGGGGTCGGCGCCATAGCCCCCCAGCAGCAGGTCGGCGTAGCCGTCGGCGTTGACGTCCCCACCAGCCGCCACGGACCAGCCGAGCTGGTCGCCGGCCAGGGGGCCCAGCACGCGCGCGTCGGCGTCGGCCAGCGTCACACCCGCCGCGAGAGGTCCGTAGAAGATCCAGGCGGCGCCCTGGCTGCCCTCGGGCAGGTCGGCGCGGGGCGCGGTCAGCACCAGGTCCGAGGCGCCGTCGGCGTCCAGGTCGGCGCCGGCCAGGGCCTGGCCCAGCAGGTCGCCGTCGGCGGCGCCCCGGATGGTCACCTGGGCCACCTCGGCCAGCAGCGCGCTGCCCTCGGCGGGCGCGGTGACGACGAAGACCACGCCCTCCTCGGCCGAGGGCTCGCCGTCGTCGGCGGCGCCGATGGCCAGGTCGTCGCGGCCGTCACCGTCCAGGTCGCCGACCCGCCCCAGCCCGCAGCCGGCCTGCTGGGCCAGGCCCTCGCCGCCGAGCCACAGACCGTCGGCCTCGTCCAGCCAGGCCACCTCGCCCCGGTCGGAAAGGGGGCCCCACCACAGGGCCGCCGCCCCGCGCCCCAGGTAGCCCGGGGCGCCGGTCAGCACGTCGCCCAGGCCGTCGCCGTCGACGTCACCGGGGCCGGCCAGGCAGGCGCCCAGGTCGTCGACCGCCGCGGTCGGTGCGAGCTGGACGGCGGCCGCCTCGCCCGGGTCCACCACCCCCGCGAGCGGTCCGGAGAGCAGGAAGACGCCGCCACCATCCCCGGCGTCGCCCGCGACCAGCACGTCGGGCCGGCCGTCCCCGGTCTGGTCCCCGACGGCGGCCAGGGCCCGCCCCAGGGCGCCGTCGTCGGCCTCCCGCTCCAGGGTCGCGGTCGCGAGCGCCAGGTCCAGGTCCAGGTCGGCGGTGACCGGCCCGGCGACCAGGAAGACCTGGCCATCGCTGGTGGTGGTCCGGCTCTCCTCGGCGCCGATCAGCAGGTCGTCGTAGCCATCCCCGTCCAGGTCACCCGGCCCCAGCAGGGTCCGACCCGCGGTGGCGTTGGCATGGGGTCCGTACAGGGCGATGGCCGCGGTGGTCGCCCGCTCGCCGAAGAGGGGCCCCCGGTGCAGCAAAGCCGCGCCGCTGGCCAGGCGCCCGTCCCCGTCGAAGCCCATGGCGCCCAGCGCCAGGTCCTGCACCCCGTCGCCGTCCAGGTCCCCCACGAAGGCGGCGGCGATGCCGACGTAGTCCGCGCTGGCGCCGCCGGGGAACCAGGCGTCGGCCACGTCGGCGGACAGCTCGCCGGCGGGCCCCTCGCCGGCGTCCAGGCCCACCGTGGCCACGATCTGCGCGCCTTCGCCCTCGGCCTCGGCGTCCCGGGCCCAGGCCTGGCAGGCCCAGCGCTCGCCGACGCCCAGGGTGGCGGCGGGCACGGTGTCGCCCTCCCAGGTGGTGGTGGTCGCGCCCTCCCAGGCCTCGCCGTCCCGGCTCCAGGCGAAGCGGTAGCTCAGCGGGTCGTCGTCGGCGTCGCGCGCCGCTTCGGCGAGGAGGCAGACCAGGTCGTCCCGGCCGGCCACCGGCACCCGGGCGGACAGGGCCAGGACCGGCGGGCCCGGCGGGCTGTTCCCGATGGAGACGGAGGCCTCGGCCGCCTCGCTCCCGCCCCGGCCGTCGGTGCTGCGGCCCTGGCAGGTCCACCGCTCGCCGCGGGTGGTGTGTTCGGCCCCCAGCACAGGCCCGACATTACCGGTCTCCTCGCCGTCCCGCAGCCACAGCAGCGTGGTCTCGACCGGTCCGCCCTCGGGGTCCAGGCCGTCCGCCAGCACCACGCAGGTCAGCGGGTCCTCGGTCGTCGGCGCGGCGGGCTGGACCTCCAGCGTCGGCGCCGAGGGCAGGCCGTCCACGGTGAGGCCCAGGCGGGCCTCGGCGCCCTGGAGGGCGGCGTCCTGGGCCCACGCGGTGATCGTGTGGGCGCCCGGCTCCCGGGGGGACCAGCTCAGGGTCGCCGCAGCGCCGGGCAGGGCCTCGACGGTGCCCAGCTCGCCCTCCACGGAGGAGCGGAAGGTGACCTGCAGCGCCGGCTCGCCGTCGTCCTGCACCGCGACGGTCAGGGCGACCGGCTGCCCCTCGCCGACCACCTCACCCTCCCCGGGCGCCTGCCAGGTCAGGACCGGCGCCTCGTCCACGGGGCTCGTGCCGCCGTCGCTGGCGCCCCCGTCGGGAGACCCGCCGTCGGGTGCAGCGGTGTCGTCACCCGCGAGCCCGGCCCCCGGGGAGGGGTCGCAGCCCGCGAGCCACCCGGCGGCGAGGAGCAGCGGGGGGAGGAGCATGGGTGCCTGCCGGCCAGTCTACTCCCCCCCGGCCACCACCCGCATGCGCTCCGAGGCGCTGCGCCCGAAGAGCGCCCTACGATACTGCGCCCGAAGGGCGCGCTACGATACTGCGCCCGAAGAGCGCGCTACGATACTGCGCCCGAAGGGCGCGCTACGATACTGCGCCCGAAGAGCGCGCTACGATACCGCCATGAGCGAGCGCGACACCCCCCAGCATCGCGTGGAGGCCCAGGCGGCCCGCTGCCGGCGCGCCTGGCGCCGACTCGGTCCCGAGGGTCGCGCCATGCTCGCCCTGGCCCTACGGCCGGAGGGCCCCGGCACGGCCCGGGTCTGGGCCGAGGTCCTGTCCGGCGAGCACCCACTGGCCCGCTGGCTCGACGGCGACGACCCCCTCGACGCACTCCCGGTCTTGCTCCCCGGCGGCTTCTCTCC
>JAKLKF010000193.1 GCA_023150805.1 Myxococcota bacterium | reverse complement strand
GGGGTGACGTCCTGCTTGACCTGGCGGGCGATGTCGTCGAGGTGCACCTCCAGGCTGCGGACGAGGCGGTCCAGCGGCTCGACCGGCGAGGGGCCGTCGTCGTCGTCGTCGTCCGGGCGCGGGGCTCGGGCGCGCGGTGCCGGGCGCGGCCGGGCCGGCCGGGCGCGCGGGGGAGGGCTGGCGGCGGGCGTCGGCGCGGGCTCGGGGTCCAGCGCCAGCGAGACCAGCTCTGCCAGGTGGCGGCGGGTCATGGCGCGGGTGTGGCCCGTGTGCGTGGCGATCAACGCGACGACCAGCTCCAGCTCGCCGCCGGTCTCCGCGAGGGCGGCGGCGTCCAGGTCCGGCCACTCCTCCAGCGCGAGGGCCCGCACCTGTTCGAAGGCCGCGCGCAGGCGGGCAGGGTCGAGGGCGGGGGCGGGCGAGGGGCTGGCCAGGGAGGGTCTCGAGAGGGGGACCATCATGCCAGAGCGGAGGCGCGCGCGCCGCGGGGCTGCGACCGCGTGGCTCCCGCGCTACCATCGGCCCGGCCGGCCTCCCGCGCGCGTGCGCCCCCTCCCGGCCCTGCAGGAGGCCCGGCTGGCGGCCGGCGACGCACAGGCACCCGGCGCCCCGGCGCCCCCCGCGACGGACCTGGGCGCGGCGCGCGCCCTGGCAGGGCTGGCGACCGCCCTGGGCCTGGCCTGGATGGCGGCGCCCGTGGCGCGCGCGCCGATGTCCCTGGCCCTGGGCGCCCCCGACGGCGAAGGGGCGGCCCACCTGTGGGGCCTGGTGACCGCTGCGCGGGGGCTGGGGCGCCACGGCCCCTTCGTCCGGGACAGCACCCTGGTCGCCTGGCCGGGCGGCGCGCGGCTGGACCTGGTCGACCCGCTGCACCTGCTGCTGGTGGCGCCACTGGACGCCCTGGCGGGCCTGCCGGGCGCCACGCTGGCCTGGAACCTGCTGCACCTGCTGCACCTGCTGGCGCTGTCCCTGGGCGCCTGGGCCCTGGGGCGCCAGCTCGCGCCGGACCGGCCCCTGGTGGCGGCCGTCGCCACCGCCGGCGCCGTGGGGACGCCCTACCTGTGGGGTGGACTGCCGCTGGGGCGCAGCGAGCTGCTGGGCCTGGCGCTGGTGCTGCCGCTGCTGGCGTTGCTGGCGCGCACCTGGGGGCCCCGCTGGCAGGTGGGGCGGCTCGTCGCGGCGGTCCTGGCCCTGGCGGCGCTGGCGCACTGCGGCTGGCAGCCGCTGCTGCTCGCGGGGCTGGTCCTGGCCCCCGCGGTGCTGGTGCTGGCGGGGCAGGCTCGCGTGCCTCCGGGCCGCCTCGCCGCGCGGCTCGTGGCGGTCCTCCTGCCGGCCGCCGCCCTCTGCCTGCCCATGCTCCTGGCCCACCTCGGCACCGCGCCCTGGTGGCTGGATCGCCTGGGGGGCCTGGAGAGCCTGGGGGCGGACGCGCCGCCGGTGGAGCTGCCCGGCGCGCTCCGCCTGGACGCCTGGCGCCCGGCCTTCGACACCGCCGTGCCGCCCTACCTCGGGCTCGTGGCCCTGGCGCTGGCGGCCCGCGCCGCCTGGAGGAGCCCGCGGGCCCTGGGGCTGCTGGCGCTCGGCCTGGCGGTGCTGTGCCTGGGCCCCCGCTTCACCCCCGGCGAGGCCTTCGGGCGCTGGCTCGGTCCGGCCTGGCTGGTCGCCCGGGCGGTGCCCCTGGTCGGCGGGCTCAACGACTGGGGCCGCCTGGCGCTGGCGGTCGGGCCCCTGGTCGCGCTGGCCGGTGCGGTCGGCCTGGGACCCGCGCTGGACGGGCGCCGCGGCCGGCTGCTCGCCCTGGGTGTGGGCGCCCTGCTCCTGCTCGACGGCGGGAGCTGGCGGCTGCGGGCCCCCGCCGCCTTCGACACCCGCCCGCCGCCCCCGGTCGCCCGGGTCTACGCCGCGCTCCCCGAAGGCGCCGTGCTGGAGCTGCCGGGCGAGCACCCGGTGGAGAAGGCCGACCAGGCCGACAGCGACCGCTCGATGCTGTGGAGCCTCGCGCACGGCCACCCGGTCCAGGCCGCGCCCTCGCCGCACGGCTCGCCGATGCTGCCGCGCAGCGCCCTGGTGCGGCTGCACGAGGAGCCGGAGCGCCGCCGCCCGGACCCCTGCCTGCGCACCGAGTCCGGCCGCCTGCACGCGCTGGGCTTCCGGGCGGTCGTCCTGCACGAGGAGCGCCTGGGCGAAGCCCCCGCCGACGAGCTGGTGGCCCGGCTCTCGCCCTTGCTGGGGCCGCCGGCGGGGCGAGAGGAGGGGTTGACCTGGTGGCGGCTGCGCCCCGGGCAGCAGGGGCCCCCGCGCTGCGCGCCGCCGCCGCTGGGCAGCGAGGGTCGGAAGGAGACGGGCCCCGCCCGCTTCGGGCCCCCGCCGCGGTCTCGGGACTGGGACCGGGTGCAGCCCGCCGGCTTCAGTTCGCCGCCAGCTCCGCCTGGCTTCTCCCCCACAGGAAGGTGAGGCCGACGCTGCCGGTGGTCACGCTGGACTCCATCTTGCCGTTGCCGACCGCCTGGCCGTTCTTGATCTCCAGGGGGGCGCCGTTGAAGCCCACGGCCGTCAGGTCGACGGGCACCTCGATGCGGTAGGACCGGCTGTTGCGGATGTGCTGGTCGGCGATGAAGGTCTGCAGGAAGCCGGCGTCGACGCTCACCCGGTCCTTGATGCGCGCCGACAGGCCGCCGCCGACGCCCCACTTGGGGCCGTCGACCAGGGTCACGGTCAGCACCTCGGTCGGGATGGCGCTGGACTCCCAGAAGCCACCGGCCCGCACCGTGAGGAAGTCGGTGACGTCGGCGTCGCCGCCCAGGCGCAGGCTCCAGGCGTCCTGGTAGCCCTGGGGCAGGACCACGTCGTCGGTGATGGTCTGGTCGTCGGGCAGGATGGGCGAGCCCGTCGACTCCAGCACCAGGTCGACGTCGGTGACGCGGATCTCCTTGGCGCTCGACCAGCGCTGGTAGATCGCGGCCGCCTCGACCTCGACCTCGGGCACGGGCCGCACCGCCACGCCCATGCGCACGATCCACGGCATGTTCAGCAGCACGGTGACGTCGTCGTCGATCGCCGGCTCGCTGGAGATCAGGTTGGCGTTGCCGTCGCCGTCGCCCTCGACCAGCCAGTGGTCCTCGGCGAGCTGGACCTCCAGGCTGCCCTTGCCCTTGACGTCGAGCGGCGGCAGCACGCTGGCGCCGATGGACAGCCAGGGCACGGGCTCGGCCAGCACGCCGAAGTTGCCCGCCAGGCTGGCCGGGTCGTACATCTTGAGCTGGGCGTGCAGGTCGTTCTCCTCGGGGCTGGCGTCCTCGGGGCAGGTGCCGATCACGTTGTCGAAGGGCGCCTCGTCCTGGCAGACCATCAGGTCCAGCGACTGCTCGGCGCGGATGAGCGTCCAGTGCACGCCCAGGCCGACCGAGAGCCAGCCGATGCGCTGCGCCACGCTGGGGCCGCCCCAGATCTGCCAGGTCAGCGAGTCCTTGAGCGTGTAGTGGGTCGAGCCGTCGCCGGGGAAGCTCAGGCTGGGCGCCATCGGCGTCCACATGCCGAAGGCGAAGTAGGTGTGAGGCAGCCCGAAGTGGTGGCCCACGCCGAAGGCGGGGATCTGCATCGGCGCCGCGCCGTTCTTCACGGTGGGCCAGGTCTCGGTCACCGCGCCGGTCTCGTCCAGGTCCTCGCGCGTGAAGTTCACGCTCTGGTGGAACATCGTGTAGTTGACGTAGACCTGGGGTCGGTCCAGGTTCATCAGCGCGGCGGGGTTGTAGTACTGGGCCGACAGGTCGTCGGCGCCGGCCACGAAGGCGCCGCCGCGGGCCATCGCGCGCGTGCCGGAGTCCGAGTAGTAGAAGCCGGCCGCCTGGGCGGTCGGCGCGAGTCCGGCGAGCAGCAGCGGGGCGAGGGCGAGGACGGGCATCGAGCCTCCGAGAGGGGCGGGCGAAGAGACGGCGCAGCATAGCCGCGGCGACCTGCCGCGGGCTGCTGCTACGCTCTGCGCCGGCGCCGGCCTGCCGCGCCGGCCTTGCGAGGGTCCATGTCCCAGCCTCCCCCCGAGCTCCCCGAGCTCTCCCCCTGGAGCCGCGACGTCGCCGTCTTCGTGGACGCCGAGAACGCGACCTGGATGGCTGGCGAGGCGCTGGCCGACCTGCTCGAGCGGGTCGCCGACTACGGCGCCGTGCGCCACCGCAGGGCCTACGCCGACTGGCGCGCCGTCGGCTCGCCGGCCTTCCTGGGCGACCTGACGCGCTACGGCTTCGAGCTGGTGCAGACCTTCCTGCCGGTCAAGGGCAAGAACTCGGCCGACATCCAGATCGCCGTCGACGTGATGGACCACCTCTCGCGCTTCCCGGCGGTGGGCTGCGTGGTCCTGGTGACCGGCGACTCCGACTTCACGCCGGTCTTCCGCCGCCTGCGGGAGCGCTCGGTCCACGCCGTCGGCTGCGGGCCGCGCTCGGTGCTCAGCGAGGTGGTGATGCACCACTGCACCCAGTTCATCTACGCCGACAGCCTGGTCCGGTCGCGCGCGCGTCCGGCGGCCGGCAACGGGGCCCACCAGCGGGCGGCCGCCCGTCGCGCCATCGAGGGGCGGCTGGACGCGCGCGAGCTGCTGCTCAAGGCCATCGCCGGCGTCGACCGCGAGGTCAACCCCGCGACCATCAAGCAGCGCCTGCTCGCCGCCAACCCCGCCTTCGACGAGCGCGACTACGGCTTCCGCGCCTTCAACGCCTTCTTGAAGGCCCACCCCGACCTGGTCGCCCTGCGGGTGGACGAGCACGGGACCTCGCACGTGCGCTCGGTGGTGGAGGCGGGCGCCGGCGATCCGGGCAACGGCAACGGTGGCGGCCCCGGCGGACCGGCGGCGGAGCCGGCCGACCCGGTGCAGCAGGCCCTGCGGGTGCTGCGCAAGGCCGGCTGGAGGCCGGTCGAGGCCGACGTGCTGCTCGGCGCGCGCCGCGCGATCCTGGACCTGGAACAGGACCGCGCGTGGCCGGCGCTGGTCGAGCACCTGCGCGACCGGCTGGGGGACCGGCACACCGACACCGAGCTGCGCAAGGCGATGGTCCTGCTCCGCCGGGCGCGGCTGCTGCACTCCAGCGGGTCCTCGCCCGAGGGGGAGCCCCTGTGGCGCGCCGAGGATGGGGTGAGCGACGCCCAGGCCCTGGACCGGATCGACGCGGCGATGGCGGCGCGCGCCCGCAGCGGCCTGGCGCGGACGGGCCAGGAGCTGTCGCGCTCCACGCTGGAGCTGCTGGTGGTCGGGCCGGCGGACGAGGAGCGCCTGGAGCGGCTGCTGGAGGAGGGGGTCGACGAGGCGGACGAGGACACGGCCGAGGTGGAGCGCAGCGCGGCGCTGGGCGCGCTGCCGCCCGCCGGAGCCCCCCTGCCCACGCTGCCGGAGCTGCGCGCCGCCCTGGCCGCGGCCGTCGCCGACCTGGCCGTGCCGACCGCGCCCACCGTGCTGCTGGAGCGCATCCGCCTGCGCCTGCCGGGCTTCCAGCCGCGCGCCCAGGGCTACCGCGGCTTCGTGGACTTCGTCGCCGCCCACCCCGACCTGGCGACGGTCACCTACAACAGCCACGGCACCGCCTTCGTGCAGGCCGCCCGGCGCGACTGAGCGCCCCGGCGGGCCCCTCTCAGCGCACCCGGCCGGTGCGCGCCCAGCGCCCACGGGCCAGGCACTCCTGCGCCAGGGCGCGTACCCGGCTGCTGCGCGTGTGCTGCAGCAGGGCGGTGCAGGTCCCCTCGGCCAGCAGGGGCTGCCCGCTCATCCAGGCCGCCTCGGCCAGCAGCAGCCAGCGCTCGTCGTCGGCCACCTCCGGCGAGAGCGTCCCCCGGGGGCCGGCCAGCCAGGGGATCGCGTCGGCGTGCTGGCCCTGCTGGTGCAGCGCCCGGCCCACCAGGGTGCGCGCCAGCGGGTCGCCGGGCGCGGCGTCGGCCCAGGACAGCGCCGTCCACAGCCGGGGGCCGCCGCCCAGATCCAGGTCCAGGAACCACGCGCGGCCACGCTCCCGGGCCGCGGCGACGGGGCTGGCGGCGGCCTGGGCCTTGGCCGCCAGCCGACGCTGGGTCGCCTCGTCCAGGCCGTCGGCCAGGCAGGCGGTGTAGGTGGCGGCGGCGCCCTCGGCCTGCCCCTGCTCCCAGCGCAGGTCGCCGGCCAGCTCCTGGACCTGCACGGTGCGGATCGGCCCCAGGTCCTCGCGGGCGAGCAGCCCGTTGGCCAGCGCCAGCGCCAGGTCGTGCTCGCCCCGGCGGGCGCGCAGGCGGGCCAGCTCCAGCGCCGGGTCCACCTGGCGGGGAAGCAGCGCGGACAGCCGCTCCCGCAGCACCATGGCCTGGTCCAGGTCGCCCCGCGCCTCGGCAAGCTCGGCCTGCCGCTCGAGCTCGGCCACGGTGCGGGCGCAGACCTTGCCGAAGATGCTGCCCCCCCGGTAGCGGTGCCCGGCCAGGGCGCGCTCGCCGTCGGACAGCGGCACCTGGTCGACCCAGGCCTCCCACTGCCCGACCAGCTCGTCCAGGGGCATGCCGTAGGCGGCGCCCAGGTCTCCCGATCCGTAGGCGCGCTTGAAGGACGCGATGCCGCGGGTCTCGATCAGCCACTGCACGAAGGAGCTGACCAGGGTGTAGGCCCGCCGTCCGGGCTGGGTCCAGAAGCCCGCCGGGCCCATCAGCGCGCGCAGGTCGGCGGCCAGGCCGAGCTCCCGCATCGCGCGGGCGCTCTGGTGGGCGGTGAGCTCGTCGGGCGGCGCGTCCGCGGCGCTGGCGACCCCCTCGATCAGGGCCAGGTCGGGCACCAGCCCGCCCAGGCGCATCGGCAGGCGCAGCGGGCCCGCCCCGAAGGGCGCGCTGAACAGGTGCGCCAGCTCGTGGGCCAGCACCGTGTCGCCGGTGCCGCTCCAGCGGATGTGCATCTGGTGGGTCCAGGGGCGCGCCACCAGGGTGCGGCGGCTGCCCAGCAGCGCCTGCTGCACCGCGCGGTTGGGGTAGACGAAGCTCTCGATGCGGCGGCCCTTCCAGGCGACCGGGTCCTCGTCGAAGAAGGCCTGCAGCTCGGCGTAGCGGAACTCGTGGTCCTCGACGATGCGCCGCCGCCCCTCCGCGTCCAGGCTGGCCGGGTCGTACCAGATGACGAAGTGCTCGGACTCCAGGCGGCCGCCCAGGGCCGCCTTCACGCTGGCCTGGTCGTGCTGGATGCCCAGGTCGGCGCGCTGGTGGTGCAGGGTGCCCAGCGCCAGGAGCACCAGGACCAGCGCCAGGCCGGCGCGCCGGGCCGGGCGCCCCCCCCGCAGTCGCCAGGCCAGCTCCAGCGCCAGCACCAGTCCCAGGCTGCCCAGCAGCACGCCCAGCCGCGCCCAGAGCAGCGCCGGCGGCAGGTCCAGCGCCTCGTCGTAGATGGAGCCGGCGAACCAGCCGATGGTCCAGGTGTGGCCGGCGATGGGCGGATCGGTCGCCAGCCGCCACAGGAAGGCCGCGGACTGGGCACCCACCAGCAGCAGGGCCGCCGGCAGCCGCGCCCGCGGCAGCCAGGAGACGGCGAAGGCCAGGGCCTGCCCGGCGATCACGCTCACGGCTGGGATGAGCGCCCAGAAGCTGATCCCCAGCGAAAGGTCGCAGTTCTTCACCCGCAGGGCGTTGAGCAGCAGCACGCCCGCGGGCGGCAGCACCAGCGCCAGGTGGCCCGGCAGCAGGGCGAGGAAGGCCTCGACCGGGCCGTGGGGCGAGGCCAGGGGCGGGGGCAGGCGCCCGCGGTCGAAGGCCCAGGCGGTGCGGGAGAGGACCAGCAGGCCCAGCACCGCGCCCATCGCCGCCGCCGACTCGTAGCCCAGCAGGTCGAAGAGAGGCACGAAGCACAGGACCAGGGCGACAACGGTCGCGACGGCGGCGGGCAGCAGGGGCATCGGGCAGGGCTCGGGTCGGGCGGCGCGGGACGGTCAGGTTAGCCGCTGGGACCCTCCTCCACCCCTGCCGGGGCCCATCGGCCCCTTCGGAGCTTCCATGTCCCGCGTCCGCGCCTCTCACATCCTGCTCATGTACGCCGGCTCGGCCCGCTCCTCCGCCACGCGCAGCAAGGAGCAGGCGCTGGCCGGCATCGAGGACCTGCAGCGCCAGCTCGCGGCGGGCGGGGACTTCGCCGCGCTGGCCCGCCAGCACAGCGACTGCCCCAGCGCCGCGCAGGGCGGCGACCTGGGCTTCTTCGGCCGCGGCCAGATGGTGCCCGAGTTCGAGACCGCCGCCTTCGGCATGCAGCCGGGGCAGGTGAGCGGCGTCATCGAGACCGCCTTCGGCTACCACCTGGTGACGCGCACCGCCTGAGGCGGCGCGCCCGGCTCAGGTGCCGAGGATCTCCAGGTCGCCGGTCGCGACGCAGGCCTCGATGCGCTCGGGCGAGGTGGGGTCGTGGTTCACGCCCTCGACCCACAGCTCGCCCACGCCCACGTCGACCTGCAGGTCCCAGGCGCCGGCGGGCACCTCCAGCCACACCGAGCCCATCGCGGCGCAGGCGCGCAGGTCGGCGCGCGCGGGCAGCTCCACGGCGACGTCCCCCTTGTCGAGCTGGGCGGAGAAGTCCACCCCCGGGGGCAGCCAGACGGTGATGTCCCCGCCGCAGGTGGCCCCGCACAGCGCGTCCAGCCAGACCACGCCGTCGGTGACCACCGGATCGGGGTGGATCTTCTGGTTGCCCAGGCCGCCGCCGGACCAGTCGATGCGCACGATCCCGTCGGGCGCGGGCAGCGCGGTGATGCTGCCGTTGGACAGGCGGACGTCGACCCCGTCCACCTGGTCGGGGAAGCTCCAGGAACGGTCGCCGCCGCCGATGTGGCAGGCCGGCAGCAGCGCCGCGGCGAGGAGGGGAAGCAAGCGGGGGAGGGGGGCGAGGCGAGGCATGGGGTCTCCGGGTGGGGCCCCCGGAACGCGTCGAGGCGGGGGCTTCTGTCCCTGGGACACCGCCCCCGCCTGCGACCGCTACCGCCTCGCTGGGTCCGGCTCGGGGCCGGTCCGCGGCGCTACTGCGGGCCCTCGTGCGTGGCGGACCACTGGCCGTCGGCCGTGCAGGGGAAGGTCGACTGCAGCGCCACGGCGGCCTGGTCGCAGTCCTGGCCCTGGCAGGTCGCGACCGCGCCGACGTCACCCTCCATGGCCTCGGCCGTGACCAGCAGGCCGCTCACCTCGATGGCGACGTAGACGGTGGCGTCCATGTCCTCGTCGGTCAGCGTGCCCAGCAGCTCGCCGCAGTCCCAGCCGCCCTGGGCGTCCACCGCGCAGGTCGCGTCCACGCCCAGCTCGGGCAGGGTCATGGTGAAGGTCGCGGCGCCCGCACCGTTGACGAAGAAGTCGTTGGCCGCGTCCAGGTCGAGCAGGTCCAGGGCGCCCTGGCAGGACTCGCTGTGGGCCGCCAGCGAGGTGTAGACCCACCGGCCGTCCATCGGGCTGTAGCCGGGGCCGGCGCCGTCGCTGGTGGGGGTGATCTCCTGCACGACCAGCCACTCGCCGTCCGGGTCGCCCAGCTCCCGCTCGAGGTCGTCGAACAGGTCGGAGGGAAGCTCGCAGGCGCTCAGGCTGGTGGCGGCGAGGATGGCGAGGATGGGGCTGCGCATGGGGGGCTCCGTGGGTGGGAGGGCCGGTCCGCGCGGCCCTCACGCTCCCCCCATTCGGCCCACCCTCCCCGCCGGTTGTGTGCCCCGGCCGCCGCGTGACCGCTGTTGACAGGTCACCGCGCGGCGCCCGCGCTGTGCTCAGCCGGCGCTCTCGTGGCTGGCCGCCCAGTCCAGGTCGAAGGTGCAGGGGAAGGTGAAGCCGTACACGACCTCGGCCAGGTCGCAGTTGTCCCCGACGCAGTCCAGCTCGACCTGGTAGCTGCCCTCCATCGTCAGCTCGTCGAAGAGCACGCCGTCGGCCGACAGCGAGGTCGGCAGCATGACGTCGTACTCGGCGACCGCGAACTCGCCCACGATGTCGGCGCAGGTGAAGAGCCCGCCGCCGCCCAGGGTGCAGGTGGTGGACTCGGCCAGCTCGGAGATCTCCTTGGTGAAGCTGGCCGTGGTCGAGTCGGTGACGAAGAAGGTGCTGCCTGCGGCCGTCGGCAGGAAGTCGACCACGGCCTCGCAGGAGGTGGTGACCACGTCCACCGAGCTGTAGATCCAGCGCCCGCTGTGCGCCGCCACCTCGCTGGTGCCGCCGTCGCCGCCGCCGCCGTCGCCGCCGCCCCCGTCGCCGCCGCCCCCGTCACCGCCGCCGCCGTCGCCGCCACCCCCGTCGCCGCCGC
>JAKLKF010000192.1 GCA_023150805.1 Myxococcota bacterium | reverse complement strand
GCGGGCGGCCGAGGCCGAGGCGCGGGCCCACCACGCCGCCGAGGCGATGGCCCGGGCCGAGGCCGAGGCCGTGGGCAAGCGGGTCGAGGTGGCGGAGCTGACCGCCCGGGTCCAGCAGCTGCTGGGCACGGTGGACCGGCTGACGCGGGCCATCGACGAGGTGGCGGGCTTCAAGCGCGAGGCCATCGCCGTGCTCGGCGGCCGCAGCGAGCAGGCCCTGGCCGACCTGGACGGCGCCCGGGCCCGCTGCGCCGCCCTGGAGGCCGACGTGCAGAAGAAGACGGCCGAGCTGGGCGCCAGCCAGGCCGAGCGGCAGCGCCTGGAGGCCGAGCTGGCCCGCGCCCGCGTGGACGAGACCCGCCTGCAGGCCCTGGAGGCGGACCTGCGCAAGAAGAACAGCGAGCTGGACGCGGCGGTGGACCTGCGTCGCCGGCTGGAGGAGGACCTGGGCCTGGCCCGCGCCGAGGCCGAGCGCCTGCGCGCCCGCGGCTGGCTGGGCCGGTAGCCGCCGGGGATGCAGGGCGATCCCGACCTGCCGCGCCGCATCGCGCCCCTGGGCGCCGTGGCCCTGATGATGGGCGTCATCATCGGCACCGGCATCTTCCGCACGCCGCCCTTCGTGGCGCAGCAGCTCGGGAGCCCGGTCCTGATCCTGGGCCTGTGGCTGCTGGGGGGGCTGCTGTCCTTCTGCGGGGCGCTGACCTTCGCCGAGCTGGCGACGATGATGCCCCGCTCCGGCGGGGTCTACGTCTTCCTGCACCAGGGGCTGGGCCGGGCGGTGGCCTTCGCCTTCGGCTGGACCTACCTGCTGATCAGCAAGCCCTTCGCCGCGGCCGGCATCGCCGTGATCGCCGCCGAGCACGCCCTGTCCCTGGCCGCCGTCTCGCCGGCGGATCCCCTGGCCCGCAGCCTGCTGGTCAACGGACTGACCAGCGGGATCCTCCTCACGCTCACGATCATCAACGTGCGGGGCGTGGGCATGGCGGTCGCCGTCGCCCGGGTGCTCACCGGGGCCAAGGTGCTGGCGCTGGTGGCGATCGTCGCGCTGGCCTTCACCCTGCCTGGCGGGAGCCCCGACCACCTGCGTGCCGGCCCGCCCCCCGTGCACTGGAGCCTGGCCCTGGGGCCGGCCATGCTCGGGATCCTGTGGACCTACGACGGCTGGGCCGACGTGGGCGCCATCGCCGGCGAGGTGAAGCAGCCGCAGCGCAACCTGCCGCGGATCTTCCTGGGCGGGACCCTGGCCGTGACCGCGCTGTACCTGGCGGTCAACGCCGCCTACCACTGGGTGCTCCCCCTGGCGGAGATCCGGGCCGCCGACACGGTCGCGCCGGCGCTGATGCAGCGGCTGCTGGGACCGGCGGGGGGGCGGCTGGTCGCGCTGATCGTCCTGGTGAGCGCGGTGGGCGCCAGCCACAGCGCCGTGCTGACCGGCGCCCGCGTGACCTTCGCCCAGGCCCGCGACGGCCTGCTCTTCCGATCGCTGGCGGGGGTGCACGGCCGCTTCCAGACGCCGGCGCCCTCGCTGTGGGCCCAGCTCCTGCTGGCGCTGCTGGCCCTGTGGCACCCGCTGCTGGTCGGCGTGACCGAGCAGAGCCCCTTCCAGCGGCTGGCCGACGGCTTCACCTTCACGATGTGGATCTTCTACGGGCTCACCGCGCTCAGCCTGTTCGTGCTGCGGTGGCGCGAGCCCGACCGGCCCCGGCCCTTCCGCTGCTGGGGCTATCCCCTGGTGCCCGGCCTGTTCCTGCTGGCCAGCGCCGCGATGACGGCCCTGGTCGTGCGCGGCGACCTGCTGGATCCCGACAGCCGCGGCCTGGCGACGCTGCCCTGGCTGGGGGTGCTGCTGGCGGGGGCGCCCGCGTGGTGGCTGTGGGAGCGGGCCCGCGCCCGCGGCTGAACGGAGCGCCCTGCCGGTGCCGGGCAAGCCCCCGCGCACCTTCGTGACATGGCGTGACAACTCGCCCGGGCGACGGCGGCCGACCCCGTCTACGTTGACCTCGAGAGGAGGCCTGGATGCCGCGGTCCCGCCCGCACCTGCTCCTGCCGCTGCTGGCCGCGCTGGCCGGGGGGTGCCGGAGCACGGGCGAGCTGGTGCTGGTCAACGGCAGCAGCCAGGCGGTGACGGCGCTGTTCGGGCCGGACGGCGCCGACCTGCTCCAGGGCGCGAAGGTCACCCCGGGGGGCGTGGTGACCGTGCCGCTGCCGGAGCTGGACACCGCCAGCACCCGCTTGCTGGAGGGCTACAGCCCGGCGGGGGCCTGCGCCTCCCATCCGGCCACGCCCGGGCGCTGGGTCCTCTCCGACGCGTCCTGGGATCCTGCCGGCTGCGAGGAGCCGGCGGCCCGGCAGCGCTGAGCCTCAGCCCCAGCGGCTGCGGTCGGCCGAGGTCTGCACCGAGTCGGCGCCGTGGGCGCGGCCCCACTCCTCGGTGTCGACCACCACGACGGCGTCCCCCTCGGCCTCGGCGCTGGCCGCCACCCGCCCGCCCGGGGCGACGATCGCCGAGCGGCCGGCGAAGCGCACGCCGGACTCCTCGCCCCAGCGGTCGGCGGCCACCATCCAGCCACGCCAGGCGCGGAGCTGGGAGCGCCAGTAGGCGTGCACGTCGTAGCCCTCCTCGACCCAGCTCGTGCAGAAGGCCAGCACGTCGGGCTGGACCATGGCCAGCCAGGTCTGCAGGCGGGGATCGTTCAGGTCCATGCAGATGGCGGGCGCGACCTCGCCGGCCTCGGTGCGCACCAGGGCGCGCCGGGTCCCCGGCCGGGCCCAGGTCGTGTCCAGCTCGAAGAGCAGGACCTTGCGGTAGGACAGGGCCAGCTCGCCGTCGGGCCGGATCACCAGCGCCGCGTTGTACAGCCCGCCGTCGGGGTCCCGTTCGACGTAGCCGCAGACGATCCAGGCGCCGCGCTGCGCCACCGCCCGCAGCGCCTGGAAGGTGGGGCCGTCGGGGGGCTCGGCCACCGGGAGGATCGCCTGGGCCGAGGGCCAGACGTAGCCCGAGGTCGCCAGCTCGGGCAGGACGACCATGCCGGCGCCGGCGTCCACCGCCGCGTGGGCCAGGCGCACCAGGTCGGCGCGGGCGCGCGTCGGACGGCTGCGAGGGGGCCGGTACTGGACGGCGGCGAGCTTCACGCGGGCCCCGCGCGGCGGCGCCGCCAGGCCAGCCCGAGCAGGCCGACCAGGCCGGCCACCAGGGCCCGGCCACCGCCGGCGCCTTCGCCCCCGCTGGCGCAGCCGCAGCCTTCACCCGCGACCTGCATGCCGGCCCCGCTGTCGGCCCCACCGTCGGCACCGCCGTCGCCGCTCACGCCCGCGCCTACCTGGAAGACCCAGGCCTGGGCCCACGGGCTGGCGTTCCCGCTCTCGTCCACCGCCCGCGCGGTCCAGGAGTAGACGCCGTCGGGCAGGGCCTCGGGCGTCCAGGTGGTCTGCCCCTCGCCCTCGGGCAGCCCCTCGCCCGAGAGCACCGTGCCGCCGAGGCGGTCCACCACCAGGACCTCGTAGGTCAGCGCCTGGCCGTCGGGATCCCAGGCGTTGGCCAGCGTGTAGGACCAGGCGCCCGCCACCGTCTCGCCGTTGGCCGGGCTGAGCAGGTCGGGGGCGGTCGGCGCGCCGGGGGCGCCCGCGGTCTGGAAGGTGACCGTGGTCCACGCGCTCTGGGCGCCGCCGTCGTCGCAGCGCACGCGCAGGTACCAGGTGGCGCCCGCATCCAGGGCCAGGGGCGGGGCCCAGTCCGAGGTGCCGTCGCCGTCCGCCTTCACCCAGGCGGCCTGCAGGGCGGCGCTGTCGAAGGAGGCGACCGAGTCGAGCTGGAACTCGTGGCGGATCGCCCGCCCCTCGGGGTCCACACCGTCCTGGATGCGGACGACCAGGGCGGAGGGCTCGACCTGCTGCCCCTCGGTCGGGCTGAGGATCGTCGGCGCGGACGGCGGGTCGTTCTCCAGGTCCACCAGGAAGCAGGCGGTCGACGAGGACAGGCTCTCCAGCCCGCCGGGGTCGACGGCCAGGCCGGACCAGCAGTACTCGGTGTCCTCGGCCAGCGGCGTGGCCAGGGTGCCCGTCGCGGTACCGCCCACCTCGGGCAGGTCGGCCAGCTCGGCCACCACCGCGCCCGCGGGATCCCGCAGCACGGCGCGGTAGGTCAGCGCGTCGCGATCGGGATCCACCGCCGCGGTGAGCACCAGGTCCGGCGTCAGCGTCTCGACGATGCCGCCGTCGAAGGGGCTGCCGATGCCCGGGGCCCCCGGCGCCTCGTTCACGGCGTTGACGAAGAAGGAGAAGGCCGGCGACGCGGCGGGCCCCTCGACGAAGTCGTCGGCCGCCGTGGCCGTCCACCAGTAGTCGGTGTTCTCCTCCAGCGTGGCGCCGCCCAGCAGCCACTCGGTGGTGCTGCCCGAGCCGGGCGCGCGCCCCGCGACGCTGGTCACCCGGTCGGTGAGCGCGGCGTCGGCGTAGACCTCGAAGCCGTAGGTCAGGTCCTGGCCCAGGGGCGCGGTGGCGTTGCCCACCTGCAGCACCGGCGGCACCGCGCCCAGGCGCTCACCGTCCGCCGGCGAGAGCAGGGTGGGGGCGCCCGGGCCGTCGTACTCGGTGGGGTCGGTGCCGCCCTCGTACTCGTCCAGGGCCGTCCGGCCGTCCCCGTCCTCGTCCCCCAGGGCGTCCGCCGGGTCCCCCGGGTCCAGGCCGAAGCCGTCCTCCCAGTCGTCGGGTAGGCCGTCGCCGTCGTCGTCGAGGAAGCTGACCGTGACCGTCCAGTTCATCGCGTCCGTGGCGCCGTCGTCGTCGGTGACCGTGATCCGGAGCAGGTGGTCGCCGAGCTGGTCGGCGGAGGGGGTCCACGACACCCGGCCGGTCGTGGCGTCCAGCGAGGCGCCGTCCGGCACGTCTCCGTCGAAGGTGAAGGTGTCGGAGCTGCCCGGGTCGCTCACGCCCGGCGTGAAGGTGTACAGAGCGCCCTGCCAGGCCTCGGTGGCGGGGTCTCCCGTCAGGGTCGGCGCGACGTTGGTGACGACCTGGGTGTAGCTCAGGCTGTCCGCTCCCCCGTCGTCATCGGTGACGGTCACGGTGACCGTGTACCGTCCGTTGTCTGTCCAGGTGTGGCTGGTGCTGGCGCCGGTCGCCGTCGCGCCGTCCCCGAAGGACCAGGAGATGGTGTGCGTGTCGGCGGCCTCCACGTCGACGTACTCCACCGACAGGCTGCCGCCGCTGCCCTCGGACAGCGAGCCCGAGTCGTCGATCGACAGCACCGCGGGCGCCACGTTGGTGATCGTGACGGTCGTGTCCGCCGTCGTGGACGTTCCTTCGTCATCGGACACGGTCAGCCGGACCGCCTCGCTGTCCGGCCCGTCGTAGCCGGCCGCGGAGAAGACCAGGCTGGTGGCGGTGCCGTCGGTGGTGCCGTCCCGGCCGACGTCCCAGGCGTAGGTCACGCTGCCGCCGTCCGGGTCGGCGGCGCTGTCGGGGCGCAGGGTGACCGAGGACTCGGCCGCCACGGTGTAGGACCCGTCCAGGCTCAGCTCCGGGGGGCGCAGCACGATC
The DNA here is from genome assembly GCA_023150805.1 of Myxococcota bacterium. Classification (GTDB taxonomy): domain Bacteria; phylum Myxococcota_A; class UBA796; order UBA796; family UBA2385; genus UBA2385. The sequence continues at coordinate 4,816 of JAKLKF010000192.1, read as the reverse complement.
CACTGCAGCGCGTTCTCCACGAGCTGGCTGACGTTGCCGTCCGACCAGTTGGTCTCGTAGGTCGAGAAGGACGAGGTGGTGTTGCCCCACAGCGCGTACTGGACCAGGCGGCCCGCGCCCAGGCCGACGGCCGCGCCGGCGTCGTACTCGTCGCCATAGCGGGTGAAGGTGAAGACGACCGAGCCCGAGGAGGCGGTGCTGTCCCGGATGAGCCCCGAGTCCGGGGTGAAGCTGTCGCCCAGCGACCAGCCCTCGGCCAGGGGGTGCCCCCCCACCTCGACCGTCCAGCTCTGGTTGCCGGTGTAGTCGGAGTCCCGCAGGGGCACCATGCCGCCGTAGGAGCCGTAGGAGCCGTAGTAGGCGTACTGGTAGCCGGTGGAGCCGAAGAGCAGCAGCCCCCCGCCGCCGTTGACGAAGTCGAAGAGCGCCACCTGCCCGGCGTCCGGCATCTCGTACCAGGTCGCCTCGGCGCCATCGAGCCAGATGACGGCGTCGTAGTCGGCCAGGTCGAGCCCCCGCTCGGCGCCGGTGAAGTCGTACTCGATGACGCCGAAGTCGTCGGAGCTCAGCGTGACCGTGTGGCCCCAGGACTCCAGCTCGGAGACCAGGTCGTCGGTGTTGCCGTCCCCGTCGTCGACCAGGAAGAGGTCGAGGGCCAACGCGGGGGGGCTGAGGGCCAGCAGCAGCGGCAGGATCGACAGGGCGGCGGGGCGCATGGGGCACTCCGGGAGGGGGGGAGAGGGTAGCACCGACCCGGAGCGCCCGCGCCGGGCCTCCGCGCGGCGAGACAAGGCCCGACGCCGCCCGCCGGCGGCGGATAGGCGGGGCCCCTCCCTCTCGCTCCGGAGGCGCCCCCGATGCGCTGGCTCAAGGTCGTCGCCGCCCTGACCCTGCTGCTGGTCGGCCTGCTGGCCCTGCCCGCGCGGCGGATCACCGACCTGGAGATGAGCCCGGCGCTCCAGCCGGCGGACCTGGTGTGGGTGCTGCCCGTCCCCCCGCTGCGCGGCGACCTGGTCGTGCTGCGGGACCCGCTGGATCCCGGCCGCCGAGTGGTGCGCCGCACCCTGGCGGGTGGCGGTGCCAAGGTGTCCTGGGACGAGAACGGCGTGCGGGTGGACAGCAAGCGCATCCGGCAGACCGACATGGGGATGCTGGAGGGCGACCGCCTGATGAAGGAGGTGCTGTGGTCCAAGCCGCCGGCGCGGGCGCGGGAGTGGCTGGTGCGGCTGCGCAAGCCCCCCGCCCCCTACCTGTCCGAGGCGGTGCTGGTGCCCCAGGGCCACTGGTACCTGCTGGCCGACGACCGGGATCGGGCCCTCGACTCCCGGTGGTGGGGGCCGGTGCCCGAGCAGGCCATCGAGGGCGTGATCCGCCTGCGGGTGGGTGCGCCGGACGCCTGGCGGAGCTGGGCCAGCCTGGAGCAGGGCTGGGAGTGACGCGGGAGCCGGATACGTCTCCGCCATGGACGCACACCCCATCCTGGTGACGGGCGCGACGGGCCTGGTCGGTCGCGCCCTGGCCGACGCGCTCGACGTGATCCCCCTGCCCCGCCAGGACCGCGGCGGGGACGCGCCCTGGTGGGAGCCGGCGGCCGGACGCCTGCACGACCGCGGCCGCCGCTTCGGCGCGGTGGTGCACCTGGCCGGCGCGGGGGTGGCGGATCGCCGGTGGACCGAGGCCTGGAAGCGCGAGGTGATGGACAGCCGGGTCCAGGGCAGCCGGACGCTGGTCTCCTGGCTGCGGGGCCTGCCACCCGCCGAGCGGCCGGGCGTGCTGGTCTCGGCCAGCGCGGTGGGCTTCTACGGCGACCGCGGCGACGAGGAGCTGCCGGAGGACGCCCCGCCGGGCGTCGGCTTCCTGGCCGAGGTCTGCCAGGCCTGGGAGGACGAGGTGCGACCGGCCGAGGCGCTGGGCGTCCGCGTGGTGCGCCTGCGCATCGGCATCGTGCTGTCCGCCCGCGGCGGCGCGCTGGGGCGGATGCTGCCAGCCTTCCGGCTGGGCGGGGGCGGGCCGATGGGCTCGGGCCGGCAGTGGTTCCCCTGGGTGCACCTGCAGGACGTGGTCGGGGTCATCCGGCACGCGCTGGCCACGCCCACCATGGCGGGGGCCCACAACGTCGTCAGCCCCGGGATCGTGCGGCAGCGCGACTTCGCCACCGCGCTGGGGCGGGCGCTGCACCGCCCGGCGGTCCTGCCGGTCCCGGCGGCGGCGCTCAAGCTGGCGATGGGCGCCGAGCTGGCCGAGCAGGCGCTGCTCGCCTCGACGCGGGCGGTGCCCCGGGCCCTGCTGGCCGACCCCGGCTTCCGCTTCCGCTTCCCCGACCTGGACGCCGCGCTGTCCGACCTGGTCGGGTAGAGTCCGGCGATGCCCTGGTCTGCCCCTCGCCCGCAGGAGCGGGTCGTGATCCTGTCGGGGGCCGGCCTCTCGGCCGCCTCCGGGGTGCCCACCTTCCGCGGCCCGGGCGGCTGGTGGCGTGGCCACCGGGCGACCGAGCTGGCCACGCCCGAGGCCTGGTTCGCCGACCGCGACCTGGTGCGCGCCTTCTACGACACGCGGCGGCTGGGGGTGGTCGAGGTCGCGCCGAACCCCGGGCACCACGCCCTGGTCGCGCTGCAGGAGGCGTGGGGCGCCGACCGGGTCACGCTGGTCACCCAGAACGTCGACGGCCTGCTCGGGCGCGCCGCGGTGGACGCGGGCCTTCGGGCCGAGGTGCTGGAGATGCATGGCGCCCTGGGGCGGCTGTGCTGCGAGCGGGATCGGCACCGGCACCCGGTCGTGGCCGTGCAGGGGGCCCAGGACCCTACCGCCACCTGCACCCGCTGCGGGGCGCCGCTGCGGCCGGACATCGTCTGGTTCGGCGAGGTGCCGATGCACCTGGACGAGATCGGCCAGGCGCTGTCGCGCTGCGCCGTGTTCCTGTCGGTGGGCACCAGCGGCGTGGTCTACCCGGCGGCCGGCTTCGTCGACCTGGCGCGCCGGGCGGGCGCCCGCTGCCTGGAGATCAACCCCGAGCCGAGCGGCGGCGCCTTCCACGCGACGCGCCGCGAGGGCGCCGAGCGCGCGCTGCCGGCGCTGGTGGCCGCCTGGACCCGGGGCCACGCCCCCGCCTGGTGAGGCGGCGCCGGGTGGCCCTCAGCCGGTGAGCTGGAGCTGCTTGAAGCCGAAGCGGACCTTCAGCGTGAGGTTCTCCTCGGTCACCTCGATCATCACGTCCTCGACGCCCATCTGCAGCTTGAGCGGGCCGCCGGCCGGGGAGACCAGCTCCTCGAGCTGGTCCTTCTTGAGGATGGGGATGCGCGAGAAGCGGGCCGTCTGCTGCTCGAGCACCATCGCCGCGGCGCGGTTGAGCAGCTTGAAGACCACGTGATCCCCCAGGTCGATGGCCGGCTGCTGGACCGAACCCACGACGGCCCGGCCGGCCTGGTCGTACTGGATGTCGCCCAGGTAGCAGGTGGCGCCCAGGCGCTTCTCCAGCGTGAAGGGGAACTCCAGGTTGTTCTTGAGCAGCCGGGCCTTGCCGTGGACCGTCGCCTTCACGTGGGCGTCGACGCCGATCTTCTGGTGGGCGTAGTGGAACTCGGTGCCCTTGTCGTCGACCTCCAGCTTCCAGTCGCCGGAGACCGTCACGATGTCCTTGACCGTCTTGTAGACCTGGCCGCGCCGGCGACCCCAGATGCTGGCCGCCCGCTCGCGGGCGCGGGTCACCATCGGCGGCGGCTGGCGGTCCTCCAGCAGCGCGACGACCTTCTCCTTGACCTGGAGCTGCCTTACGCCCTGGTGCAGCATCGGCATCAGGTCGAAGTCCCCCTGCTGGACCGTGAGCGGCAACGCCGCGCCCACCAGGTCGTCCCACAGCGCCTTGCCGATGGACAGGGAGAGGTGGTAGCCGTCGCCGAGCTGCTTGGGTGCCATTCAGCCTCCGTCGGCGCAGCATAGCGCCCGGCGCGACGGACGCGAGCGCGAGCTGCGGAGCCCCCCGCATCGGTCGGTGGGCGGACGGCCCCGCGGCGGCAGGTCGCAGGCGGATCAGTGCAGGTCGAGCGCCGAGAAGAAGTAGGCGATCTCGGTGGCGGCCGTCTCCGGCGCGTCGGAGCCGTGCACGGCGTTCTCGCCGATGCTGGCGGCGTAGAGCTTGCGCAGCGTGCCCTCGGCGGCCTGGGCGGGGTTGGTCGCGCCCATGATCTCGCGGTTGCGCAGGATGGCGTTCTCGCCCTCGAGGACCATGACCACGCAGGGGCCGCTGCTCATGAAGGCGGTCAGCTCGCCGAAGAAGGGGCGGCCCTTGTGCACGGCGTAGAAGCCCTCGGCCTCGCGCAGGCTCATGTGGATCTTGCGCATGGCGCAGATCCGCAGGCCCTCCTCCTCGAAGCGGGCGACGATCTTGCCGACCAGGTTCTTGCGGGTGGCGTCGGGCTTGACGATGGACAGGGTGCGCTCGATGGCCATGGCTCACTCCGGGCCGGCGCGCGCAGGCGGCCGGCGGTGGGAAGGGGCCGCGCGGGTAACGCGGGCCCGCCCCGGGCGCGAGCGGGCTCAGCGCGCCTGGCAGCGCAGGAAGCTCGCGTTGCAGGTCACCGTCGACGTGTGGCCGGCCTGCACGCTCACCGTGCCCGCCGGCAGGCTGCTGTCGCCGAACCAGGCGGTGATGTCGTAGACCCCGGGCTCCAGCTCCTGTCCCGGCGAGAAGGTGCCGGTGGACGGTGTCGTCGTTGAGGGCAGCAGCGCGCTCGACGAGTCGATGCTCACGGGCGAACCGCTTCCCGTCACGAAGCGCGTCGGTGACAAGCTGATCGGCGCGACGATGAACACCAGCGGC